>JAJPJC010000035.1 GCA_021324445.1 Isosphaeraceae bacterium
GATTCGGAATTCCAGATTCCAGACTTCAGATTCGGAATTCCAGATTCCAGACTTCAGATTCGGAATTCCAGATTCCAGACTTCAGATTCGGAATTCCAGATTCCAGATTCCAAACTTCAGATCGCCGGAGAACGCCCCAGCGGGAAGCGGGGATTGCCGAGAACGCGAGGGATCGGGGATCTGACCAGTTCCGGGCCTGGTCTCATTCCTGTGTCGTGGATCACAAAAGATCGGCCAGTCGCCTGAATCGGAAACTCCGCGGCGACCGACTCGAGCCGGATGCGGTCGCCGTGGTGCCGGCAAGCGGCGGTCCGCGCTTCCGCCCCATACCGCCGCGGCTGCGGCGCTCGCCGGCATCTGTCAATAGTCCGCCCGGTCGAACTCGAAGGCGGACAAAGCCAGCAACACGCCCGTAATCCCGAGTGACGAGAGGATCGACAGGTGCGGTGAAAAGCCGCACCCGGACTCGAGGAGTTTGAATATCACTGGTCTCTCGAAATGATGTTCAGCCCTCAGAATGTTGAAGAGGATCAGTTGCGCGTCGATGGGTTTGGGGGAGATCCAGTAGGCCGCGTCGGCCAAGGCGAGTGCGAAGGATGGGACGTACTCGGGTCCTGGGAGGCCGCGAGCCATCACGCTGCCGCAGTTGATCCCCCAGGCCAGGAGCCAGTAGAGTACGGAGCCGAAGAGGCAGGCCATCGTGCTCCGAGTGACCACGGCCAGCAGGACCGAGATGCTGTAAAAGATGGCGAACTGGAGCAGCAGCAGGGGGATGCACCACAAGTACGACAGGTTCCAGACCTGGGTGCGCACGCCCAGGGCGAGCCAGGTCGCGACGATGAAAAGCGCAACCTGGAACCCCACGAAGGTCAAGACGCCGAGGTACTTGCCGAGGAGCAACTGCCAGCGTGCGACCGGCTTCGCGAGCAGGGTGGGTGCCGCGTGGGGTTCCAGGAACGACGGGAAGAATCCCGCGGTCCAGACGAGGGCCAGCAGGAGTCCGAAGGTGCCGGCAACGCCGCCGGCAAGGAGTAATTCGAGGAAACCGATGGCATCGGCCCGCTCGCGTGTCAGGGGAAAGGACACGGCACCGAAAGCCAGGGTCAAGCTGCCGCTGATCGTTTCAATCCCCTCGCGCCGAGCCAGTTCCGGGTTGGCTTCGAGCACCGAGTGGACCCCGCGGTCGGCTGCGGTCGTGGGGGGAACAGTGCCCGGTAGCGGTTGGGGCAGGAAGAGTACTGGTTCGTCCCCACCCTGAAGCGCCACGTCTCCCGAGACCCGCACGCTCAGGCAAAGCACCACGCAGATTGCCGTGACCGCCAGGAGGATCCCGGCGATTCCGGACGCGCGGGCTTGGCGAAAAGTGTCTCGGATCAATTGCTCTGCGATAGCGAGGTTGGTGCGAATGTTCATGGCATGCCCCGTCAAGGTCGACAGATCGGCGCCAACGCCGCTTCGAGGGACCGCTGGCGACCCGTGTCGGGATCGCGCAGGATCGCGGCGAGGGGTCCGCAGTAGGCGAGCCGTCCCTCGACCAGGACGGCCAAGCGGTCGCAGGCCGGAGTCAGCTCGGCGAGCGCGTGCGAGACGACGAGTACGGTCTTGCCCGCGCGGCGGTGCGCGGCGATGATCTCTCGGAGCAGCCCCCGTGCGGCCCAGTCGAGCCCTTCCGCCGGCTCGTCGAGGACCAGCAGGTCCGGCTCGGCGAGCAGGGCGTGTGCCAGGGCGAGGCGCTGGACCATCCCCTTGCTGTAGTGGGCGATCGGTTCCCGGGCGCGGTCCGACAGCCCCACCATCTCCAGCAGCGCCGGCACGCGGGGGCGCAGGACCGCGGGCTGAATTGAGGCCAAGGTGCCAGCGAACTTCAGGAGTGAGGCGGCAGTCAGGTAGCGGGGAAAACCCTGGTTCTCGTGCATGTAGCCGACCCGGGCCAGGGTGCTCCGCTCCGAAACCGGGCACCCCATCCGGAAGGCGCGGCCGCCGCTGGGACGGCACAAGCCCAGGAGGATCTTCAGCAGGGTCGTCTTGCCGGCCCGATTGGGGCCCAGCAGCGCGAAGACCTCGCCCGGCTCGACCGCGAAGCTGACCCCGCGCAAGGCCTGGACGCCCCGGCCCGGACGCCAGGTTGACGGGTATGTCTTGGTGACGTCGACAAATTCGGCGACCGGTGTGGGCATGGCTATTGGGTCAGTGCGATCTGCACGCCGTTCTGCAAGATACTTGTGAAGGTCGCAATCATGTTCGACGACATCTGCGCGTCCGTCCCGGTAACAATCTGGTTCGAGGCCAGCGGAGTGGACGCACTGCTCTGGGTGCCGGCATAGTATTGCATCGTTTGCAAGGTCCGAAGGGCGGCACTGGCGTTCGACCCCTGGAACACGGGCCCGAAGCCGACGGCGTACAGCCGGAACGGATTCCGCGCCGTGCCGTAATCGCTCGTCAGTTGCTGGACCAGGGAATACACCTGGCTCAGGACCGTGGGATCGTTGATCGTTGACACGCCGATCGAGGGATACTCGCTCGAGCTCGGCCGGTTCATGTCATAACGAATCTTGTAATACTTGTAGCTTCCGGCGTTGACCAGGCTGGCCGTCGCCGAGGTGTTCGCCAGGCCGTCGGTCTCGAAGATCACGACCTTCTGGGCACCCTTGCGCCCCATGCCGCCGGCCATGCCCGCGGGGAAGGTGATGGGGGAGTTGGTCACGAAGGTCCGCAGGGTCGAATCCGAGGTCGGGGTGACGGCAAACTGGTTGTAGCACAGCATCAGCGCCATGGCGAAGCACGTATCCCCGTCCGCGCGTGGCGCGTCCACGAAGTTACTCGAGGGAATCGAACCGGTGGCCGGGTCGGGATCGTAAGGAGTCACCTCCGTCAGGTTCGGGGAACCATCGGCATTGATGGTGGAGAAGGGGGCTATCAGAGCGGATGTCCCGTAGTTGTAGTTCGTCCCCATCGGGCATCGCACGCAATTGAACCTCCCGAAACCAGCCCTGGCCGAGCTGCGCGGCCAGCTATAAGGGACGATGGTGAACCAGTCGTTGGGATGGTTGTTCTGCATCGTGCTGATGGCGGCCTCGTAGGCCTGCTTGGCCGGATAGATCGGTGCCTCGTAACTGTCCCCGGGCTGCATCATGAAAAAATTTTGTGCGTATTCTTCCATATTATAATTATGCATATAATCGACCATGGCCATGGGGCCGAACCAGAAGCGCAGCAGCGGGCGCGCCGGGTTGTCGGTGTAGTTCATGTATTGAGTCGCGGACGGGGGCGAGTTGAGACTCACGGTCCCCCAGGTGAAATCACTGCCGTAGCCGGCCATGGCGCTGATGTCCTGGTAGACGCCCGCGGACGTCTGCCTGAATCCGAGCACGTAGTCGATGAATTCGACCCAGAAGCGCTGATCGGTGCTCCCGTAGCTGGGCCAGGTGCCGGTAATCTGAGTCGGGATTGATCCGTAATACTTGATGCGGCCTGCCCGCAACTGCGTCGGGAACGGATTCGCCGACTGGGTGATCCAGCGGAGGATCTCGTTGTAGTTGATCGTGAAGGTGGAGCTGCCGGGCAGGTTCAAGGATCCGGAGGAGTTGAACAGCTTGGTATTGTTGTTCGTGCCGAAGAAGCGCACGCGCCAGTCGCAGGGGGTGGTGCCCAGGTTGTCGATCACGTAGTTCCAGGAGTAGAGGCGCATGATCTGCTGGTACTGGGCATCACTGGTGGTGAGCTTGCGGCTGCCCCCGGGGATGTAAACGTTCGCCGTCAGGTAGCTGCTTAGCGACGCGCCGCCGTCGTTGGGCCAGGGCCAGGTCTGACTGCCCGGCGTGGCGGTGGCGTTGTAGATGCCGTTCAGGGGCGGGCCGGTCGTCGAGCCACTGAAGTCGGTGCTGGTGTAGCCGAAGTCGGTGAGGAACTGCTTGATCTGAGTCGCGTTACTGGACGTGGTCAAGGGCTGCCGCGGGTCGGGAGGCCAGATGAAGAAGGTCTTGCCGTAGTAGCCGGGACCCTGCGTATAACCGTAGAACGGCGCGCTCGCATAGTTGCTCTGCCCCGATGCCGCGTTGGACAGCGAGCCATTGGTGTAGTTGGAGTAGCCGTCCAGCTCCCACGAGGCGTTCCGCGACGTACTCCCCACCACGTCCTTGACGGTCTTGGCGTACGTCGTGGCGCTCCCCTGGAGCAACAGGGGCACGTCGCCGCCCGGCACGGAGGCGTACGAGGCGGGCGGCAAGACCGGCGATCCGGAAGTCGGCGCGGTCCAGGTGTTTCCCCCGTCCGAACTGGTATACGAATCAAACGCACGC
>JAJPJC010000351.1 GCA_021324445.1 Isosphaeraceae bacterium
ATGGGGTGGAGAGCTACCCATGCTCCTAACAAGGTGGTCCGCCTTTGCCAAGTCCGCCGGCCCATTACGAATTCCTTAAAAGGGCAGAAGTCAAGCTCAGAGTCTGTATTGTAAGCCCGGGAGGGGCGATCGGACGGAGCCAGGGGCGTCAGCCCCTGGACCTCGGGACCAGGACCCCTCCTCCCAAGATCCCTCTCATCCGCCGCCGCAACCGCAGGGGACCATCATCGACGCGTTCGTGAGTCAATTCCAGGGTGGTACTCCCAGGCCGGCGGTGGTGAAAGCCTGGTTGGACCGCACAGGTGGGTCGCGACGGAAGATCCAAGAAGAGGAACGTGAACAGAAAGATGATACACAAGCTGGGATAAGACATAATTCTCAGTTTGATGACCCTCTGCTACTCGAAAGGGCCGCTCGGTGCCGACTTCTGGGGAAAAAACCGGATGTGGCCGGCTTTTCGCGGTCTTCCCCGGCGAGCTGTCCGCCTTCACCACTTGTCGATCGCCCCCGAGGGGACGGGCACATTCACCTCGGAATGTCCGGGCATCGGAGCCTCGGGCCCGTCGGCCCGGGCGATGGCGAGGACCTCGTCGAAGAGGGCCGGGCTGGCGAGGTTGATCAGCCGTTTGTAGAGCGGCCGGGGCATGCGGGTGAAGTGAAAATACCACTTGAGGGTCTTGCGGAATTGCAGGCAGCCGAACCGATCGCCACGGCGCGCGACCAGCCCGTGGAAGTGGTCGCACATCAGGTCGAGCCGCTCGTCGTAGGTGGGATCGGGGCCGGGCTGGCCGGTGCGGCTCCAGCAGTCGAGCTGGCGGAAGAGGAAGGGATTGGCCAGCGCCCCGCGGCCGATCGAGACGGCCGCACAGCCGGTCTCGACGAAAGTCGCCGCGGCGTCGGCGATGGTGCGGATGTCGCCGTTGGCGACGACGGGAATCCGATCGACGGCCGCGACCACGGCCCGGATCCCCGCGCGGTTCACCGAGCCGCTGAAGCCCTGCTGGCGGGTCCGGCCGTGGACGATCACCCCCGCCACGCCGGCCTGCTCGAAGGCGCGGGCCAGCTCCGGCGCCGTCAGCGATTCCTCGTCCCAGCCCAGCCGCATCTTGACCGTCACCGGGATCCGCACGGCCGCGACCACCGCCGCGACCAGGTCCACCGCCCGATCCATCTGGCACATCAAGGCCGAGCCGCCCCCGCCCTTGACGACCTTCCGGACCGGGCAGCCCATATTGATGTCGACGGCCGTGACCCCCTGCCCTTCCACCCAGCGGGCGGCCTGCTCCATCTCCGCGGCGACGGCCCCGTAGATCTGGATCGACAGCGGACGATCCGCGTCACAAGTCTCGGCCAGCTCGAAGGCGCGCGGCCGCTTTTCGATCAACGACCGGGCGTTGACCAGATCGGTTGTCGCCAGGCCCAGGCCGCCGCACTGCCGCACCGCCAGCCGGAACGCCAGGCTGGTATAGCCCGCCAGCGGGGCCAGGAAGAAGCGCGTCGGGATCACCCGCTGGCCCAGAAACAACGGCTCGCGCACGATCGGAGGAACATCGGGTATCGAACGCTCGCGGTGTTCGAACAAGAAACTACTGCTCCTTCGGGCCTGGACGCTCAGCGCCACTGGTTGAGCACGTGCATGTGATCGAGGATAGGGATGCCCGATGATTCGAGCTTGGTGATCGCGGTGGCGATATCTCGATCACTCAGGTTGTGACGCGGGTCACTGTCGAAGCGGACGACGAGGATCCCCGGATGATGACCACCGCCGGCGATGAGCAGGTCGTGCAGGTCTTCGAAGTCATCATGGTCCCGGGTCAGGACCGGTACAGTCTGGACGATCGCCCAGATCAGCACCCGAGGATCCGAGGCTGAGAGCAATCCGGCGTCGCCGGCCAGGATGGGATCATGCCTCCGCGCCCGGAGTTGTGAGGCCAGGCGCGGGTAGCTCATGTTCTCGTCGACCAGGAACCTCATCTTTTCTGGCCTCCCTCAGCTCCCGGGCGCGGATCCTGGCCGCCTCGCGCTCCCGCTCCTGCTCGATCAGCGGCCGATTCCTCGCCACATAATCGAGCGCCTCCAGGACCGCCTCCAGCGGGACCTGATATTCCTGCGCGAATTCTTCGGGAGTCATCGGATCCGGACCGTGGATCTGCTCATCGACCACCGCGGCGCGGATCCGCCGGCCCTTGAGCCAGAGCTGCCGGTAATTCGAGCCGGGACGGGCCTCCAGGTGTTGGTATTGGGGCTGAGCCTCGGTCGACATGGGTATCTCCTCTCGGGTAGTCCGATCGATGCGCGCTCAGGCCGGGCGCTCAGCGCCATTGGTTGAGCACATGCATGTGACCGGAGATGGGAACGCCGGATGCTTCGAGCTTGCGGATCGCGGTGGCGATGCCTCGATCCGTCAGGTTGTGGCGCGGGTCCCTGTCAAAGAGGACGAGGAGGATCCCCGGATGATGACCGCCGCCGGCGATGAGCAGGTCGTGCCGATCCGTGAAGTCCTCGTCATCCCGGGTCAAGACGGGGAGCGCCTGGGCGATCGCCCAGATCAGCACCCGAGGATCCGAGGCCGAGAGCAACCCGACGTTGCCAGCCAGGACAGGGTCGTGCCCCTGAGCCCGGAGTCGTGCCGCAATCCGCGGGCTATTCTTGTTCTCGTCGACCAGGAGCCTCATAGTGGTGCGGGCCCGTCCAGGAACCCCCGAGCGCGCAGCTTGGCCAACCCGCGCTCCCGCTCCTGCTCGATCAGCGGCCGATTCCTCGCCACATAATCGAGCGCCTCCAGGACCGCCTCCAGCGGGACCTGGTACTCCTGAGCGAACTCTTCGGGAGTGCGCGGATCCGGGTCATGGACGACCTCGTCGACCACCGCGGCGCGGATCCGCCGGCCCTTGAGCCAGAGCTGTCGGTAATTCGAGCCGGGGCGGGTCTCCAGGTGCTGGTAGCGCGGCTCAGCTTCGGTCGACATGTGTGTCTCCTCTCAAAGGGTCTCCCTCGTGGGACCGCCCAGGTCCTCGCCCGCCGGGGCGTGCGACTCGACCAGGCGGTCCGGGCCATCCTGGGCCGGTCCGTTGCCGTCGGCGGCCGCACCGCTGCCGACGGGGACGCTCTCGACCCTCGCCGCCGGCGCGCCATTGCCGTCGGCCGCCACGGGGACTGGGACCGCGGGCCGCGGGCGGGCGGCGAAGCGCCGCTTCACCCCTTCGAGCCACTCCGGATCGGGCAGGCCGTAGGGCCGGAACTTCTCGATCCGGTTCTCCTCCTCGCTGTAATACAATGCCCGATTCTCGCCCAGCTTGCTCCCGGCGGGGGCGTCGATCAGGGTGCTCGAATCGTTGGAGCTCATCTGGAACAGAATGCGATTCTCGAACTCCTTCATCCCCTGGCGATCGAGCGTCCGGTTCAGGTTGTTGACGCTGTCGCACCAGATGATGGTGTGGACGCCCACGGGCGGGCCGTCGCGGAGGACGTCGCCGAAGAGCTTCGAGGGTGGGGCGGGCTTGTCCTCGTCGTAGCGCGAGAAGCCGAAATCGTCGTCCGACTTGCGGAGGTCCCGGAACCGCTGGACGTCGTAGATGAAGATGAAGATCGGGGCCTGATCGGCGGAGGCGTCCTCCTGGCGGCGCTTGACCTCCCCGGCCAGGTCGGCGAAGGTTGCGGCCAGGTCCCGCCAGGTGACGTTGGTCACCGGGTGGGGGAGAACCGCGGCGAGCTGGCCGAGCCGGCCGGCGAGCGACGAATCGACCGGGCTGCCGTCGAGCAGGTAGAAGCGACAGGCCTCGGGGCCCACCGGCGGATGCTGCGCGGCGATGCTCACCGCCGACATGATCATCATGGCCAGCGCCGCCTCGTCGTTCTGGCCGACGATCAGCACGTTGCTGCCGCTCTGCGGCCGGAAGACCACGGCCGTGGGGTCTTTGATCGCGATCGCGTCGCCCAGCCAGGCCGAGTCGGCCTTGGGAGGCTCGGCCGGCCATTCCGTCGCCTCCAGCAAGGGATTCAACAGCGGGTTCTTGTGGACGTCGGCCGGTAGGTTCCCCTCGAAGACGATCGGCGGGGGCTTCTGGATCTGGTGCGCGCGGGCCAGCTCGTGGATCTTCTCCAGGTACATCTCCCGGCGTTCGTCCGAGAGCCAGACAACCTGGAAGAGGTTATTCCCCTCGACCATGCCGTTGGCGTCGTTGTAAATCGCCTCCCCGGGCCGGGTCAGCAGTCGGGCGGCCGTGTTGTCCTCGCTGAGGATCAGATGGGCGTCGGCCTCGCTGCATTGCAGGGCGATCCGCACGGCCATCTGGCCGAGGGTGGCCCGGGGCAGCGAGTACGACCCGCCCAGGGTCTGGGATCCCAGGATGACGTGCATGCCGAAGGCACGACCCTGGCGGACCATCCGGTCCAGCAGCAGCGAGACCTCCTGCGCGATCTTGTCGTCCTCGACGAAGAACTCCTGGAACTCGTCGATGATCAGGAGGATCCGCGGCATGATCGCGTCGGGCCGGGCCTCGCGGAAGCCGGCCAGGTCCTGGCAGCCCACCTGGCGGTAGATCTCGCCGCGCTCCTTGAGCTCCACGTCCAGCCGCTGAAGCACGCTCAGGCCGAACTCGCGCTCGCTCTCCACGGCGATGACCCGGGCGTGGGGCAGCTCCATCGCGGCATACACCTTGAACTCGACCCCCTTCTTGAAGTCGATCAAGTAGAGCTCCAGCTCGTTGGGGCTGTACCGCAGCGCGCCGTTGGTGATCAGTGCGTGCAGCATGGTCGACTTGCCCGAGCCTGTCTTGCCGGAGGTCAACGCGTGCTGCGAGGTCCCCTTGCCCAGCCGGAGGTGCTGGAGCTTGGTCGCGCCGGCGCGGCCCAGCGGGATGTCGACTCCCTTGCTGGTCTCGAAGCTCCAGAACTGGTCGGGCTTGGGCGCGATGAACTCGAAGGGCACCTCGACCCGGTTGGCGTCGCGCGCCGCGGCGCCGACGCGGTGGAGCAACTGGGAGAACCGCTCCGGATCCGGGGGCGCATCCAGGGCCAGGGGGTACCGGCCGAAGTTGGGCTCGCGCCAGGCCAGGCGGCTTTCCTTCCAGACCAGGTTGACGCAGTGGTTCTCGAGGTCCTTGAGCTGGAAGCCCGAGGGGAGCGTCAGCTTGGTGTCCAGCAGGATCAGGGCGTAGACCCCGCACCGGGCGCCGTTGCTGACGATGCTGATCAGCCGCCGGATCGAGGTGTCGTTGAAATTGGTCGGGAAGTTGGCGACCACCACCACGCGGAACGGCTCGGCGACCTCGCCGGCCATCGTGTTGTATTCCTCGATGGTCTCGAACTCGTTGCGCAGGTATTTCTGGATGACGTTCTCCATGTGCTCGGTCAGGTCGGTCAGCCGCTGCTCGATGTGGGGCGTCTCGGTCCAGATCCGGTTGGTGACCAGCAGCTCGTGATAATCGCCCAGGTGCATGAAGGCGGCGAAGTTCTCGCCCAGGCCGACCGGGTCGATGATGGTGAAGCGGACCTTGCCCGGCGGGACCGAGGTCAGGAACCGGAGCATCAGCGCCTGGAGCAAGGTGATGGCCTGGTCCCTGCCGGCGTCGGCCGCCTTGATCAGCATCGAGGCCTGGACGGGGAACGGCACCAGTGCGGGCAGGTCGAAGTGAGTCGGCACCGACTTCAGCCGGGGGTCGCGGGGCAGGCCGTTGGGGAACTGGCTCAGGTCGACCGAGAAGACGCCGAATCTCAGACCCGGCGGGACCTCCGCCGGGGGCGTCCAGCCGTCGAGCTCCGGCTGCATCCAATCGAGGAACCGCCGGGCCGCCTCCTCGTTGACCCCGCGCAAGGCGGCGTCGATCCGGCTCATCCCACCGGTCCAGGTGTCGATCAAGTCCTGCCAGGCCTTGTCATAGGCCTGCTTGGTGGCCTGCTTGGTCTGACGGTACGACTCGTCGAGGTCTTTCTTGTCCTGGGCGTACTTCTGCTTGATCCCCTCGATGCGGGGTGGATACTTCTCGTCGGCCTTCTTGAGGTCCTCGTCGCGCTTCTTGCGGATTTGCTCGGCTTTGGCCGGGAATTTCTCGTCGGCGGCCTGGCGCTGCTGCTGGCGGCGCTGCTCGGCCTCGGCGACGGCGCGCGCCATCTTCTCCTCGGCGTCGCGGACCTTGCTGGTCCGCAGCTCCTCGAATTCCTTGAGCTTGGCGTCGAACTGGTTCTTGATCCAATCCTTGTTTTGCTCGACCTGCTGCTCGGCGTCGGCCAGGGCCTTGCGGATCGGGACGGCATGGCGGATGACCTGGGGCCGGGCCATCGAGCCCAGGCCCAGGTAGGCCCCAATGCCGACGCCCAGGGCCACGACGGCCCCCACGACGCAGGCCACGGTCCAGCCCACTGGGGTCAAGCTGCCCAGGGCACCAGCCGCAACCCCCCCCAGCAGCAGGGCCGGCCAGAGGAGGTTCTGGATCTGGAGGAACTTGGGGAGTTTCAGCGCGTCCAGGGCGAGCAGCTCGTGCTCGATCCGGGCAAGGTCGGCCTGGAGCCGCGTCAGCGGGTTGTCCTCGGCGGGCGGAGCGGGGGTCTCCGGCGCCTCGGCAGCTTCGGCCGGCGTTGGGGTCGGGCCGGCCGGCGGCGCGGTCGCCTCGCCGGCCGGCGCCGCGGCCGCGGCCGCCAGGATGGCCTCGGCCTCCTCGGGGGTGGCCACCGACCATCGGCCGCACCGCTTCAGCAGGTACTCCGCCTCGTCCTGGCGCAGGTGCAGGTCGTCGATCGCGGCCGACCAGGCGGCCTCGGTGGCCCGCCGCCACTTGACCCCTTCGTCGCGCGTCCCCTCGAAGACGGTCAGCGCGTGCCAGCCGGTTTCCTCCTTGGTCTTCTTGGCCCGGCGCTGCTCCTTCTTGAACTGGTCGTCGATCTGCTGCTTGGTCTGGGCGTACTCGGCGTCGCAGGCCTGAGAATCACGCTGATAAACCTGGAGGATCCCCTGGCGCGTCCGGGCGTATTCCGCCTCCAGGGCCTGTAGGTCGACCTTGAACTGGGCGCCGAGCTGTTGCGCGGCCGCCTGGTACTCCTTCTCCTCCCGGTCGATCCGCCGGCGAAATCCGGTCTCGACCTCGGTTTCACCCTTGGCCCGGGCCGCGATCAAGGCTTCCAGGTCGTTCAGCGAGTTGGTCTCGATTTGGACGAGTGGCGACTCAGGCATGGTGCGGATCCTGGTGGCTAGTGGCGGGTGGCTCGTGACTCGTGAAGCCAAGGGCCAGTCCGTCCTAGCCGCTCGCCACCAGCCACGGGCCACTCCAAAGGTCAATCTTCCTTACACTGGGCTCGGATCTTCCCCAGGACTTCCCCGAGCTTTTCCATGCCGATGATAGCGTGCTTGGCGTGCTGCTCCATCGGGACGAGGTGATGTTTCTCGAAGTCGCGGGAGGCGGGGTCGTCCCAGGACTCCAGGGTGATATCCCACTGTTCCCGGAGGTGTTTGAGGGCGTGTTGCAGCCGTCCGGACTGGGCGCTCATGAGGTCCTCCCCGAGGCGACCGGCTCCGCGGTCGGTGCCGTCGCGGCGGTGGCCGCGGCCGGATTCTCGGCCGGTTGAGTGGTCGTGGCCGTGGTGTCTGCGGTGGTGTCGGGCCCGGCCGCCGACTCGGCCGGTGGACTCGGACTGGTGGTCGTGCCGGCAGCGCGGGCGCCGCCGGCGGTGGTTGGGGCCGCCGATTCGGTGGCCTCGGGCCGGGGCGCCGTGGGGACGGCCGTGGCCAGGTAGGCATCCAGCGCGGTGATCATCCGCTCCAGGCTGCCCAACGACCGCTCGAAGCCCCCCAAGAGGTGGTCGCCCAGCGGCTGGGAGTGGGAGTGGTACTCGGCGATCGCGTGGTGGAGCTGCGGGATGAGCCGCTTGACCAGCGCCACTTTTTCCTCGGCGACCCGGAGCCGCCGCTGCGCCTCCCGCAGCGCCTCCTTCTGCTCGGCGTCGGAGACCGCGTCGCTCCCCTGCTGGGTGATCTTGCGGCGGTGCAGGTCCGAGCGCGCCTGCATCAATTCCTCGTTCCGCCGCTTGACCTGCGCCTGCCAGTAGCCGAGCTGGTCGCGCTCCAGCCAGTCGCGCATCCGCCGCAGCTCCATGTCGACGCCGCCCAGCGCGTTGCGCGCGTCCTCGGCGAAGGTGATCATCACGTTCTTGAAATCCTTCAGCGCCTGGACGGACAAGACATTGGCAGCTCGGCTCATTTCTGGGGTCCTTTGTCTCTTGTCCTGGGTCCGTGGTCACGGGTTCGCCGCGCTGCGGCCGTGGCCCGACCCGCCCGAAGCGCCAGTGAGTGCATGCAGGGCCCTCGCCGCAATTCACTCGCTGGCGCGTCGGGCTGATAGGATCGGTCGCCGCGCTGCCGGTGTCTCCGGGTGAGTTTCCACCCGCCAGTCGCCTTAGCGCTGTTGCAAGTATTCCTCGATCCGCTCCGCCTTGCGGAGCAAGAATGGGATGTGCTGGTTGGTGGCATCGACGAACCGCTTGACGACCTGGAGGGTCTGCTCGAATTCCTCGACGAACTTGTCGTGCTCCCGGTCGCGCCAGGTCTGCCCCAGCCCGGCGAGCTGGCCATGCAGGGTGGTCAACTGGGTGAGCATCTCGTTGTTGAACCGCTTGAGCTGGGAGGCGAAGCGACGGAGTTCTTCCGGGTTGACGATGGCTTGCTGCGCCATTTCGGGCCTCTTTCCCTCGGCTCCCGGCGCGGGGCTCGGGAGGAACGAAACCGTCGAGCCGGCGGTCCGACGCGACGATCGCGGACCAGCCGGCGCAACGAGGGGGCTTGACGGATTCCTTGATGGTATTCGCCGCGAGGCGCCCTGTAAAGTCTTGGGAGTGGGTGGTTGCGGGTCGGTGGTCGGTCCATCCCCTTCTCCCAGCGCGGCGGGGCGGCGAGGCCGTCGCGGTCTCCGGTTAGGCTCGCGATCCGGACACCGATCACGAGTGCTCCGCCACCCCGGGATCCTTGCTCCAATCCGCCGAACATTTTCTCAGCGGTTGAGAACGAGTTTCTTGGGGCTCCGGGCCAGGCCGGGCCGCGCAGCGGCCGGATGGGGCCCTCGCTTGCTCCGCAACGCCCCGGCGACACGAATGATCCCGGTTCACAGCATCAAGCGGCTCAAGCCAGGCGGTCCACGGCTCCGCAGCCGTCCTCAGGTGGGGATGGGCCCAGCCCGGCCGCCCCGGGGGTCCGATCCTGGACCAGGCTGGTGAGCGGCCTCCGCCCGGGTCGATCTGGATGCATCCAACGGTAATCGTCGCGACCCGAATGTTGATTTTTCGGAACGCTGCTCGACCGGGTTGAGAATCTTCTCGCTTTTCCGGTTCGGATCGGGTAGACATTGAGCACGGGTTCTGGAATTGCTACCTGAAGCATCCAGCCCGGTCGTCGCGTCGCATCGGGGGACGTCCGTTGCCGGTTGCGTCGGGACCGCCGCCACGGCGGCTTCGTTCCTCGTGGCCGAGGCGCCGGGAGCGGATGGGAACAACCAAGGTTTTAGGAGGTGGCAGCATGAGAAAACGTCTTGGACACCTGGCGCTGTGTGCGGTCTTGGGTGTCCTCCTGGTCACGGCGGGGGTGGGCGAGGCGAAAGCCGCTTTCGTCTTCGAAATCACCGTAACCGTCACCGACAATACGACCCACACTACAACGACCTTCGGGCCGATCCTGTCGACGGGTGCGGACAACACCGCCCCGGTTTCGGCCCAGCAGACGAGCTTCATTGTCTCGGGCGCATTCGATACGAGCGCCAGCGGTGTCGCGCTCACGGGGCTAGGCGCCTCGAGTAACAATCCCGGCAGCACGCTCGGGACGCTGAAAATCACCGGTCTGGGGCAGGTGGAACCAGGGTCGACCGACAATTATACGGTCACGATCGTCACGTCCGAAACCGGCTACTCGTTCCCCGGCGGTACGGCGGCTCACTTGACCGCGTCGGACTCAAATACCGTGACCAGCACGACTGCGTCGACTCCCACCACCCAGAGTTTCGCGAGCTATTACAGCCCCACCAACACGGTGAACGACACGACGGGTCCCAGCGCGGTTGCGCCAACGATTAGCATTGGCGCGACGGGACTCGGCAGTAATACGAGCGGCATGTCACCGACAGCCGCGACCAACTTCCTCGGCTACGTCCAACCGTACGCGTTGACGAACGTGATCAGCTTCACCATCACGGGGAATGGGACTGGGACATCGACGGTGAACACGAACTCCTCGGACCAGTTCACGGGTTCGACGGTGCTCAGCTCGGTCCCCGAGCCGGCGAGCCTGGTGGTGTTCCTGACAGGGATGCCCCTGCCCCTGGCGGTCGTCCTGGGCTTGATGCGCCGCCGCCGTGGGGTGGTGGCCGGCTGATCGATCGACTCAGTCGTGGTGCGGCGAACCATCCCGATCCCTCGGGGCCGGGACCAACCGCTGCACCGCGCAGCACGCGCGATTCCAGAACCAGGGCGGCGCGTCACCCCTTTCCTCAGGATTCGGTTGACTCGTCGCCCTTTTGGCTTGAACCTGCGTTCGGGGATCCCTCCCTCGTGCGGCTCACGCCGCCATCGGAGTTAGAGTCTGTCCCGGAAGGGTGGGGAAGTTGATGTTGCAGGGTGGGTGAAACCCACCGATCTTCAAGCCCGCCAAGGCCTTCCGCTGGTGGGTTTCACCCACCCCACAACGGTTCGACCAGGCTTGTGGAGCGGACTCTCAGAACCGATTCGGGGAGTTCCCTGGAGCGTTGGGAACGATTGCGAGACAGTGCGGAACGCCCCGTAGGGGCGGCGGTCCTTAACCAGGGGTGAAACCCCTGGAGGACTTCCGGTCCAGGGGTTTCACCCCTGGCTAGAGTCGGTTCCTGAAGCCCCCGCAGGGGGCGGACACACGTCGCCAGGGGCCTCGGCCCCTGGTGCTGTGCCGAGCCACCCACCCCACCCCTTCGGCTGGGCCAGCCGCCGCCCTTCCAGGGCGAGGACATCCGCTCGGCATAGCCTCCAGGCGGTCCGGCGGTTCTCGTTATTTTGCCGGAACGCTCTTGAAGAGCGAGATTGCCGTGGCTCGAGGTGTGGGCCCCCGCCGGCCGGGAGGGCCACGGGGACCGGACGCCACGACCGGGGAACGGCCGAACGGCCGCACGGAGCCCCGGGGAGTTCACCCCGAGCGGGGCTCCGGCGGTCCGCTGGGACGCGGGTTGAGCCCAACGGCCAGGACCGGGGCTCGCGCGTGAGGCTGAATACGTCCGCCCCGTGCGAGGGCGAACAGGGCTTTCCGGATCGGCTCTCCGTGCTCCGTGTTCCGCAAGACAGCCAGGGGTCGCCCCTACTTGCCGAACACCCAGCACGGAGATCGATTTGTCCTGGGTGGGATCACGTGACCGTGACCTTGAACAGCTCGCTCGCCGAGCTGCCCTGGCTGTTGGTGACCGTCACCGTGACGTAGAACACCCCGGTGAAGCCCGAATTGGGCGTCACCGTCAGGGTCGTCCCCGACACCGAGACCGTCGCCGGACCACCACCGGCCTGAGCATTGAAGAGCGTCGTCGGGTCGGTGTAGTAGGACGGAGCCAGCGAGGCCACCTGCGTGCAGGCCGACAGGTTGCCGTTGTTCCAGAGGTAGAGGTTGCCGTTGGGGAGGATGAAATACCAGTTCGAGGCCGAGTCGACGAACCACTTCTCGTTCAGCCCGCCCCAGTTGGTATAGTAGCTGCCGGCGGAGTGGAACCCGTACTGCCGCTCCAGCCCGTAGGCGAGCGTATCACTCTGGGCGCTGAAGGTCAGCGGGTAATTGTTCGGGTCGGAGCCCGAGAGCGTGACGGTGAACGCCTGGCCAGTCGTGGTCTGATTGGGGATCGACGCCAGAGTTGGCGGAGCATTGGAGGCGGCCACGGTGAGCTGGAAGGCCTGGCTGGCCGTGTAATAACCATCACTGGCGGTCGCCGTCACGAACAGCGGTCCGGCGAAGCCCGAGTTGGGCGTGATGGTCAACTGCGCCCCGCTGATGCTGACACTCGCCTGGCCCTGGCCGGGCCCGGCATTGACCAGCAGGCTGGGATTGGCGTTGTAGCCGGCACCGAGCTGGGCCACCAGCGTGCCGGTCAGGCCCGAGCCGCTCCAGTGGTAGAAGGCGCCGCTGGGCAAGATGTAGTACCAGCCGGCGGTGCCCATCACCCACTGCTCGCCCCCGCCATAGTAGTTGGTGTAGAAGCTCCCCGCCTCGTAGAGGCCCAGGGTGGTCTTGAGGTGGTAGGCCAGCGAGTCGACACTCGCCGAGTAGGTCAGGGCCAGACCGTTCGGGTCACTGCCTTGGAGGGTCAGCGTCAGGCTCTGGCCGGCAGCCACCGTTTGATTGGCGATCGCCGCCAGGGTCGGCGGGCTGAGTGCGACGACATTGATGGTCGCCTGGGCCGTCGTGCTGTTGTAATCGGTGGAATCGGTGGGCGTGAAGCTGACCGACAACGTCTGGCCGTTGCCCACACTCAGGACCGTGCCCGCGGCCGGGGAGTACGTGAAGGTCCCGGGCACGCTGGCCGTCGCGTCGAGCTGCGTGCTGCTCAGGGGCGTGCCGTAGACGATGTTGGCCGGGTTGTTCCAGGAGATCGTCGGCGTCGCGGG
>JAJPJC010000070.1 GCA_021324445.1 Isosphaeraceae bacterium
CTGACAGTTGTAGGGTGGGTGCAACTCACCAACGGAAGACCTTGGCAGCCTTGATGATCGGTGGGTTTCACCCACCCTACGACAGCGATTTCCAACCCTTCCGGGACCGACTCTGAATGACCATCTCCAATACCCGCTGGTCATCGTCATCGAGCCCCAAGGCCATCCAACTCCGTAGGAATGATCCGGCGCATACGAATCGAGGAGCAGAGATGTGCCATGTGCCCTTTTCGTCTCCCTCGACGCTCATCATTATACCCCGGGTCAACCCCGCGTCAAAGTCCGCGTGCAACCGTCTCGTTCCATCTCCATTGACGACCACCCCATCCTAGCCAAGCGGACCGCAGTCCGGCGGCAGGTGGTCGTATCCATCTTCGGCCTCAGAAGATAGAATGAAGCAGGATATCGATCAACGCCGGCGGATCGAATGGGAAAAGAACCTACGGACTCGATCCCCAAAAGAAGAAGACGCCTTTGATGAATCTGTCCTGCACGCTCCCGATCGTCGAATCGAACGTGGCGGCCACGATGCTGCCGGCGCTGCCGGAGGGAGTCCACGAGCGCCCGCACCTGCCGGCCAGCCGGTCTGAGATGAAGGCCCGGGGCTGGGACGGCGTCGACGTCGTCTTCGTCACGGGTGACGCCTACGTCGACCATCCGGCGTTCGCCATGGGGATCCTCGGCCGGGTGCTCGAGGCGGCCGGGTTCCGGGTCGCGATCCTGAGCCAGCCCGATTGGCACAGCGCCGAGCCCTGGCGGCAGTTCGGCCGGCCCCGGCTGTTCTTCGGCATCAGCGCCGGCAACATGGACAGCATGATCAACCACTACACGGCGAACAAGAAGGTCCGCAACGACGACGCCTATTCGCCCGGCGGTCGCATCGGCCTGCGGCCCGACCGGGCGACGATCCCGTATTGCCAGCGCGCCCGCGAGGCCTTCCCCGGCGTGCCGATCATCGCCGGCGGCGTCGAGGCGTCGCTGCGTCGCCTGGCTCATTACGACTACTGGAGCGACACCGTCCGCCGGGCCATCATGCTCGACGCCAAGGCCGACCTGGTGGTCTTCGGCATGGGGGAACATCAGATCGTCACGATGGCGCGGCGGCTGGCCCAGGGGCAGACAGTCCGGGACCTCAGGGACATGCGCGGCGTCGCGTTTGCCCTGGGGGCCCGCGAATCGCCCCCCGGCGACGCCCTGGTGCTCCCCTCCTACGAGGAGGTCAAGTCCGACAAGCGGAAGTTCGCCCTGGCGACCCGGATCATCCACCAGGAAACCAACCCGCTCAATGCCCGACGGCTGGTCCAGTATCACGACCGCCAGGCGGTCGTCTGCAACCCGCCGCCACTCCCGGTCAGCCAGGAGGACATGGATCGGATCTACGGCCTGCCCTACACGCGGCGGCCGCACCCGATGTACACGGGCCGGAAGATCCCGGCCTACGAGGTGGTCAAGGACTCGGTCACGATCATGCGGGGCTGCTTCGGCGGCTGCACGTTCTGCTCGATCACGGCGCATCAGGGGCGGATCATCCAATCGCGGTCGCCGCAATCCGTCCTGGCCGAGCTGCGGCGGATGGGTCAGGACCCGAATTTCTCGGGCGTGGTCTCGGACATCGGCGGCCCGACGGCCAACATGTACCAGATGCGCTGCACGCGGCCGGAGGTGGAGGCCCGGTGCAAGCGGCTCTCATGCGTCCATCCCAAGGTCTGCAAGCTCCTGGGGACCGACCACGGCCCACTGCTAGACCTCTTGCGCCAGAGCCGCGCGGTTGCGGGCGTGGATCGGGTGTATGTCGCCTCGGGGATCCGGATGGACCTGGCCCAGCAGTCGCCGGAGTACCTCGCCGAGCTGGTCAAGCACCACGTCGGGGGCCATCTGAAGGTCGCGCCGGAGCACACCGACCCGGGCGTCCTCCGCCTGATGAAGAAGCCGGACGTGGACGATTTTCGGGGGTTCGCCCAGGCGTTCCAGCAGGCCAGTGCCCGGGCCGGCAAGAAACAGTACGTGGTCCCCTACTTCATCGCGTCCCATCCAGGGAGCGACTTGAAGGCCATGATCGACCTGGCCGTGTTCCTCAAGCAGAATGGCTATCGGCCCGACCAGGTCCAGGACTTCATCCCCGCCCCGTTCGACATCGCCACGTGCATGTATCACACGGGGCTCGACCCGTTCACGGGCCAGGAGGTCTCTGTAGCAAAGGGTTTGCGGGACAGAAAGATGCAGCGGGCGTTGATGCAGTTCTTCAAGCCGGAAAACTACTTCATGGTGCGGGAAGCGCTGCTCAAGGCGGGGCGCGGAGACCTCATCGGGAACGGGTGCGACTGCCTGATCCCGGCTCATCCGCCGCGTCAGGCGATCGAAGCGCGGCGGCGTCAGGCGAATGGGACGGCCGAAGGCGACCATTCCCATTCCATCGCCAACCCCGCGCGAGGCGAACCCGTTGGGGAGCGCGGCCTGCCGAATCCGGGCTATCGACCGGGGCGGAAGACGGCACGTCGTCGGGACAAGACGCCCAATCGGAAAGGCGACCGTGGTTGACCGCTTTGTCAAACCCCTGGGACTGTCTCCGGAAGCCGAGGTCAACGCCAGTCCGCGGCCTCACAAGGGTACCGCCCAGATTGCTGCAAGAGGCGCTGGACCAACCTGGTCCCGACCCACCTGACCGGCTGGACCACCGGCAACCCGATGAACCTGGCGCTGCGAGGATGCGCACGAGCGCGTCCTGGACGACGTCTTCCAGGAACGCGTCACCGGCGCCCGCGCGGTGGGACAACGCCCGCCGCGGGCCGCGGAGAAGGGCCTCCCATAGGTCCGAGAGGGCCGCCTGCTGGTCGGGGCCCGTGCCGCCCAGGTGCGCTCGCCAGGTCTCGTTGTCCCGGTCCATGATGGCCGCCACCGATCGAGCCGCCCTGACATTGTCCGATCCGAGCGGCCACGTGGTTGAAGTCGTTGGTGGAGAGGTCCCGCGCCACGTCGGCCACGATCTCACCGACCTCCCCATCCTTGGAGCCGGAGCGGCGGGGCTGTACCACGACCTCATCGACCCCGACGCCCCGGTCCCGGACGGCCTTGCGGGCCAAGAGCAGCGCGGCTTCCTCTTTCTCGTCATGCGCCGCGGCGTGCCACCCCTCCCTCGTCTTCTCTTCGGTCAGGCCGGCTTGCCGGCCCAGCCCGGCGTGGGCCACCGCCTCCCTGGGGCTGCTCGGACACGCTCTGAGCGTCTGTGTGCGTCGTGCGAACCGAACCTGTATCCCTTCTGTAAGAGTCTGTTCCACAAGCCTGGTCGAACCGTTGTAGGGTGGGTGAAACCCACCACCGGAAGGCCTTGGCGGGCTTGAAGATCGGTGGGTTTCACCCACCCTACAA
>JAJPJC010000491.1 GCA_021324445.1 Isosphaeraceae bacterium
CGAGCGCGGCGGGCGCGGGCGGCCCCGGCATGCTTATCAGGTGAGCGTCGAGGCGCAGAGGCGCCTCGGCCAGAATTACGGAGACCTGGCGGTGGTGCTCTGGGAGGAGATGATGAGCACCGTGGAGGATCGCAAGCTGCGGCGGTTGCTCTTCATCCGGGTGACGGATCGCCTCGCCGAGCTGTATCGCGGCCAAGTCAGCGGCCAGGAGTGGGAAGGGCGGCTGGTTCAGCTCACTCATCTGCTCCACGACCGGGGGGTCGAGGCCGAGGTGACCCGGGCCGAGGGGGGCGCGATCCCGGTCCTCCGCCAGCATTCCTGCCCCTACTACGAGCTGGCCGAGGCCGACCCCGCCATTTGTGCCCTGGAGCGCAAGATGTTCGAGAAGGTGCTGGGGCGCGGCTTGCGCCTCAGTCAATGCCGGCTCGACGGCGATCGCTCGTGCGACTTCCAGGCCAAACCGATTCCGAGCACCCCCCCCGAGCCGGTACGGGCCGGTTGATGCGAGGCGAGCGGGAGACGGGGGGCCGGTTCCTCGCATCGCCGGCCGGTCTGCCGGCCGTCCCCACCCACCACGGCCGAGCGACCCGACGACTCTGAGTGCACCTGATCAAGAGGGAACACGTTGATGAGCAAGCTGCTGTCGATCGAGAACCTGCACGTCGCCATCGACGGAAAGGAGATCCTCCGCGGGGTGGACTTGACGATCCGCCAGGGTGAGATTCACGCCCTGATGGGACCCAATGGCTCCGGGAAGAGCACCCTGAGCTATGCCCTGATGGGCCACCCGCGCTATGAGGTGACCGAGGGCTCGATCACGCTCGATGGTCAGGACCTCCTCGGGATGGAGCCCGACGAGCGCGCCAAGGCCGGCCTGTTCCTGGCCTTCCAGTATCCCACGGCCATCCCCGGCGTCTCGGTGGCCAACTTCCTCCGCCACGCGGTCACCAACGTGCGCAATCCCAACCGCAAGGAAGGGGAAGACCTGATCCCGATGCGCGACTTCCGCAAAGAGCTCCGGGAGCAGATGGACGAGCTGGGAGTCGACCAGGAGTTTGCCCGACGTTATCTCAACGAGGGCTTCTCCGGCGGCGAGAAGAAACGGGCCGAGATCTTGCAGCTGGCCATGCTCCGCCCGGCGTTCGCCATCCTCGACGAGACCGACAGCGGCCTGGATATCGACGCCGTGCGGATCGTCTCCGAGGGGGTCAACCGGGTCGCGGCGCGGCACGGCACCGGCGTCCTGGTGATCACCCACTACGAGCGCATCCTCAACTACATCAAGCCGCAGTTCGTCCACATCCTCTTCGGCGGCCGGATCGTCGAGAACGGCGGGCCCGAGCTGGTCAAGCTGCTCGAGAGCCAGGGCTACGACTGGGTCCGCGCCAAACACCCCGAAGCCGCTCAAGACGAGGACGAGATGGAAGCCATGCAGAAGAGCCAACCGCTCCGGGCCGCTCGCTGAGCAACGCCGGCCCTTCTCCACTCCAAAACGACACGATCCGGGCATTCCACCAGACGAGACGAGACCCAACGGCGAAGGAAGGACAATCCACAATGGCGACCGATTTGAACCTCCAGGTTGCGGGCATCAAGGACGAGTATCGGTACGGCTTCCACGATTCCGAGGAGCACTACGCATTCAAGAGCGGCAAGGGACTGACGCGCGAGATCGTCTGCCAGATCTCGGAGATGAAGGACGAGCCCCAGTGGATGCGCGACTTCCGCCTCAAGGCACTGGAGGTCTTCCAGCAGAAGCCGACCCCCACCTGGGGAGGCGACCTGTCCGAGCTGAACTTCGACGACATCCACTATTACATGAAGGCGGCCGACCGCCAGGGGAAGAGCTGGGACGACGTGCCGGCCGAGATCAAGAACACCTTCGACAGGCTGGGCATCCCCGAGGCCGAGCGCAAGTTCCTGGCCGGGGTCGGCGCCCAGTATGAGTCGGAGGTCGTCTACCACAGCCTGCGCGACGACCTGCAAAAGAAGGGGGTCATCTTCGTCGACACCGACACGGCGGTTCGCGAGCACCCCGACCTGGTCAAGCAATACTTCGGCACGGTGATCCCGATCCAGGACAACAAGTTCGCCGCGCTCAACTCGGCAGTCTGGAGCGGCGGCTCGTTCGTGTACATCCCCGCCGGCGTCAAGGTCGACATCCCGCTCCAGGCCTATTTCCGGATCAACGCCGAGAATATGGGCCAGTTCGAGCGGACGCTGATCATCGTCGAGGAAGGGGCGCAGGTCCATTACGTCGAGGGCTGCACCGCGCCGATCTACACGAGCGAGAGCCTGCATTCGGCCGTGGTCGAGATCATCGTCCAGAAGCACGGCCGGTGCCGCTACACCACGATCCAGAACTGGGCGAACAACATCTACAACCTCGTGACCAAGCGGGCCGTGGCCTACGAGGACGCCCTGATGGAGTGGGTCGACGGCAACCTGGGCAGCAAGTTGACGATGAAATACCCGTCGGTCTACATGCTGGGCAAGGGCGCGCGGGGCGAGATCCTCTCGATCGCGTTCGCCGGCAAGGGCCAGCACCAGGACGCCGGCGGCAAGGTGGTCCACGGCGCACCGTACACCAGCTCGCGGATCATCTCCAAGAGCATCAGCAAGAACGGCGGCCGGGCCAGCTACCGCGGGCTCTTGAAGGTCGCCGACGGCGCCAAGGGCTCCAAGTCCAACGTCGTCTGCGACGCGCTGATCCTCGACGAACGGAGCCGCTCCGACACGTATCCCTCGATCGAGATCGACGAGGACGACGTCAAGATCGGCCACGAAGCCAGCGTCTCCAAGATCGGCGAGGAGCAGCTTTTCTACCTCCAGAGCCGCGGGCTCTCCGAGGCCGAGGCCTCGACCCTGATCGTCAGCGGGTTCATCGAGCCGCTGGTCAAGGAGCTGCCCATGGAATATGCCGTCGAGATGAACAAGCTCATCCAGCTCCAGATGGAAGGCTCGGTGGGGTGAGATCTATCGTCGTGTAAGGATTCAACGCCACCCGGGCCCGGCCTTCGTAGCGGGAGCGGGGGTAGGAGGAGCATGCGACCGATGTCGCCCGATCGCTTCTATTCCACCGAGATCCGAGAAGGGCCGAAGTCCCGGCGGTTCTACTTCTACGCAAGCACCGAGGGATTGACCGACCCCCAATATGGGTACGCCGTGAATGACTCCTGGATTGAGGAAGCCTACGAGTCGGCGGTCGAGGAGATTCGCAGGAGGCTTCAAGCCGAGCACAAGGCAGCCGGCGACGGAGTCGTCGTGACCGTCTCGGATCCGGTCGCGATGAGCTCGGATGACTTGATTCGTCAGAACCCACGACTCCATGTCTACGTGGAGGATGCGGTCAAGCTGGCGAAACGTGAGCTCGGATACGCGCTTCATCCGATCAAGATGACTTGGTCGTGGGAAACGGCCGAGGATCCAAAGGCCGAGTCGATGGTGCAGTTGAAGCTCTCGGACGAGACGGGTTCCTTCGGTCTAGGATTCACACCCCAGGAATTGAAAAACCGATCCCTTGTGGAGGACCGTATCAGCCGGGTCTATCGTGATCTGCTCCAGCACGCTTCGCGAACGCTCGTGATGAACTTACTTCGTGCGGACACCGGCAGCTTGAAAGCAACGGGCCACGCCGCCGACCTGATTATCGGACGTACAAACGCCGACACCGAAGGGGAATGATCGTTGTCGTGGCGACCAACGCCGAGAGGATCGAGGGGTTGATCAAAGCGACGACCATCCTCGAGGAGAATGTGGCGACCCTTCAACGCAATCTTGACCAGATCAAGGGAGCTTTGGAGAAAGTCGGGGACCGAATCCACGAATTGGACAAGGGACTCACCCGGCTCGATCAGAGCTTGAGGCACAGCGATGAGAAGCTCGAAAACTTGCGTCTGAGTCGCTATGAATTCGGGAAACTGCTCCTCGCGGCCCTCTTGGGCGGTGGGATTACCTTTGGGGTCACCCAGTTGAACGAGTGGCTCAAGACGGCAAGGGCGGAGCGACAGGTCCAAACGACAAGGCCATGATGAGTCCATCAGCGACGAACTTGCAAGCCGGCGGCTTCACAGAGGACGCCTTCCATCACTTCCTGAAGGGGCGCGACGAGCCTTCGTGGCTGGTCGAGCGGCGTCGTGAGGCGTTCGCGCGGTTCCGGGCCTTCCCCTGGCCCAGCGGGCGCGACGAGGAGTGGCGGCGGACCGACATCCGCGCGCTGAAGCTCGACGCGTTTGCGCCCCCGGCCGCCGAGCAGCCCAGTGCCGAGGCCCGTGCCGGGTTCGATGAGCTGTGGGGGACCTTGAGCTCGCATTACGCCACGGGCATGGCGCATATCAATGGCGCCTTGGCCCGCGAGCCGGATCCGGCGCGCTTAGGCGGCGCGGTCTTCGCCGATCTCGACCGCGCGGTCCGGGACCACCCCGAGCTGCTGGATCGCTACCTGCTGACTCAGGCCGTCACCGCTGGCGACGACATCTTCGCGGCCCTGCACGCGGCATTCTGGACCAGCGGGTCGCTGCTCTACGTGCCCAGGGGGGTGAAGATTGAGGCGCCTCTGTTCAGTCTGATCGGCCTGGCCTCGGGCGGGAGCGTTGACCTCAGTCATACGCTCGTGGTCCTTGAGGAGGGTGCGGAGGCGACTCTGGTCCGCGAGACGGCCGGGCGAGGCGGCGGGCAGACTCCGGCGTTCCACGCCGGCGCACTGGAGGTGTTCCTGGCCGCGGGTGCGCGGCTCCGGCTGGTCAACATCCAGAACTGGGACGAGGCGACCTGGCACTTCAGCCGCGAGCGGGCGCTGGTCGGCCGCGACGCCGCGCTGCAATGGACCGTCGGCGGCCTGGGCGCGCGGCTGGCCAAGGTCAACCAGGAGGTCGTGCTGACCGGCCCGGGGGCGGACGCCCAGGTCAATGGCGTGATGTTCACCACCGGTCGCCAGCACCTGGCCTATTTCACCCGGCAAGACCATGCGGCCCACCACACCACCAGCGACTTGCTCTATAAAGGGGGCCTGAAGGACAGGTCGCGGATTGTCTGGAAAGGGATGATCCGGGTCGAGAAGGAGGCCCAGCGCACCGACGCCTACCAGAAGAATGACAACCTGGTGCTCTCGGGATCCGCCCGCGCCGACTCGATCCCCGGCCTGGAGATCGAGGCCAACGACGTCCGCTGCACCCACGGCGCCACCGCCGGGCGCGTGGACGAGGACATGATCTTTTACGCCCAGGCGCGGGGGATTCCCCGCGAGGCCGCCGTGCGACTGATCGTCGAGGGCTTCTTCGCCGATGTCTACGACCGGATCACCCTGGAACCGGTGCGCGAGACGCTCCGGCAGACCGTCGCGACCAAGCTGGCTTGAGGGAGCCAACCGACCGGGCGGAGAACGAGACGAGAGCACCACCCCAGTTGAACTCGATTTCCAAGAGGGAGTCTACCCCATGGGAGCACCGTACGCTCATCCGGAAGTGCTGGTCTCGGCCGACTGGGTCGAGGCCCACCTGAAGGATCCCAAGGTCCGCATCGTCGAGAGCGATGAAGACATCCTCCTGTACGACCTGGGTCATATCCCCGGCGCCGTCCGGATCGACTGGCAGGGGGACCTTCAGGACCAGTTGCTGCGTGACTACATCAATGCCGAGAAGTTCGCCGCGTTGTGCTCCCGGGCGGGCATCGCCAACGACACGGCGGTGGTCTTTTACGGCGACAAATCGAACTGGTGGGCCTGCTACGCCTTCTGGGCGTTCAAGCTCTTCGGGCACGCCGATTGCCGGATTCTCAACGGCGGTCGCCAGCTCTGGCTGGACCAGAAACGCCCCACGACCACCGAGATCCCCAGCTATCCGCCCACCGAGTACACCGTCCGGGGCAGTGAGGAGGAGCGCATCCGCGTCTTCCGCGACAGCGTCCTGGCGCACTGCAAGGCCGGGCTCCCCTTGATCGACGTCCGCAGCCCCAAGGAGTTCACCGGGGAGTTGTTGCACATGGAGGCGTACCCCCAAGAAGGCGCGCTCCGCGGCGGGCATATTCCCGGTGCCAAGAACGTCCCCTGGAGTCGCGCCGTCAACGAGGACGGCACTTTCAAGTCGGTCGAGGAACTGAAAGCAATCTACGAGCAGGAGGTCGGCCTGAACCCCAAGGACTCGATCATCGCCTACTGCCGCATCGGCGAGCGATCCAGCCTCACCTGGTTCGTCTTGACCTACCTGCTGGGCTATCCTCACGTCAAGAATTATGATGGGTCGTGGACCGAGTGGGGCAACCTGGTCAGGGCCCCGATCGCCAAGGGAGCTTGATGGTCAAAGGACTCAGGACTGATGACGCGGAAGCTGGAAGAGATCGTTGAGGAGCTGAGTCAGGCCGACCGGCAGGAACGCATCGATCTGCTGCTCGACTTTGCCAGGAGCCTGCCGCCGCTGCCGGATCGACTGGCCGCCCACAAGGACGCCTCGCATCGGGTCGAGGAATGCCAGTCCCCGGTCTATTTATTCGTCGAGCTGCACGGGCCAAACGTCGCGCTGTGGGCCGATGCGCCGATGGAAGCCCCGACGGTGCGGGGATTCGTCTCGATGCTGGTGGAGGGCCTGGAGGGTGCGACCGGGGAAGAGATCCTGGAGGTTCCCGGCGATCTGGTCCAGCGGTGTGGCCTGGCCGAGATCCTGGGCATGCTCCGGGTTCGCGGCTTGACCGGAGTGCTCCGCCGCGTCAAGGCCGAGGTCACGCGAGCCCTGATCGCGCAGGCCGCCGGCACACCCGCCCCGGCCTGATTGTGCCTTGCGCCGCCCCACTCCCTCCGATCCGATCGGGGTTGTCCCTGCGGACTTCGACCAGGAGAGTTCCCGGATGTCAACCTTCGTCAAGGTCGCCAGCCGCGCCGAGCTACCCCCGGGTGGGAAGACACTCGTCGAGGTGGACGGTCGCGCCATCGCCGTCTTCCATTGCGCGGGTGGGTTCTACGCCATCGACGACGTGTGCACGCACGATGGTGGGCCGCTGGCCGAGGGAGTGCTCTCCGGCTGCGAGATCGAATGTCCGCGCCACGGAGCGCGCTTCGATGTCCGGACCGGCCGCCCGCTCTGCATGCCGGCCATCGAGCCGGTGGCCACCCATGCCGTCGAGGTTCGCGGCGAGGACATTTACGTTGCGCTGAGTCCCTGAGTCCGACGCGGCGCGGCTGGGGACCGACGCGGCAGGAAGCAGGCATGGGGTCGAGAGCTGACCGAGCACACGCCGCCAGAGCTCGACGCCCCGACTCAAGGAGTCGTCCATGATCGATCAAGAGACCCTGCTCACCGCCCTGCGGACGGTGAAGGATCCCGAGTTGAACGTCAATGTGATCGACCTCGGGCTGGTTTATTCGATCCAGACCCATGATGATCAGGTCGACGTCGAAATGACGCTGACCACGCCGGCGTGTCCGGCCGGTCCCGAGATGCTGCGCAATGCGGTGACGGCTCTGGAGGCGGTCCCCGGCGTCTCGAAGGCCAACGTCCGGCTCGTGATGTCCCCGCCGTGGTCTCCCGAGAAGATGACCGATGCCGCTCGGGATGAACTCGGGTTCTTCTGAGTGCGTTCTCCGTGCAACATCCGATCAACCATCGACTAGAGTCTGTTCCGAAAGGGTCGGAGGTCGATTTCGTAGGGTGGGTGAAACCCACCGATCATCAGTATTACCAGGGCTTTGCGTTGGTGGGTTGCACCCACCCTACA
>JAJPJC010000407.1 GCA_021324445.1 Isosphaeraceae bacterium
AAGGTGCTGGGCCTGGAGATCCCCGTGCAGAGCTACCTGCCACGGTCCCGGCGCATCCTCTTCGTGACCTACGCGGTGGCCAGCTACATCTACCGATGGTTCGTCACCTTCGCCATCCTCTGGTTCCTCTCACAGGTCCTCAAGCCCTACAAGCTCGAGTCGATCAGCTACACACTGGCGCTCGGCGCGCTGGTCCCCCTGCTGGGAGTGCCGGTCTATCAGATCGGCAAGTTTCTCTACACGCCTGGGAGGTTGCGCAAAGTGAAGAAAGTCCGTGCGACCGCATTCGCCGTCGCGGCGATCGCCCTGGTCACGGGGATCCTCCTGATCCCCACGCCGCTGCGCGTCCAGGGGTCGTTCGTACTCCGGTTGGCCAAGCCGGAAGAGATCTATGTGGAGGTGGACGGCCGCCTCGCCGAGCTGAACGTCAAGAACGGCGATTGGGTCAAGAAGGACACCGTGTTGGCCAAGCTGTCCAACCCGGATAAAGTCAAGGAGTTGATCAAGCATCAGGCGGACTATGACATCAACTTCCATAAGTTCGAGTGGTACAACCGGAACCCGGATCGGGACCACCGGTCGCAGGCGATGCAGCACAAGGAATTCGCCCAGAAGCTGGAGCCGATGATCGCCAAGATTACCGATCAGATCGGCAAGCTCACGCTGGTGGCCGGCCGCGACGGCCAGGTGGTGGGGATGCCGCCGCGGTCGACCCTGGGGCAGTGGCTCAAGCCTGGCAAGCCGGCCGACCACCTGGGCGACTCCAGCTCCAGTCCCGAGGCCGGCGCCCGCCCGGACAAGCCGTACTTCTGCGAGATCGGCGACCCCCACCGCCTGGAGGCTCACCTGATTCTCGACCAGTCCGACATCCATCTGATCCGGCCCGATAGCAAGGCCTGGCTGAAGGTGTACGGCAAGGCCGAGACGACCTTCACCAGCGTGGTCTCCGAGATCGCCCCCCACACCCGAGAACAGGTCCCTCTCGAGCTGTCCAACCTGGCCGAAGGGGAGGTTGCCTCCAAGCCCGACCCCAAGACCGGGAGTGCCAAGCCGGTGACCGCCGTCTACGAGGTGATCATCCCGGTGGACAACCCCAACCTGGAGCTCCAGCCCGGCCTGCGCGGCTCCGCCAAGATCGACGGCGGCAGCTACCGGCTGGCCTGGTGGCTGTGGCGGTGGTGGAAGAAGGTGTTCAACTTCCAACTTTGAGCGCCAGGGCGAGCCGGCGATCTTCGATCCCGCGCCGGCCCTGCATCGCGGGGTGGTCCGAGATCCGGCCGGCCGCAGGGGACTGATCCACAGGCTGGTGCGGCTTCCCCTGTCGATTGGAGCGGTGGGCCTTGGAGGAGTGCACCGCGGCGGTATGCGCGCCGCTCCGGAGACTGACGGCCGACGTCACGAGTGGCTCGGAGATCGTGCTGGCGACCAGGCCGGCGATCAGCGCCGGGCCGACCGGCGAGCCGAGGCCGGTCACGAGATTGGCGTTGAAGGAGCCGGCACGGCCCGAGTGGACGGCGCCGGCCACGGTGTGGAAATCGGTCGCCGGGAGGGCGTACAGGGCCGGCAAGGTCTGCGTGGCCCCATCGAGACTCCCCTTGCCGGCCAGGGCTCGCCCCTGGTCGGCGATGGCGAGGATCGCCGCCCAGGCCGGTGTCGCCAGGCTGGTTCCACCGACGATCTGCCACGAGCCCTGGTAGTTGAACAGGGAGGTCTCGTAGACCTCGACCCCCGTATTCGGGTCGCCGTCGAAGGCGACGTCGGGGGTGGCCCGCTTCCCCGTCGCCTCGATGACGCGCTGATAACTCGGCTCGGCCACATAGCGGCTGTAACCGCCGCCACTGCCATTCCAGGCCGTCTCGAACAAGTAGTTTCCGGACGGGTCCGTGATCAGGCTGGTCCCGCCGACGGCCAGGACCTTGGGCGAGACCGCCGGCCACTCGGTACCGCCGGCCAGGCCGCTGTCCCCGCTGGCGGCCACGAAGGTGATTCCCGTATGCCCTGCCGGGGTTGCGAAGTGCGCCGACGACTGAGAGGGTGCCTCGGGGAATCCCCAGCTCATTGAAACCGCCACGACGCCCGGGAAGTACCGGGCCACGTCCACCGCCGCCAGCAGGTTCTGACGAGTCTGCGACTTGGCCTCCACCACCAGGAGATTCGCCCCGGGCGCCATCGCATGCGCCCACTCGACATCCAGCGACTCCTCGAGTGCCCAGCCGGGATTGGACGTGCCATTCCCCAGTGTCACCACCGTGGGCGTCGGGTCGGGCAGGTTGAACGCCTGGTCAAACGCGTGCAGGTCCGCGACGAGGGTCGGGTCGTGATAGGCCTCCACCAGGGCGATCGTCTCGCCGGTGCCATCCCCCTTGACCGTCGCGCCGGAGGGGGTGGTGAATTGGATCGCGTCCAGACCGTAGGCATGAGTCAACTCGGCCGGCGTGAAACCCGAGAGCATGCAGCGGTCATCGAGTCGTTCCCAGGCCGGCCGGAGGCCGCGACGGCGAGTTCGCATCAGGTTGGTTGCCTTCCCAGGGTGTGCGGCGACGCAGTTCGAATCCGGGAGTCGGTCACCGATTCCAACGCAAGTCGTCAGGCCCAGCGCGCGCTCCCTTTCCAAAAGAGCCAGCAGCCGGGAGCCGGTTACCCTGCACGTCCGGCGATGGGTCCTGATTCGCTCTTCGAGAAGTCTACGCAATCAGCGCTAGAAATATAAGACAAGAAACCCGGCGGAGCTCGACAGCCACCCTCTCTGCCGAGTTGCGTCGGGCCCCGGGGCCTGTTAGGCTTCGAACCTGGTCCCGGATCACGGTGATGTCCGGGGTTTCACGCGGTTGCAACCCGAGGAGGTCATAATGATTCGAAGCCTTGCGCGAATGATTACCCTCTGGGGGCTCGCGATCAGCTTCGTGCTGGTCGCGGCTGCCAGCCCGGCGAGCGCCCAGAAGGTCGGTGACAAGGCCCCGCCGTTCAAGCTGCTGGGGAGCGACGGCAATGTCTATACACTCGACCAGTTCAAGGGGAAGTCCGCGGTCGTCCTCGCCTGGTTCCCCAAGGCGGATACACCCGGCTGCACCAAGGAATGCAAGTCGATCCGCGACAGCAGCAAGGAACTGCGCGCGCTGAACGTCGCCTACTTTACCATCAGCGTCGACAAACCCGACGACAACAAGAAGTTCGCGGAGAAATACGACCTGGACTTCCCGATCCTCAGCGATCCCAGCCGGTCGGTGGCCACCGCCTATGGCGTCCTCTCGGATCGTGGCTTCGCCAATCGCTGGACCTTCTACATCGACAAGGACGGGATCATTCGCGAGATCGACCGCTCGGTGAGTCCCCGGGTGGAGCAGGCTGGGCCCGACATCGCGGCCAAGGTGAAAGAGCTGGGACTGGCCTCGAAGTGACCGGCAGCCCGCCTGGCGGGAGGCCGACCGCAGGCGCCACCCGCCAGGCACACCCGGTTCAACGGCGGCGCTGGGCTTGGAGATCCGCCCAGCGCTGCTTCAACTCGCCCAGGATCCTCCAGAAGAGGCGGCTGTGCATCCGGCCGGGGACCCGCCGGCTGCCGCTGGCGGCGAAGGATTGCGGCTCGGTGTACTCGAGGTGGTGCGCAACCTCGTGCAGGAAGGTGTCAAACAACTCGTGCAACGGCCGTCGTCCCTGCTTGCGATCCCGCGCATAGACGCGCACCAGGCGCCGCGACTTGTAATAACCCCCCAGCACATGCGTGGTCGGCCGGGTGTTGATATCGATGACGAAGTCCACGCGGCAGGCGTGGATCCGCTCCAGCCGACAGCGAAACAGTGGGCCCAGCGCGGAGAGGGGCGGCTCATACGGCCGGGGTGCCGCCTGAGGCTGGGCCGGCCCTCGTTGTGTCCAGGCGGCCGGTTCGGCGGGACCGCAGGGTCCGGGCAGCGCGCCGGCATCGCCCTCGGCGCGGTGGTCCGGGATTGGTGACACGGGCATGCTCATTAGTCCTTTTGTCCGTTGTCCGTTGCCGGAACCGCCGCTCCGCTGCGCCGTCACCGCTTTTCTTCGAGTGCCTCAACCTTCCCGGACCCGCCGAGTTAGCCCGCGTCAGCGAACCACCGACCACGGACCACGGACAACCAGTTAAGTTAATAGGTCGCTCGGCCGCCGCTGATGTCGTAGCATTGACCGGTGGTAAAGCTGGCTTCCGGGCTCACGAGGTAGTGTACCAGGGCGGCGACCTCCTCGACCGTCCCGGTCCGTCCCATGGGGATTTTGGAGATCATGTAGGCGACGGTGCTGGGCGCCAGGTCATCGAGAATCGCCGTGCGGATCACCGCCGGCGCGATGGCGTTGACGGTGATGTCCCCCTTGCCGGCCAGTTCCTTGGCCAAGGACTTGGTCAGGGCGATGACCGCGGCCTTGGATGCCGAGTAGGGGAGCAAGGTCGGGTTCCCCTCCTTGCCGGCGATCGAGGCCACGTTGACGATCCGCCCGTAGCCGCGAGCCAGCATCCGGGGCACCGCGGCCTTGCAGAACAAGAACGGGCCGATGACGTTCACCTCGAGGACCTCCCGGACCTCGGCGACCTCCAGGTTCCAGCTCTGGTCGGTGCGGCCGGCGATCCCGGCGTTATTGACCAGGATCGACAGCGGGCCGAGGCGGCTTTCGGCCTGCTCGACGGCCGCGGCGACCTGCTCCGGCGCGCGGACATCGCCCACCAGGTCGAGTCCGTCGAGCTCCGCGGCGACGGCGCGGGCCGAGGCGGGATTGCAATCGAACACGGCGACCCTGGCGCCGGCGGCATGGAGCCGCCGGGCGATCCCCGCCCCGATCCCCTGGCCGGCACCGGTCACCAGCGCCGCCTGACCCTCCAAGCGAAAGAACTCCGCCATGGCTCCGCCTCGTCCCAGCCGGGTCCCACGGATGCCTCGCACGGTCCGTGCCTCATCACCTTATCACGACCCGCGCAGCTTGGCCACTGAGATGACTTTGACATTCCGCGCGGCGTGACCGACAATTCCAGTTCGATCGGCGGCTGGGACCACAGCCCTTGACGACGGTCGGCGGTCGAAACCCAAAGCCAACCGCAGTGTGTCCGACCGGACTGGACCGAATCGATGGGGACACGTTGAGTCATCCCGAGACGACCTTGCTCTTGACCAACGACGATGGCTGGGACGCGCCCGGTCTGGCGGCACTTTGGCAGGCGGCGGAGGGCCTCGGCCGCTGCCGGCTGGTCGCCCCGATCGGTCCGCTCTCCGGGTGCGGGCACCGCGTGACGACTCATGGACCGATTGCGATCACGCGCCTGGGCGAGGATCGGGTGGCCGTCGCGGGCACCCCGGCCGACTGCGTCCGTCTGGCGCTGGATCATCTGGCGCCGGATGTCGACTGGATCCTCTCCGGGATCAACGCCGGCGGCAACCTGGGTGCGGACGTCTACCACTCCGGAACCGTGGCCGCCGCGCGGGAGGGCGTCCTGCACGGAGTGCCGGGAATCGCCCTGTCGCATTACATCGCCCGGGGACGGGTCATCGACTGGCCCCGCGCGGCCCGATGGGCGGCCTCGGTCCTGCGCCGGCTCCTGCCCTTACCCTGGGAGCCCGGCACGTTCTGGAACGTCAATCTTCCCCATCTGACGCCGGCGGATCCCGAACCGGACCTCATCTTCTGCCCGCTCGACCCCTCCCCTTTGCCCCTAAGCTATCGCGTCGAGGGCGGCCAGGCCTTCTATTCCGGCGACTATCACTCACGGGCCCGCCGGCCGCACAGCGATGTGGACGTCTGTTTCAGCGGGCGGATCGCCGTGACGCTGATCCGCCTCGACGAGGCCCAGAGGGACTCCGCGACGATCGTTCCGCAGCCGTGAACGATCGAAGCAATCAAGCCTCCGGAGTCAGGCCCGGGATGATCTCGAGTCTCGCGGCGAGCTCACCGATTCGCGAGTCCTTCATCAGCGCGAAGTCGACGGTGACGGCCTCGCGGGCCCTGGGATCGCGGATGCCGCGGTAGATCCCGGCCCGATCGTTGCGCGACTCGCCCTTGACGGAGCACTGGGTGGTGAGCAGCTCCTTGCTGCCTCTCTTGACCTTGAGTGGATGTGGGGCGTCGGGCCGGGATCGGGGACCGGCTTGATCGTCCGGAAGCGGTATTCGCCAGTGGAACCGGTCAAGAACCGGCCAAAGCCCTGGCAGTTGGCGTCCTGCTTGGCGCGGTTGGGTTGGGGTCCCGGGTGGGGTTGTCGGTATCCAGCGGCAGTTGGTTGGGGTAGAACGGCCCCTCGGTCTGCCGGGGCGTGCGGAACAGCTCCTCGGCGAAGAGGCCGCGCGGGGTCAACGCCGCCGCGCCGAGGGTCAGTGGGGTCAGGAACTCACGGCGGCTCCGGCGTGGAATGATCGCCGGCGTGCGAGGATCGGGCTGATCGAGCGAATCGGGTGGTGTCCGACGTTGACTGAACGGCCAGGCGATTGAACCACGCCGCCCAGATCCGGGTTTTGGTCGATCACTCCGGCCGCCAGGGCTGGTGTCCGTGGCTCTCGTGATGCCTCGCCCGATCCGAGCCGGCCCGTTATTCGTTCCCGGCCGCCTCCCCTCGCTCCTTCAAGCCGGCCAGGAGCACCCGTCGCGCCGCCTCGATGTCCGCGAGCACCTCCGATTCGGGGCGCCCCTGGATCTTGGCGATGTCGTCGGCCTCGTACCCCTCCAGCACCCGCAGGGCGAATGCCCGCCGCTGCACCAGGGGAAGCTGCGAGAGCAGGGCCAGCGCCCGCTCGCGCTCCTCCTCGGCCTCCAGGCGCGACGCGGGGTCGTCCTCATCGGCGGGCAGGAGGTCCTCCCACCCTAGGGGCTCCTCCTCGCCGAAGAGCGGTGCGAACCACTCCTCCTCGTCCCCGGGCCGCCGCGTCGACTCGGCGGGCGCGGGGGGCACACCCTCGCCCCATTCGCCCAGAGCCTGGTGGAGCAGGCCGAGCAGCCAGAGATCCAGCGCGACCCACCGCGGCCGGTGCGGGAACTGCCGCCAGGCGCGAAGTAGCACCTCGTCCATCAGGTCATCCTCGGTCACCTGCCCTGTGGGCAACCCTCCCTCCAGTTCCGCGATCCGCAGTTCGCGCCGGGCGTGGTCGCGCAGCGTGCCGAGGAGCGGCCGGAGCAGCTCGAAGAACGCCTGGCTGCGCCCCAGCTCCGCGTCGCGCTGCAGGAGCGGCCCGGCGGCGCCCAGGACCTCCCGCCGCCGCGACTTGCGCTGCTCGAGGTGCTCGTGCCGCAGCCGGTCCTTATGCCGCTTGATCTCCTCGCCCAGGGTACGAGCGACCCGTTTCAGGGCGACGGCCGCATCATCGGCCGATTCCTCGGCGACCAGCGTGCCGGCGGGCAGGATCAGGACCGCACGGACCTCGTCGCGCGCCGTCCGATCGTCGTGGCGCACGGTCAGGAGCAGCCGCCGCTGCTCGCGCGGGAAGGTCGTCAGCCATCGCTCCAGCCGCGGCCAGCCCTCGGCCCAGGCCCGGCGGGCCCGCTCCCGGCGGGGTTCGTCGCAATCCTGGAAGATCCAATGGATGTCCGTGGTTGGTCCATCTCGTGCCGTCATCATAGCCCACTGCCTCCGAAAGCGAGGACCTCCTCAGGTCTCCGCCACCCGGTGCTCCGGGACCAACCTCCTGGTCGGTGGCACCCCGTGGCACCGGTCGCTTTAGGTGAGGAGGAGTTAGGGACTTCGTCTCACGCCCGGCTCTCTCCTCGAACCATCCCGCCGAGTGGGATCGGCTCCCCGCTCCCTGGTCATCGACCGGGGGCACACTCGGAGCGATTCTCCTGCCCCACCGTTGCCCCACGCACCTCGAACTCACACTCCGGGAGGAGCCCCCAGAGCGTCGTGTGGAGCGCCATGTCGGCGAGCCGGATCCGGCCGTCTCTCGGCAGCTCATCAAGGCCGGCCGGCTCAACCACCCAGCCCGGGCCGACCTGGGGGGGACCGAAGGCGATGGTGGGAGTGAGGATCAAGAACGCTTCCCACGAGGCAGCGTGGCGGTCTCCCAGGCCCGCGCGCCCCACAGGCCAGCAGGGCGGCCTGTACGGCGAATCGAGCCCGTCAAACGGGCCTCCGCCCGGAGAGCGGCGGTCCGAGGCCGTCCTCCTGCGGGCCAACCAGGCAAAACCTTGCAGCCGAGTGGCCTCCTCTTGGGACATCATGGTGGTCCTCCTGGGCGCGCGGAAGCCGCCCCGGGGCCCGGGTCCGCCGACCGGCGGGTCGGGTGGCGCCGCCCGGCCGCATCGCCTCGCGAGGCGGTCCGGTTGCGCCACCGCCCGTGGTCCGAGCGTCCCGCGATTCACCAATGGCGCTTCTTGAACCAACTGTTGACCTGGTCCCACCACCGCGCCGCGGAGTTCCCCTGGCTGGTCCGCTCGGCATGGCTGGCGGGCTGGGCCTGGTTGGCCTCCTGCCGCAGTTTCGCCTCCAATTGGCCGACCTCGGTCATCATCTGCGTCACGTCCTTGCGCTGGTCTTCCGGCAGGACTTGACGGTAGACCTCCAACTGCCGACGGGCGATATTCAGGTTGGCCCGGGCCTGGACGGTGTTGTTCTCTTCCAGGGCGCGCTTCGCCAGCCAGATCGCGTCGCGGGCCTCGGCCAGGGGCGTGTCCTCCCTGTGGGAATGGAATCCAACGCCCTGAACTTGAGCCCAGGCCAGCGCCTTGGAGGCCTCTTCGGGCTTGTTCTCCTCCAGGGCCTTGACCGCCCGATGCAATTGGGCTTCGATCAGATTGAGGTCCGCAATTACCTCCGTGGTGATCGCCTCGGACTCGATCACCTGAATTCCGGCGACATCGTTCGCCTCGGACTCCTGCTCCCTCTTGGCGGCGAGGATCGGGGCATAGGTCCGGGCCTGTAGCATCCCCTCGAACAGGGGGATCCGGCTCTCCTGGACCTCACGGTCGTCCTCATAGACGACCTTGCCGTCGGGCGCGGTCGTCTTGGTGTAGACCGTCGTCCTGGGCAGCACGGCGCGGATCACCTGGAGGGCCTGCCGACCCTTGTGCACTTCGTGCCGGGCCCGCTTCACGTCCGCGGCGTCGACGGCCCGCCGGGCCTCATCCACATGCTGGAACACTTGCGCCATGAGCAAGGAGACCTGACGCCGATCTTCCTGGCTGAGCGTGCCCCTGGTCTGGCTCGTCACCTCGGTGCGGTATCCCCCGGCGGTGCCGAAGGTGCGAACGACGGGCCCATCCTTCGTCGCGCCCGCAGCCGACGTCGTCTGCTGGGCCTGCTGGGCCCACGCCGAGCCGGTGAGAATCAGGGCGATGACGAGGATGGTGAGGATAAGTCTCCCTCCCGACCGCTGGAATGGTCCCTTCATGATCAAGTCCTCCTTTCCGTGCTCTCCTCGATTCCCCAGGTGTCCTCTTCGGGCCCCGGCTGGCCGCAATCCCAGGACGGGACGGCTTCACCGGGGTGCACTTCGGTCCTCATCGGTTATGGACGCGACCCAATCTATGCGGCGGAGGCCGAGCCGCCGATCTTGATCTGCCGCGGCTTGGCGTCCTCGGTCTTGGGCAGCGTCAGGGTCAGGACGCCGTGTTCATAGCTGGCTTGCGCCTTGTCCGAGTCCACCGGCGCGGGCAGCGATACGGATCGCTGGAAGGAGCCGAAGTGCCGCTCGCGGAGGTGCCAGCGTTCGCCTGTCTTCTCCTCCTCGCCACGGCACTCGCCGCGGATGGTCAGTGTGTCCCCCTGGACGGTGATCTGCACGTCCTCGGGCTTCACACCCGGCACCGACGCCTTGATCACGAACTCGTCCGCCGTCTCAGTAACGTCTAGCGGCAGCACCGCCAAGCCGTCCTGCGTGAAGAGGCTCGTCGGTCGGACGAAGCTCTCCTGAAACAGGGCATTCATCGCATCGCGAAGGCTGACGGCCTCGCGGAACGGATCCCAGAGTTGGATAGCCATAAGTCCCTCCTTTCTCCTGAAGCTCAGCGATTCGCCGGCCGGGCCCCGGCGGGGCCTAGGCCCCGCCCTGCTCGACTTTCTCACTCAATCACGACACTGCGCCCCAGACGGAGCCGATGGCATTGATCACCAGCCCCATCAGGGCGATGGGCAGCACCACCAGCAGCGGCGGGGCAATCAGGGCGACGTACAGGGCGATCGCGCCGAGGAGGATCGCCGGGACGGCGACCAGCTCGGCCACGACGGCGCCCAGGAAGCCCGGACCGTCCTCCCGACGGGCGTCCCCGCCACGCGTCGCCACCCCGCCCAGGGCTCGCGATGAATCGCGGCGGGCGCCCCCCGCGCCGCGGGGAATAGGGTCTGCGGCCCTCGGACCGAAAGCCCGAGGTTCAGGTGCGGACCTCTTCATGTTCATGGACCACCTCCGAACCGAAGCGGTTCGAGCGGGGCGGCCCTCGTCAGGGGCGGGCCCGGCCGGCGTCAGGACGCCGTACCGACTGCCGCCAGCAGGACCAGCGCCATCGTCACGAGGGCCGCCGCGACCTTGGCCAAGGCCCGCTCAACGCGCCTTGAACGCGCCTTGAACGCGATGGTCCTGGGTTGGGCTTCGGGGCTCTTGGGCAGCGTGAGCGACAGGATGCCGCCCTTCAGCTCGGCCCGCGCGGCGGCGGTGGCGACGGCCGCGGGCAGGGTGATCGCCCGCTCGAACCGGCCATAGCACCGACCATCATAAAGATAGGTACGCCCCTCCTCGGGCTTCCGTTCGCCGCGGATCCAGAGGCGGCCGCCCTGGACGGTGATGTCCACGTCCTGGTCGGTCAGGCCAGGCAGCTCGGCCTCGACATAGATGTGCTCATCATCCTCCCACATCGCCATGGGCACGTCGGCCACGGCTGCACCGATCGAGGAGTCCTCGGCGAAGACGCGACCGAAGATCGAAGCCAGCCGGTTGATCGGGCCGCCCGTCATGGCGGACAAGGCCGGATCGATCCAGAGGAGGGGCAGCATAGTAAGCCTCCTTTCAATGTCCACGGGCAACTTTGAAAGAAAATTCACCATGCATCCGGTGAGGCGTTTCGCCGCCAAGTCCCGTTGGGCGTCGGCTCGAAACCGCTTCGCCTAGAGCCGCAGCAAGCGGCGTGCCAAATCGTCGTGCCGAACCACAAGACAAAATCCAACAATCACTTGCGATTGGTCGGCTGCGCCAACTCCATGGCATCTGCTGCCATTATGACAGTCAAGAGCCGGAGGGAAAGCTGTGGGCGTGCCGATTGGGGTGGTGTCCCGGGGTTACCACACCAAGGCTGATGAGGGGTCGGAGCCTGTCCAGCATCTCTTGATCGATTCGATATCCTGGACTTCCACTCATCCCCTACGCCC
>JAJPJC010000411.1 GCA_021324445.1 Isosphaeraceae bacterium
ATCATAATCGCTATCCGGCCGCGGTTGTCCCCAGGCGCGCGACCCGAACAGGATGATCTCCTCCGGATCGAACTCCTCAACCAGCCGCCGGACGATCTCCGGCAGGAGATCTCCCGTGGTGGTTGGCATCGGTATCGGCATCGGCTCCCCCCATCTCGGACGCAAGGAACGGCCGGGTCGTGCTCCATTCATGATACATTGAGCAGCCGCAGAGCTGTCGAGCGTTCGGCGACTTCCTCGGCATTCATGACGGCCTCGGTCTCGAACTCGACGTCGATCGAGCCGCCGCCGGTCAGGTCGGTGGCCGAGACGCCGAGCCGCCCGTCCTTGTTGATGGCGAACTTCACCCGGATCGGGCTGCGCGCCGGCAGCCGTTCGGGAAGATTCAGCGTCGCGACCCCGACTTCCTGGCAGTCGAGAGGGTCGGCGCTGTCGCGCTCGCCCGACATGACCCGGATGTCGACGGCCGCCTGGTTGTCGGCATCGGTGCCGAAGTCGGTCATCCGCTCCAGCGGGACTTCCGCGTTGCGCGGCAGGAGGTAGACCACCACGTCCTGGCTCTGTTCGTTGCGCGCCACCACGCCCAGGCTCTTGCTCAGGACGTTGACGATCCGGGTATTGACCAGCTCGCGGACCGGACCGGTCAGCGTGAAGCCCAGCTCCTTCTCCAGGTGGTCCAGCGCCTGCGCGACCTCCTGCTCCGAGACCTGGCTCAGGTCAACCGGCTGGGCGTCGGCGCCCTCGGCCGAGAGCCGGGTCGCGAGGAAGTCCTGAACCTGGTCGAGCAGCGATTCCTTCAGGGCATAGAGCGCCGCCCCCTTGGCGACGGCCTCGTCCGGGTCGTAGATCTCCGGTTCCTGGTTGAACTCGGCCACCAGCCGGTTGCGCACCTGGGGCATCCGCGTCGCCCCACCGACCAGGATGATCTTGTCGAACTGGGTGTAACCCTTGGTGCGGGCGTCGGCCAGCATCTCGTGGGTCAGCTCGATCGTGCGATCGAGCAGGTGCTTGGTGATCTCCTCGAACTTGTTTCGGTCCAGCTCGACCCGCGCCTGGTGCCCGGCATGGGTGACGCGGAACGGGGCCTTCTCGCGCTGGGTCAGGGTCTTCTTGCCGCGTTCGGCCTGGAGGAACAGGTCGTTGAGTACTTCGGGATCATCCAGGGGATCGGTCGGCTCGCCGGTCTGCGCGGCAAATTGCTCGGCGAGGTACATCACGATCGCCTCGTCCCAGAGGACGCCGCCCAGGCGGTGGTCGCCGCCGGTGCAGATGACGCGGATCAGCCGGTCCTTGATCTCGATCATGGTGATGTCGAAGGTGCCCCCGCCCAGGTCGTAGACCAACACCACCTGGTTCTCGCCTTGCTCGAGCCCGTAGGCGATGGCCGCGGCCGTCGGCTCGTTCAAGATCGCGCGGACATCCAGGCCGGCCAGCCGGCCGGCGTTGGCGGTTGCCTCGCGTTCCGGCGTGCCGAAGTACGCCGGACAGGTGATCACCACCGAGCGGATGGTCTCCCCCAGGGCAATCTCGGCATCGCCGACGACCTTGCGGAGGATGAACGACGAGAGATCCTCCGGGCTGAATGCCTGGCCTTCGTAGGTGAAGACGAAGTTGGGGTCCCCCATGTGCTGCTTGATCCGCGTGACGACCCGGTGGGGCTCGACCTTCGCCGACTCCTTGGCCGTGTTGCCGACAATGACCTTGTCGCCGTCAAACAACACCACCGACGGCGTGATCCGTTCGCTTTCCTGGTTGGGGACGATGACGGGCTTTCCATGCTCGTCCACATAGGCGATCGCCGAGTAGGTGGTTCCCAGGTCGATCCCGTAGACGCGCTTCAGACCTTCGGTCACGGCAGGGGCTCCCGTTGCTCGCTCGCTTGCCGGGTCGTGGACAGAACAACATCTAAGGACAGCGCCAAACGCCGACGAAGATCCGACGGCGACTCGACGGGATCTTCGCCGGCCTCCTCGACTTATTATTGTACGGTCCGATCCCAGCGGACCGTCGCCGGACGGAGCCGGCTCCTACACGAGGCGGATTCGCTGGCGTTCCGGTAGGAGGCGGCTCCGTCCGCCGATCCTCACTCGCCACTCTAATTCTGGTCGATCCAGTTGATCGCGCTATCCGACCAGGGCTCCCGGAGGATCCGCGGGGCATAATAGTTGTTGGCCTCGGTCGGGTAGATCACGGGCGAGAGCCGCGGGAAGTTGGGGTAGGAGGTCGAGACGGCTTCCTGGAGCTGAACCGTGCCGTCGTACCCCCGGGAATAGGTGACCACGGGCGCCGTCGTGGACCGGAGTGAGGACAACGGGCCGTAGAGGGCCAGGGTCTGATTGCCGTACATTCCCAGGGGCGAGTAGCCGGCATTGCCGGCCGGGTAGTCGCCCCCGATCGTCAGATACGGCGTGGGATAAATGGTGCCGAGTGTACCCGGTGGGTACGCCGCCGGGCGCGGCAGCGGCGCAGAGATCGGGCGCGCCCGGGTGACGACGACCCGGCTACCGCGCCGCGCGCGATGACCCGCCCGTGCCGGAGCGAGTGCCCCCACGGTTTGAAACACCAGGACGCTCACGACGCCAATGCGCGCAACACCACCGAACTTTCGGAACATCGGACCACCTCAAGGTTGTCGGCTCTCCGCAATGCGGAAGGGTCGGTTCGCCGTCGTCCGTCCGACGCGATCCCTTGAGGAAATCTACCCGATGAAATCCGGTGATGTGCCGGATTCGACGCGGCCGTCAATCCCATCAGTGGATGCGGGCAAGCAGTCCATGCAGCTCATCCACGATTCGCGTGACGCATTCGCCCATCGGCGAATGGAGCAGGTCGTGGAGCTTGGCCATGAGCTCACCTTCCCGGATGAAGGCGGACTCCGGGCTGGGGGTCTTGGCTTTGGGTACAACGTCCACGTTGAAGCGCGCCTCTTCGGCGGTGTCCGCGGGGAGTCCGGCGAAGTTGGCGGCCGTGGGGAGGTTTAACGGTCCTCCCTCGGCGGCGACCCACCCGAAGTGAGCCCTGGGAGCCCGGCCGGAATAGGCTGGCTCGCCGACCGTGGCGATCGGATGCGAGTCGCTGTCGGTGCCCAGGAGGTCTTCCATGGGGACCTCCAACGCCACGGCGATCCGCCGGAGAGTCCCGGCGCGGGGCAGGCCCGTCTTGCCGCTCTCGATCTGGTAGAGGGCGGTCCGGGAAATCTCGGCGCGGCTGGCCAACTCGTCCGGGCCCCAGCCCTTCGAATAGCGAAAGTCACGTACGCGTTGAGCTAACGACATCGCGGCAGTCCCTCGACATTGAGGTCATCAGAAGAAGCCACGTCCCTGCCGATCAGTCCGACTCCAGGGCAAACCGAGATCCGCTGCTCTTGGCTAGGTTCACACCAAACTCGGGCTGATCGTTCAAAAATTTACGAAACCCTCGATTCCGCGTCAAGTCGATCTTGCCTGAAATAAAATGCCTTCTCAGACGCCCGCGGACGGCGATCTCCCAACCTTCTGGCAAATCATCATTTCAGTAAGGCAATCCAACGGGCATAATTTGGCTAATATGACCGACTCCGCGTCCAAGCTCGGCAAGGGCCGGGCCGCCAGGCCGTTCCCGTCCGCGCGGATTTGGACGAAATCCGAGCGTTTAGTTGCGTTAGCCTGGGGGGCCGGCGGCGCCTCTCGGGTCAGGGGCGCCGCGGCGTTGGGGGGCACACGGTCCGCGGCGGTTCTCGATGTGGAAACGTCGTTGCGAATCCGGGACTGGGGGATTAGCCTGGATAGGCTGGGATCTTCTGCGCGGCGACGGTTGAGGTTGCCAAAGGAGCAAGCATCGGCGATGCTCGACGAATAGCGCAGGAGGCCGGAGGGCTCCGACGGCCTCGGAGACTCTCAGGTCCCGGATCTACTCGCGGGGAGTCCTATCGATGATTGAAATGTCATGTCCCCGATGCGGGGCGGGGGGGCGGGTCCCGAACAACAAGGTCAATTCCCGTCTGGTTTGCAAGAAGTGCCTCCAAGTCTTCCATCTCACGCCCGGCGGCCAGACCGTGCTGGGTGAGCCGCCCCCACCCAAGGAGGCACCCAAGGCGCGCGCCCCGCGCGACCGGGTCGAGCTGGACTTCTCGGGCCTCGAGGGCCTAGGCCAGAAGCTCAGCAAGCTCAAGCTCCCGGACATCAAGATCCTGGGCGTCGCCAGCGTGGTCTTGCTGCTGGTGGCGGGAATCGGGTGGATGCTGTCCCGCGAATCGCTGGAAACGCGGTCGCAGCGGGTCGCCAAGGCGATCAGCAAGGGGGATGTGGAGACCGTCGTCGGCCTGGCCCTGCCGGGAACGGAGATGGAAGCCATGAAATGGACCGTGGACACCATCAAGCAACACACCGAGCTGAAGCTGAGCATGGGGATGCAGGAGCCGGCCATGACCGTGCAGGTCCAGAGCAACACCCAGGGGAGCTCGGCCCAGGCCCTGGTCCAGTACAAGGCCGAGGGTGGCCGCCGCGGGAGCGCGCTCCCAACCGAAGAGTTGCAGGCGCTGCCCAGCCTCGCGGATGCCAAGAAGTCGCTCGAATTGATCCTCTACTGGGCCCCGGATACCTGGGGGAACTGGCGCCTGGACGCCAAGAAGACCGCCGAGGCCAGCACGTCACGGTGAGACCCGATCGGAGAATCCAATCCCCCGCGGTCCCGAACCGAACCGCGTCGAGCCGAGTCGAGCCCAGCGGCGACCGCGAGGCCGCCGGAGGACACCCAGGCCGAAGACCCCAGCGGCACTCCCCTGTGCCGGCACCCTGGCCCCCATCGGGGCGACGACCGCCGCGCGCCATCGCGCCGGTCCGGTGGGCCCGGCCCCGGCGTCGCTTGACGACCGGGACCTTCGAGGCTACGATGTTGCGATTAACGGCTTTAGGTCGATCGAGCGCTTCAGGACCCGCCCCGTGTCCCAGGTCGGTCGGGGTGGGATGCACGGCCGCTGCGCCGGTGGTCGACGGATGCCGGTGACGCCGGGCGTCATCGCGGTGGGAATCAAGCCTGATGCACGCATTCGACGATTTCCCAGGGCTCGTCACGACCGAGGAGTCGCTGGCACCTTGGGTCTGGTTCCGCCTGGGAGGGCCGGCCGCCTATTTCGCCAGCCCCCGGCGCCTCGACGAGCTGGTCGCGCTGCTGAAGCGGTGTCGCGAGCAGGGGATCGCCTTCAAGATCCTGGGCGGCGGCTCCAACGTGCTGGTCCGTGACGAAGGCCTCGACGCGCTGGTGGTTCACCTGGAAAGTCCGTTCTTCGCCGATGTGCAGGTCCGCGATCAGATCGTGGAGGCCGGAGCCGCCGTCCCGCTGACGGCCTTGATCTCGCACTCGGCCCGGGCGGGTCTGGCCGGCCTGGAAGTCCTCACCGGCATCCCCGGCACGGTGGGCGGGGCCTTGCGGGGCAATGCCGGCGGCCGCCAGGGCGCGATCGGGCAATTCGTCCGCCGCGCCACGGTCCTGGACCCCGCCCATGAGATCCAGGTCCGCGACCGCGACGACCTCAGCTTCGCCGATCGCGCGTCCAACCTCGATGACCCGGTGATCCTCTCCGCCGAGTTCGAGCTGGAGCCGGAGGAGCCCGAGGCCGTGGTCCGGCGGATGCGGCGGATCTGGATCATCAAGAAGGAGAACCAGCCGTATGGCCACCAGTTCTCCGGCTGCATCTTCAAGAACCCGTCCACCGACGTCTCCGCGGGTGCCCTCATCGACCAGGCCGGCCTCAAGGGCACCCGCTTCGGGGGGGCCGAGGTCTCCGATCGCCACGCCAATTTCATCATCGCCCATCCCGGAGCCAAGGCCGCCGACGTCCTCCAACTGATCGACCGGATTCGCCAACGCGTCTGGCAGCAATTCGGCTACGAATTGGAACTGCAGATCCAGGTCTGGTAGCATCGGCCCGTGGCCTGGTCTCGGATCGGATCGGATCGGATCGGCCGGGCAACGGCGGGGACCTTCGCGCCGGAGGAAAACTCGAGGTGATGGAACACCGCGAACCGCCCCGCAACTCCCGTCGCGACCGCAGGTGGGTCAGCGTGCGCCTGGCCGGGCTCGTGGTCGCCGTCGCGGGCGGGTTCCTGGCCGGGCAGGCCCTGGTCCAATGGCTCCAGGACCAAGAGGACTACCAGATCCCGTTCCGGAGCATCCGGCTGGAAACGGAGCTGCCAGCCTGGTATCGCGGGGAGATTGCCGACTTCCTGGAGTCCGTCCGGCGTTGCGCCCGGGAAGCGGAGCTCCTGCCGGTCCTCCGGCTGGAGCCGCGCCGCCTCGCGCGGACATTTGGTGCCCACCCCCTGGTCGATCGTGACGTCCGGGTGAGCTATCCGCCTCGAGGCATCCGCGTCGCCCTGCGGTTCCGCCAGCCGGTGGCCCTGGTGGAGATCTCCGCCACGGAGCGATACCTCCTGGACGAGACGGCCAGGATCCTGCCGATGGAGGAGGTCGACCTGGCTCGGCTCAGGACGCTCGAACCTCTGATCCGGATCTGGGCCGAGGGTCTGGCCGGTCCCCTCACCTCGGAGCCCGGCGCCACCTGGAGACCCAAGCCGGGTGTCTTGTGCCTGGACGAACGGAATGGGCGAATCCCGGGCGCGGCCGGGCTGGCCGGTTTCCTGGTCCGGAAGATCCGGGAGCTCGGGCCCGCCCGCGCCCCGGCCCTGGAAATCCTCGACATCGTGGTCACCGACCCCGCCGCCAAGGGCCGAGGCCTGTTCCTCTGGAACCGTGAGCAAACCGCCATCCTCTGGGGCGCGGCACCCGGCGAGGAGTCCCTGGGCAACCTGACCGCCGATCAGAAATGGGCCGCGCTTTGCGACTGGAGCCGGCGGACCCGGCACCGCACCCTGCCACCGGGCGACTACTGGGAGTTCACCCGCGAGGGACGGCTCCGTCCGGTCCCGACCCGTGCCACGGCCGGCCAGACATCCAATCAAGCACCCACTTCCGGCAAAGTCGCCGGGGGATCGGGATAAAGGCGCGCGACGGTGTCCCGTTGAGGTCAAGAGGGGCAAGGCAAGGCCGGCACCGGGAGGTCGTCCGGGTACCACGACCGAACCGGCCGCGTCCCCTCCGGCTCAACGCGATGGCACCCCCGAGAGGGAGTCCTAGTCACATGGCGAACCGCCTTGGCCCCGCGTGGTTGAATCGAGTTCAGCAGTTGGCCGGGCCGACGCACGCCGGCCGGCTCAGCCGCTACGCCATGCTGGTGGAGCGGATCAATGCGCTGGAGCCGGCGTTCGAGCAGTACACCGATGCCGAGCTGAAGGAGAAGGCGCACGGTCTGCGGCTGCGGGCCCGGCAGGGTGATTCGCTCAACAGCCTGCTGGTCGAGACCTTTGCGATGGTCCGCGAGGCCGCCAAGCGGGCCATCGGCCAGCGGCAATTCGACGTGCAGATTGTGGGCGGGATCGCCATCCACAACCGCTGCATCGCCGAGCTGGAGACCGGCGAGGGCAAGACGCTGGTGGCGACGATGCCGGCGACGCTCAACGCCCTGCCCGGCAAGGGCGTGCATGTCGTGACGGTCAACGACTACCTGGCGCGGCGCGATGCCGAGTGGATGGGTCCGATCTACCAGATGCTCGGCCTGACCGTCGGCTGCATCCAGACGGGCCAGTCCGACGGCGTCCGCCGCAGCGCCTATGCCTGCGACATCACCTACGGCACGGCCAAGGAGCTGGGCTTCGATTTCCTTCGCGACGAGCTGAAGCGGCTGCGACTCGGCGGCGATGCCCACCGCAAGACCTTCGAGCAAGTCTACCTGGGGCGGGGCGGCCATGTCGAAGCGGAGATGCCCGTGCAGCGCACCCACAACTATGCGATCGTTGACGAGGCGGACAGCATCCTGATCGACGAGGCTCGGACCCCGCTGATCATCGGGGCCAACAACCAGCCCACCCAGGAAGAAGCCGCGGCCTACTACGGCGCCGACCAGCTCGCCGCAACCTTGGTGCGAGTCAAGGATTACAAGTACGATCCCCTGGAGCGCAAGGCCGAGCTGACCGCCGCCGGGCGGCGGAAGGTCCAGGCGGTCGCGGCCCATACGGCCTTCGTCACCCTGACGGTGGACGGCCTCTACGAGTATGTCGAGCGCGCGCTGCGGGGCCAGATTGCCTACCTCCGCGACCGCGATTATGTCGTCGTCGACGGCGAGGTGATCATCGTCGACGAGTTCACCGGCCGCATGATGCCCGGGCGGCAGTGGCAGGACGGGCTGCACCAGGCGATCCAGGCCAAGGAGAAGCTGGAGATCACCCTGGAGACGATCACTGCGGCCCGGGTGACCGTCCAGGACTTCTTCAAGCGCTACAAGAAGCTGGCGGGGATGACCGGCACGGCCTCCTCCGACGCCCGCGAATTGCGGCGGATCTACAAGGTGGGGGTCTTCCGCGTGCCGACCAACCGGCCCTGCCGCCGGGTCTGGCTCGCCGACCGGGTCTTCTCCACCGAGGACGAGAAGTTCCGGGCCGTGGCCGATCAGATCATCGAGTGGAACCGCCACGGCGTGCCGGTGCTGGTCGGAACGCGTTCGATTGAGAAATCGGAGCGGCTGAGCACCCTGCTGGCGGCCGCGGGGATCGAGCACCAGATCCTCAATGCCAAGAATCACGAGATCGAGGCCCAGATCGTGGCGCAGGCCGGTCAGGCCGGGCGAGTCACCGTCGCCACCAACATGGCCGGCCGCGGGACCGACATCAAGCTCGGCGAAGGCGTCGCCGCCCTGGGCGGACTGCACGTCATCGGCACCGAACGCCACGAGGCCCGCCGGATCGACCGCCAGCTCGCCGGGCGTTGCGCCCGCCAGGGCGACCCCGGCCTGGCCCGGTTCTTCGTCTCGATGGATGACGAGATCATCGAAGCCTTCGGCGAGAAGCCCGCCGCCCGGCTGCGCAGGCGCTACAAGGGCCGGGGCGAGCTCACCAGCCTCCGCATGCGCCGCCTCTTCGTCGCCGCCCAGCGCCGCAAGGAACGCCAGCACTTCAAGGATCGCAAGCTCCTGATGCATTACGAGAAACAACGCGCCGAGATGCGGAAGAACATGGGACTCAACCCCGTGCTCGGCTAAGAGTCTCCTGTATTGAGGTCCAGGGGCTGACGCCCCTGGCGACGTCCGATCGCCCCTCCGAGGCTTACGGCACAGATTCTCAGCGGGTGTGCGGACAGGCCGCGGAGCGGGCGGTCTTGCCGATTCTTCGATCGCGCGGGCGTCCGAACAACCCGTCAAAATCCAGATTGACGACCCACTCGCCTGGGGCGTCCGCCGCCCTTTTCAGGGTGTTGTTCGGAAGTCGGTACCCCAGGCTCTCGAAGGGGTTGCGGCGTGGAATTTGGGTAAGAGGCCGGCCCACTGCCTGGCCGACAGGCCCCCGGCCTGGTACGATCGGGCCGTTAGGAGGGACGGGGCGCCCTCAGGGATGCAGCACCCGGGTTGGGACGACGGCCGGTCGAGGCCGACGACGGCGATGATGACGCGGAGCTGGACGACGATCACCCCCTCGCGCTACGAGCACGAGCGCAGGGGCCTGGACTTCATCCGCCAGGGGCTCCCCGACCACGAGCCGTGCCGCGCCTGGTCCAACTTCGAGTTCCTCGCCGACTCCGGCGCCGTCTACGAGGTCGACCTCCTGGTCCTGACCAAGCTCGGCCTGTTCCTCGTCGAGATCAAGGGTCGTCCGGGCCGGGTCGCTGGCGACGTGCGGACCTGGACCTGGACCAGGCCCGATGGGCAGATCCGGGTCGACGATAACCCGCTCTACCTGGCCAACCAGAAGGCCCGGTCCCTGGCGTCGGTCCTGGCCCGCCAGGCGGCCTGGGACCGCGTACGCTGCCCATTCATCGAGGCTCTGGTCTTCCTTTCCGACCTCGAGATCCGTTGCGACCTGGACGAGCCGGCCCGGACCCGGGTCTGCCTGACCGATCGCCAGGGGCCGGGGTGCGCGGGGCGCGACGGCATCCTGGCGGCCTTGCTGGAACGGCGGTCCGCGGGCTCGACCCGTACCCCAAAAGCACGATCGATGCCGGCGTGGCCCGCGCCCTGGCCCGGGCGGTCGAGGCGGCCGGCATCCGGCCCTCGGAGCGGTCGCGCCGGGTCGGCGAGTACCTCCTCGGCGACCTGCTCGGGGAGGGGCCCGGCTTCCAGGACCGCGAGGCCCGGCACGTCCACCTGGAAGGGACCTACCGCCGGTTGCGGACCTACCTCGTCGCCCGGCTGACCGACGAGGAGGCCCGCGCGGCGGTCGCCCGCGCCGCCCGGCGCGAGTTCCAGACGCTCCAGGCGTTGAACCACCCGGGCATCCTGGCCGCCCTCGACTACCAGGAGCACGAACGGGGCCCCTGCCTGCTCTTCCGCCACGAGCCCGGTTCGGTGTGGCTGGACCACTTCCTGGCCCGGCGGGTCCACCACCTCGACTTCGGCCAGCGACTGGACCTGCTCCGCCGGATCGCCGACGCCGTGCGCTACGCTCACCACAAGCGGGTCATCCACCGGGCGCTGACCCCCGAGAGCATCCTGGTCGAGCGGCCCGACTCCGGCGCCCCCGAGCCGCGGATCTTCCACTGGCAGCTCAGCGCCCGGCGGACCGGCTCGACCACGCCCAGCGGCACGGTCCACATCGAACCCTGGCTTGGCGCTGGCGAGCGGATCTACCTGGCCCCCGAGACCTTCCAGGCCCCCGACCAGGCCCAGGAGACCGCCGACGTCTTCTCGCTGGGGGCGATCGCCTACCACCTCTTTGCCGGCCGGCCGCCGGCCTCCAGCGAGCTGGCCCTACGGGACCTGCTGCGCGAGCACAAGGGGCTGAGGCTCTCGGCGGTCCTCGACGGCTGCGGGATCGAGCTGGAGCAGCTCATCGCCTGGAGCACCCACCCCGACCCCAAGACCCGGCTGGCCTCGGTGGATGACTTCCTGGCCCAGCTCGACGCGGTCGAGGAGGAGGCGACCCGGCCCGAGGGGCCGGCCGAGTGTCCCGACCCGCTGGCCGCCGCCATCGGCGACGTCCTGCCCGGCGGCTACGTCGTCGAGAAGAAGCTGGGCAGCGGCTCGACGGCCCAGGCGCTGTGGGTCCGCAAGGACGACGCGCCGCTCGTGCTGAAAGTCGCCCGCACGCCCGAGGACGGCCCGCGGCTGCGCGACGAGGCCGAAGTCCTGCGGAGCCTCCGCAGCGAGTTCATCGTCAATCTGGTCGACCTCGTGGAGATGAACGGCCGCACGGTGCGGGTGCTCAACAACACGGGCGAGGAGACGCTGGCGCAGCGACTGGAGCGCGAGGGCCGGCAGCGTGGCCTGGGCCTGGAGCTGCTCCAGCGGTTTGGCGAGGACCTGCTCTCGGCCGTCGCCTCGCTGGAGCGCAACGGCATCCCGCACCGCGACATCAAGCCGGACAACATCGCCGTCCGGCGGGTGGGCGAGCAGAAAGAACTGCACCTGGTCCTCTTCGACTTCTCGCTGTCGCGGGCTCCGGTCGACGACATCCGGCCAGGGACCCGGGGCTATCTCGACCCGTTCCTGGGCCAGCGGCCGTCGAAGCGGTGGGACCTGGCGGCGGAGCGGTACGCGGCGGCGGCCATGCTGCACGAGATGGCCACGGGCAAGACGCCCCAGTGGGGCGATGGGTCGGCGGACGCCGACCTGACCGGCGCCGAGCTGGTTCTCGATGCCACGCCGTTCGACCCGGCCGTGCGGCCGGACCTGGCCGCCTTCTTCCGCCGCGCGTTGCACCGCGACCCCGGACAGAGGTTCGACAACGCCGAGGAGATGCTCGCCGCCTGGCGGCGGGTCTTCGACCACGCCGGACGGGGAAGGCCGGATGCGGCGATCGTCGGCCCGACGGTCGCACTCGACCGGGCGACGCCCCAGACGCCGATCGCCCTGCTGGGCCTGTCCACCCGCGCGACCAATGCCCTGGACCGCGCCGGCGTGACGACCGTCGCCGACCTGCTGGCCCGCCCGGCCCAGGCCTTCCGGTTCATGCCGGGGGTCGGGCAGAAGACCCGGCTGGAGATCATCGGGGCCATCGAGGCCCTCCGCCGCCGGCTCCCGCAATTGCCCCTGGCCCGATCCGAGCCCGAGCCGGCCCCCTCCGTCGAGGACGGGTCCGCCGAGGTCACCGACCTCGGCACCCTCGTGGCCCGGATCGTCGGCTCGGCCGCGAGGAAACTCGGGGATTCGACCTACCGGGCGCGCGTGCTCATGCTGGGGCTCGATCCGCAGGTCAGCCTGGACCCTCGCGACTGGCCGACCCGGGCCCAGGTGGCGGAGCACCTCGGCGTGTCCCGAGCCCGGGTCGGCCAGATCCTGGGCAAGGACCGCCAGCGCTGGCTGAAGGACCGGGCTGTGACGCGGCTGCGCGACCACGTCGTCGAACTGGTCGACGCCGCGGGGGGGTGCTGGAGCTGGGCGAGCTGGTCGAAGGCGTGCGGGGCCTGGCCCCGGCCCGCCAGGGCGATGCCGATGAGTGCTCGCGTCAGGTGGCGGCGGCCTGCCGGGCGGTGGTCGAGGCCGAGCAGGGGCTCAAGGAGCCGCGGCTGTTCGTGCGCCGCCCGGGCGGCCGGGTGCTGATCGCCCGGACCGAGGCGCTGGCCGAATACGCCGCGCGACTGGGGGACCTGGCTGACGTGATCGCCGCCGAGGATCCGCTGGCCGCGCCGGCCCGCGTCCTGGAACGCCTGGCGCAGGTGACCCGGCCCGGCGAAGTCGGGGCCGTCGAGCCGCTGCCGGCCGATCGGCTGCTGCGGCTGGCGGCGCGGGCGAGCCGCACGGCGGCGCTGTCGAGTCGGCAGGAGCTTTACCCGCGCCGGATGCCGGCCGAACGGGCGCTGCGGCTCTCGATCGGGGCCCTCTCCGGCCTAGCCCAGGTCGACCCGGAGGAGATCCGCGCGCGGGTCGCCAGCCGCTATCCTGAGGCCGAGCCGCTGCCGGCGCCGCCACTCTTGGACGAGCTGCTCCACGCCGCCGGGCTCGACCTGGAATATGACCCCCGCGCGGGGCGGGATGACGTCGGTGCGTACGTCCGGATGACGGGCGTCAACGGGCACCTGGAGACGACCGGCTCCAGCCTCCCCGGCCGCCTCTCGACCCGCCAGACGTCGCGCCGGCCTCCCGCGACGCCCGGGATCACCGAGGCCCGGCAGTTCGAGGAGCACCTCCGCCGCTCGCTCTCAGGTGGCAAGCTCCTGGTGCTGACCGTCCGGCCGAGCTGGATCCGGGCGGCCGAGACCGAGTTGACGGATCGGTTCAAGCTGCGCACGGTGTCGGTCGACCGGCTGCTGATCCGGCACCTGAAGGCGCGGGCCGAGCAACGGCGGGTGAAGTGGCCGGTGGTGCGCCAGGCCGACGCCGCGCCGCCGGGGTCGCGCGACTGGCTGAACCTGCTGCGGCTGGTCGGCGAGGCGATGCCGGCGGCCGAGGCCGAGCTGCTCTCCGGCTCGGGGCCGATCCCGCTGACCTGCCCGGGCCTGCTGGCCCGCTACGACCAGGTCGGCTGGCTGAACCGGCTGGCTGCCCGCGCGGGGAAGACCGGCGACCCGCCTGCAATCTGGGTCCTGGTGGCCGGCGATGCGACGAGCGCGCGGCCGGTCCTGGACGGCCAGGCGATCCCTGTGCTGGACTCCAGCCAGTACGCCCAGGTCCCGGAGTCCTGGCTGCGGAACGAGCACCGGGCCGGGCTGTGAGCGACGGTCCGGGAAGTTTCCGCCCCGCAGGGGGCGGCAGAGGTCGGGCCGAGCCGCGACGGTCCCAGCCCCCGCAGGGGGCGACAGCCCGTAGCCAGGGGTGTCAACCCCTGGAGGTCAGACCGAGCCGCGACGGTCTCAGCCCCCGCAGGGGGCGACAGCCCGTAGCCAGGGGTGTCAACCCCTGGAGGTCGGGCCGAGCCGCGACGGTCCCAGCCCCCGCAGGGGGCGACAGCCCGTAGCCAG
>JAJPJC010000357.1 GCA_021324445.1 Isosphaeraceae bacterium
GAGCCGCCGCATGTAGGCGGTGCTGCCACTGGCGAAGGGCAGCGGCCGGGCGACGCCCAGCGGGACCAGCCGGCAGCGGAGGCCGCCGCGCGCGATCGACTCGGCCGCCAGCGATCCCAGGCCCCCCGCCGACGAGGCTTCCTCGACAGTGACCACCGCGGGGTAGCCCGCCAGCAGCTCCACCAGCTCGGCGCTGGGCTCGAACGGCAAGTGGGCCATCACCGCCACCGCGGCGGAGGTACCCGCCGCTGCCAGCAGCTCGGCGGCCTTGAGGACTTCGTAGGTGATCGAGCCGGTCGCCAGCAGCAAGACCTCGCCGCCGGCGCGGATCGGCTCCGGCCGCCCCAGCGCGAAGCGGCCAGCCAGCCCGGACAGGTCGGGCCGCTCGTTCTTGTCGACCCGGAAGTAGACCGGGCCAGGGTGCCCGGCCATCGACCACAGCGCCGCGCGGGCCTGCGACGAGTCGGCCGGTGCGATCACCGCCACCGAGGGCTGGGTGCGGAGGATCGCCAGGTCCTCCAGCGCGTAGTGGGTCGGCCCGGCGTGGCCGTAGGCGAAGCCGCCGCCGATCCCAATCAGCCGCACCGGCAGGTTGTGCAGCGCGGCGCCGTTGCGGAACTGCTCGTAGCCGCGCATGGTCGCGAAGGTGGCGATCGAGTAGATGTAGGGGACCAAGCCGTCCCGCGCCATCCCGCTGGCGAGCCCGGCCATGTTCTGCTCCGCCACTCCGACGTTGAGAAACCGCCCGGGGAATGCGGCGGCGAACCGCTCAATGGTCCCCCAGCCGAGATCGCCGGTCAGCAGGACGACCCGCTGGTCCTCGGCGGCCAGCTCGGTCAGCGCCCGCATGAAGGTGGTTCGCATCGGATCACCCGAGCTCCAGGAGGGCCGCCGCCGCCAGGTCCGGCGACAGGTTGCGGTAGTGCCACTCGAGCCGGCCCTCCATGAAGGAGACGCCCCGGCCCAGCACGGTGCGACAGACGATGACGGCGGGCCCCGTTCGGCCTGCGATTCCGCCGGTCAGTGCGGCGCGCAGCTCGGCGAGATCGTGCCCGTCGACCTCGACAGCATGCCAGCCGAAGGCGCGCCAGCGGCCGGCCATCGGGTGCAGGTCGAGGATCGCCGCGGTCGGGCCCAGGGCCTGCATTCCGTTCAGGTCGATCAGTGCGACGAGATTCTCGAGCCGGTGCTGGGCTGCGAACATGGCGGCCTCCCAGACCTGCCCTTCGTTGCACTCGGCGTCGCTCATCAGGACGAAGACGCGCCCGGCGTCGCCACGGCGGCGGAGCGACCAGGCCAGCCCGCAGCCGACCGAGAGGCCCTGGCCCAGCGAGCCGGTGCCGATCTCAACGCCGGGAAGCCCGAACTCGGGGTGGACCGCGTAGGGCGACCCGTCCGCGCAGAAGCGTGCGAAGTCGGCCGGATCGATCAGCCCCCGCCAGCGCATGGCGGCGTAGAGAGCCAGCGCCGCGTGCCCCTTGGCGAGGATGAAGTGATCGCGCCCCGGCTCGTCACTGCCGGGGTCGCGGAGCACGCCCCCCCAGGTCGCCACCAGCATCTCGACAATCGACAGCGCCGACCCGACGTGACCGACGTCCGCGGCCAGCGACTGCTCGATCACCCAGCGGCGGATGGTGCGGGCCATCCGACGCTGGTCCGCCAGCGCATCGGAAGTCATCGGTCCGTCAGGCTGGATCGCCTGACCTACGGGACCGTCAGGCTGGAAAGCCTGACCTACGTGCGGTTTTCTTCCCGGAGGAATCATCGGTTACAACCGGTCGCCCGCTCCAGAGCGGCCAGGGGAATAATGGGAACCCCTGGCCTGGATGGAACTTACAGCCAAGTCACTCGTGTTGGCGTCAGGCCAGTCGGGATCCGCCCCGATCGTGGCCATCCACTCGGCTGTCCTGGCCAGCCCCTCGCGGAACCCGACGGTTGGTCGCCAGTCGAGGATCCGGGCGGCCCGGGAGGGGTCGGCGACCCACCGCGTGGTGTCCCAGGAGCGAGCCCGCATGCCCCCCCAGACGACCCGGGATCGATGCCCGAAGAGGTCCTGGACCGCCGCGACCACCTCGCCGAGGGTCATCATCACCCCGCTGCCGAGGTTGATCACCTCACCGGTCGCGTGGCGGAGCCGGTCGAAATCGAGGAGGGCTCGCAGGACATCACCGACGAAGACGAAATCGCGGGCGACCTCCGGCGCCACCATCTCCAGCGGGAGCCCGGCCCGGGCGCGCCGGATCAGGGTCGGGATCAGTCGGCTGGGCTCCTCCCAGGGTCCGTAGACCGAAAAGAGCCGCAGGGTCACGACGGCCATGGTCGGAGTACGGCGTCCAAACAGCCCACACAGATGCGTCTGGGCCGCCTTGGCGATCGCGTACACGCTGTTCGGGTCGAGCCGGTCGGTTTCCCGCATGGGCTGGGACTTGAACCCGTATTCCGAGGAACTCCCGGCATTCACAACCAGCTCGACACCGCAGGCGGCGGCCGCCTCGAGGAGATGGAGTGTCCCGAGGACGTTGGTGGTCAGGATCCGGCCCGAGTCGGCCTGCGACTCGTAAGCGCCGTGGGCCGCGAGGTGGAGCAGCACGGACGGGCGAACGGCCGCGATCAGGCGCTGGACGGCATCGGCGTCGGTCAGGTCGGTGGCGTGGAGGGGCAGCCTCCCCGCCACCGGGGCGAGCCGCCAGGGCCGCGATCCGGGTCGGACCACGGCCTGCACCGGAGTCCCACGGCCGAGCAGGTCGTGCACGGCCGCAGCCCCGACGAAGCCGGCCGCCCCGGTCACCAGGATCGGGCCTTCGCCCGCCCGCCCGGTCACGCCGCCGACCTCGTCTGGCCCAGGAAGTCGGTGTACCCGAACCGCTCGAGCAAGACCCCCGCCCGGACGCGGATCTCGTCCACCTCGCCGGCCGTCAGCTCCTCGGCGGTGGCCCGGTTGGCCTCCGGGGTGGGGATGCGGACCGTGCCCCAGGGGTAAACCTCCGCCAGAGGGGTCCCGTTCCAGCTCGGCTGGCTCAGGGTCGGCGACGAGCCGATCCCAAGCTGAGCCAGCCATCGGCCGAGGATCCGGACCGGGTCCGCCACGATGTCCTCGAACCGCAGGACGTGCACCCGGTCGGGGAACATGGCCGAGTACGTCAGCGCCGCCATCTGGTTGATGCACCAGCCCGTGAGGTAGTGCGACAGGCTTAACGGGACCGGCCGCTTCTTGGTATCCCCATACGCCGACCAGGGGTTGCGCACCACGTGCAGGACGTGCGCCTCGGGAAGCTCGGTGACGATCTGGTCCGCGTCCACCACGATAATCGGGCTGTATCCGACATAGGTGTGCTCACGCCCGGAGCCGGCATGGTCGCGCCACGCTTCGGCGGAGGACCGGAAGAACGCCTCGACCAGGGCGGGCCGCGTCCGCTGGCGACCGGCCATCATCCGGAGGAAGACCTGTTTGCGGTCCCGGTCGGACATCTCCATCGGGTAGTCGCGGAACTTGCTGGCGCGCGGGGTCTTGATGCGGACCTTGCACTCCTCGTCGATGATCGTCTCGTAGTCTGCCGCCGGCTCGCCCGCGAGCGGGAACACCGGCCAGCGGTACTTCAGCGGGAACAGGCTCGAGAAGTGGTCCACGACGTATTTCGTGCCCACCTGCGACTCGAACGGGTAGACGAACAACTCCGGGTGCCCGTCGAGCAGACGTTGCGTGGTGTTGCCGCCGTTCTCGTACATGGCCGAGATCATGATCAGACGAAAGCTGTTGGACATCAGAAAACTCCCTGTCTCCCGTAGGTCAGGCTGTAGCCTGACATGCTGGGAACGTCAGGCTACAGCCTGACCTACGTGAGCGTTCGTGCTCAGGTTGCCGGGAGCCGCGGGCTCGCCGGTCGGAGGTCGTAGACCCGGAAGCCGCGATCGGCGAATGCCGGGTGGTCGAGGACCGCCGCGGGCCAGGCGACGACCTCGTCGGGATGGAGGACATACCAGCGAATCCTGGTCTGTCGCGCGAAGGCGTCGAGCTGCTCCCGGGTGGTAAACGCCTTCATGGCTTCGAGTGCTCGCTTGCGGAGCTCGGTCTCCGCGCGGACCGTCGGAGACTTGTCGCGCAGGAAGGTCGTTGGCCGCGCCAGGTAGGAGCGGCGTTCCGACAGCCCGGCGACCAGGAAGTTTTCGTCAGAATGGCCATCCTGGACGAGATCGCCCCGCGAGCCCATCCGCGCGATCGAGCGAGCCGACTCGACCAGGCCCCTGGGGTAGGCCAGATTGACGCAGGAGGTCCGCCAGAAGCTCTTCCCCTCCTGAATGCACCGACCCATCCTCCAGGGGAGCGGCAACAGCAGGACCGCCCCGACGGCGATCGTCGCGGGATGGACCAGCCGACGGCTCCACGAGTGAGCGGCGCAGGCCAGATACAACCGGGCACCGCACCAGCTCGCCACGACGAAGTAAACCCAGACGATCGGCCGGTGGATCAGCTCCCATTTGTTGTGACCCACTATTGCATAGTCATTCAAGCACGCATACAACACGAGGTAGATCAGCACCACCAGGCAGGGGAGGGCGCCGTAGGTCCTGCTGGGGGCGAACGACGAGACAACCAGCAGCAGGGCACCCAGGGGGAGCCAGACGCCGAGCGAGGCCAGGCCATAGATGGCGATCGACAGGACGTAGTAGCGGGTGGCTCCCAGTTCCTGGACGGTCGCGGAGTAGACCCGCTTGCAAATCCCCTCGGGGAAATCGCGGGCCAGGCTGTGGTTGTACTCCTCCAGATAGGCTCGGCTGGGCCCGAAGTCGGGCGTCACCTCGAAATGGATCAGCGTCGCCGCCAGCGTGATCACCAGTATCGCCGCCAGGCTGCTCAGGGCCAGTCGTCGGGCCCGAGAGGCGTCCGGCCACCAGAGGATCGTCAGGCCCAGCAGCAAGGGCATCAGGACTGCGAAAATCTGAGCCTTGAACCAGAAGGTGGCGATTCCCCACCCGCCGGCCGCGCAGAAGGCACGCCGGCTCCGGTGGCGGCTCCACTGCTGCAAGAGAACCACCGCCACAGTCGCACTCGCGATGCCATAGAAGCCGGCACAGCCGACCTGCTGCAGCCAGTGATACCTGAGGTGGGTGTTGGCGGGCCAGTAATAGGAGGCGTCCGGGAGCAGCACCGCCGCGACCGTGGCGCAGAGCCCTCCCCACTTACCCGCCCAGGGGAGGACGAGGGTGTAAGCGGCCAGGCCGATCAGGACGTTGCCCAGCGGATTCCACGTGCTCAACGCCGCGTCCAGCGCCGTGCTCCCGGCGAAGACGGCGGCGGTCGCCGCCGGGAGATATCCGGCGTAGTGATACACCGGGGTCGGAAGGCCGGCAAGCGCGTAATTCCCCATCCTCCACAGGCTTTCGCCTCCCAGGAAGCGGGCGATGATGTTGCCATGCTCGAGATAGTCAATCCAGTTGCGGAAGACCACCGAATCCCCCCGGACATCGACCGAGACGAGGAGGCCGCGCGACCAGCAGGTCGCCGCGAGCAAGCACAGGACCACCAGGAAGAACTCGGCAGGGACCGGGGCACTCCGTTCGGGCTCATGGCCGGTTCCCTGGCGCCGACGCAGCCACCACCCGGTCTCGACGAGTCCGGCCAGGATCAGGAACTGGGTCGCCAGCGACCCGGGCACCAGCGAGTGGGCCAGGAACTGGGCCAGACTCAGCACGGTGAAGCCGGCCAGGAAGCGGAAGGGGAAACTGCGCCTGAGGGCGGACTCAACGCCCAACCAGGGCGTGATGAGGCGTCCCGTCCGGTCGACCGCCACCGGATAAAGCAGGAAGAAGACCAGGCCGGGTAGGCTCAGCCTGCCACGGGTGATCCAGCTCCACGCTGCCAGGGTCGAACCGACGAGGAGCCGGAGAATCGTCCCCGCGACGTCGATCGTGATCCCGCGATCGCGCGGAGGAATCCGGCGGCGCGCACGCGGATGCCCGACCGTGGAGGGGACCGACAGCATTCCAGCCATCCCGTGGCTCCTGACGGACCTTCCCCGGCTCCCACGCCGGTGGCGGGGCGAACGGCTCGCTTCTCAGCCGAAGGGATGGGTCGGACGAGTTATACCCACTTGCGACCACAACGCAATCGCAATGTGTCCGTTCGAAAGCAGGACCTCACGCCCGGGCCGCAGCCAGCTCAGCCGGACTCGAGCCGATCCGAGTGGGCGCATCGCCGTTGCGGTCGCGAGGCAGGCGGGACAACCAGGTCCAGTACGCCAGGCCGACCAGCAGCAAGAGCAGGCTGATATTCTGCGAGATCGTCAACCCCGCGAAGAAGGCACCCTCGTCGTTGCGCAGGAACTCGATGAGGAAGCGCGTGATCGGGTAAGTCAGCACCAACAGCCCCATGACCTCGCCGTCGCGACGGCGCACCGGATAATACGCCGTCAGCAAGAGCAAGAGCACCAGTCCATCCAGGGCCGAGTAGAGCTGGGTTGGGTGGAGCGGCAGCGAGCGCGCCGCGTCGGGAGGGATCAGTCCCAAACGCACCTGGTGGTTCCAGGGGTCCGTGTGCGCGGGGAAAGCGACCGCCCAGGGGAGTTCGCAGCGATCGCCGTAACAACAGCCATTGAGGAAGCACCCCAGCCGGCCGAAAAACATGCCGACGGCGATGGACGGTGCGAGGACGTCGAGATAGGGGCGGAACGGAAAGGGATGGAACCATCGGTAGGCGAGGAAACCCACCGCCGCCCCGGCAACCCCACCGTAGTAGACAATGCCCCCTCTCCAGTACTGCAAAGCCTCCAGGAGGTTATGGATGTCGTGCCCCCAGAACTCGATGCAGTAGAACAGCCGCGCGCCGACCAGTCCGCACAGGAAGATCCAGAAGGCCATGTCGAAGATGACCTCGGGATCCAGCCCCTCACGCTTGCAGCGCCACCAGGCCAGCGCCGTCGAGGAGACGAAGGCCAGCACGAGCATCAGACCGAAGCCATAGACCGGGATCTCGGCATGCCAGAGGTAGGGAATGGTGATCGGGATTTTGAACAAGATCTGCGCCATGCGGCGGGAGGACCTCCCAGACGAATTCGAGAGACGTTACCCCCGGGGCTCGTGACGGGGTTCACCCCAGCAGGCGATTGTCGATCAACCGGGTCGAGCCCACCCAGGCGGCCACGAGTGCGACGGCCGGTCGCTGGGGCCCCAGCTCGTCGAGGGGCGCGAGTGTCTCGGCATCGGCGACCTCGGCATAGTCGAGCCGCGCCAACGGCTCCGATTCTATCGTTTCGCGGAGGATCTGTCGAACCCGGTTGCCGATCCGCTCACCCTGGACGACGGCCTGGCCGGCTCGTTCCAGGGCCCGCGCCAGCACGGTGGCGGCACGGCGCTGGGCGGGATTGAGATACCGGTTGCGGCTGCTCAGCGCCAGTCCGTCCGGCTCGCGGACCGTCGGCACCGTGGTGATCGCGACCGGCACGTGCAGGTCGGCGACCATCCTGCGGATCAGGACCTGCTGTTGATAGTCCTTCTGACCAAAGTAGGCCCGGTCGGGGCCCACGATCGCGAACAGCTTGAGCACGACCGTGGCGACGCCGCGAAAATGACCCGGCCGGCTGGCTCCCTCCAGGACGTCGGAGAGCCCCGGCACCTCGACGAAGGTCGACCCGGTGCCGTGGGGATAGATGGTCGCGACCTGCGGGGCGAAAATTACCTCCGCGCCGGCAGCGTCGCATCGTGCGCAGTCCTCAGCGAGCGTCCGCGGATAGCGCTCCAGATCTTCGCTCGGTCCGAACTGAGTGGGATTGACGAAGATCGAAACCACCACCAGGTCCGACTCGGCCCGGCACCGCTCGATCAGCCGGAGATGGCCGTCGTGCAAGGCGCCCATCGTCGGGACCAGGCCGATGGTCCCTCCGGCACGCCGCGCCGCGGCCACCGCGCGGCGGACCACCTCGATCGATTCCACTGGCTCCCTCACGGCGCTGACCCCCCCGCCGGCCCGCGGCGGTGTGGGCAATCGGGATTGTTCAAACAGGCCTCGGCAATCACCAGGTCGTTGAGGATCTCGCCACCCAGGATCGTCTTGGCCACAATCCGCGGCACGTCCTCGACCCGCACCCGCCCATACCAGATCCCCTGGGGATAAATCACCACCGTCGGGCCGTGCTCGCACTGCTCCAGGCAACCGGCGTGATTGGCCCGCGCCAGCAGACCGAATCCCGCCTTCTTCAGCTCTTTCTTGAACGCCTCGCGCAGCGCCTGGCGGCCCTCCGGATCGCAACAGCCGCGCCTGTGCCCGGCTTCCCGGATGTTGCCACAAACAAAGACATGATGGGTGAATGCAGGCATGGTAAGTCCATGCTCCGTGGTCCGTGGTCCGTGGTGGGAGCTGCCGCTCCGGTGCGCCGTCGTGGCCCGTTTTCGAGTGCCTCAGCTTCCCCGGACCAGGCCCCTCAGCCCGCGAAGCGGACCACGGACCACGGACCACGGACCAATGACCAATAACTCTAGCATTTTTGGCCGGTCCCATGCAGCATGGAAGAGGTCGGCCTCGGTGGCGACGCCACCGGGCCGAGGGATGCCGGAGAGCGCAGAGGGGCCAGGGACCGGCGGCGTGTCGCAACGCGGGGCCGTGTGCGATAGACTGATGCTCGAACGGCTTGGGGCGATCGGCTGAGGCGGGAACGGAACTTGCGGAGATCTCGGGACCATGCCCACTACACGGCATTGCTTACTCATCGTGGATGATGAGCCCGACGTCTGCGACTCGGTCCAGGACCTGTTGCGTCGTGAGTTCCGAGTCCTCAAGGCCCACAGCGCCGAGGAGGGCTGTCGGCTGATGCAAGAGGAGGAAGTGCATATCGTCATGTCCGACCAGCGGATGCCGCAGATCACCGGGATCGAGCTCTTGACCAAGCTCAAGGCCCGGCACCCGCATGCCATCCGGATGCTCTTCACGGGGTTCGCCGACCTGGAGTCGGTGATCGCGGCCATCAACCAGGGCCATGTCTTCCAGTTCCTGAAGAAGCCCTGGGAGCCGGATGAGCTGCTGGCGGCCGTCCGCCAGGCGGCGCTGGAATACGATCGGCTCGAGACCCTGGCCGTGGAGCGCGAGCATCTTCTGGAGGAAGTCGCCGAACTGAAGGATCGGGTCTCGGTTCTGGAGACCGAAGTGCGCAAGTTGCAGGTGGCGGGCACCCCGGGGATCACGGCTGCCGCGGCCGCGCCCCTGAAGCCCACATCCTGACGTCGCCGCGATGCCCGCGGAGCCGATCGCGCCCGGATGGATGGCCGTGATTCCTCGGAAACCCTGGGACGCTTGGGGAGACCAGACCTTGGTGCAGTCGCCTGGAGGCAACGGGAGCGAGCGGAAGCGACCGACTCTGCTGGTCGTCGACGACGAGATCGACGTGCTGGAGAGCCTGCGCCACCAGTTCCACCGCACCTATCGCGTGCTGACGAGCTCCTCGGGCGCCGAGGCGATCGAGCTGCTCAAGACCCAGGACGTCGAGGTCCTGCTCACCGACCAGCGGATGCCCGGCATGCCGGGGGACGTGCTCCTCCGCCGGGCGCGGCAGCTCAAGCCCGACACGGTCCGCATGCTCTTCACCGGCTATGCCGACATCCAGGCGGTGATCAATGCCGTCAATGAAGGGCACATCTTTCGGTACATCCTCAAGCCGTGGGATACGGCCGAGCTCGAGGGGATCATCCGGCAGGGGATCGAACAGCACGCCCTGCTGGCCGAGCGCCGCCGCCTGATTGCCGAGCTGCAGGCGGCCAACGCCCAGCTCGTCTCGGCCAACGCCGAGCTCGCCCGGGCCGGCCAGCTCAAGAAGGCCTTCATCGAGGTGGCCAGCCATGAGTTCAACACCCCGATCACGCTGGTCCTGGGCCTGACCGAGCTGTTGCGGCTCTCCAATCCCAACCGCCCGGACCGGGAGCAGGAGATCCTCCGCCAGATCACGACCAGCGGCCGGCAACTGGCGCGCCTGGTCACCAACATGCTCACCCTGCTCCGCGCCGACGATTTTCGCCGGACGCTCCAGTTCAGCCCGGTCGACCTGGCCGAGCTGATCCAGCGGGTGGTCGACCAGGTCCGCCCCTTCCTGCACGCGCGGCAGCTTCGTCTCCGAATCGACCTGGCCCCCGACCTGGGCACCTTCGAGATCGACGCGGACAAGATCGGCGCGGTGCTGGTCAATCTGCTGACCAACGCGATCAAGTTCACGCCCGACGGCGGTCAGATCGAGCTCAGCGCCCGGTTGGTCGCGCCCGACGAGGCCGAGATCGTCGTCGAGGATCGGGGGGTGGGCCTGGAGCCGCAGGCCCTGCACCACCTGTTCCAACCGTTCTTCACCCAGTTTGATCCCAGCCGTCATTCCTCGGGGGATTTCGGGTTTTGCAAGCGCGGGCTGGGCCTGGGCCTGAGCATCGCCAAGCAATTCGTGGATCTGCATTGTGGACGGATCTTCGCCGAGAGCGTAGAAACGGGGGGGACGCGCTTGACGGTCCGTCTGCCCCGGCATCCCGTTTTGGTCCCTGGTCCCTAGGCTCGGTCGGAGATGCGACGGGTGTCCAGGATTCGCAGAGTTGGCCCGCGGTCGGGGGACGCAGCCCCCTCCTACAGGTCGGTCTTGTCGGAGCCGGCTCCGTCCGGCGATCTCCCTGCCCAGGACCAAGGACTCGCCCATGGCTACCGCCCTGATCGTCGAGGATGAGCCCGAGGCCAACAAGCTCCTGGGCATGCTGCTGCAGCTCCGGGGCTATCAGACCGTCTCCGCCTACTGCGGCGCGGAGGCCCTGGAGAAGATCCGCGAACACGTGCCGGACGTCGTTTTCCTCGACCTGATGCTCCCCGACATGGATGGCTACGACGTCTGTCGATCGCTCCAGTCCTCCCGGCCGGTCAGCCTGATCCCGGTCGTGATCGTGACGGCTCGGCTGACCGCCGAGAATCGGATCGCGAGCTTCGAGGTGGGTGCCGATGATTACATCCCCAAGCCGTACACACCGGACCAGATCTTCGAGGCCCTGGAACAAGCTCTCGCCTGGAGGGAGCAGCTCGACCAGTCCCACGTCGCAGGCGAGGTCCCGCTCGACACCCGCGACGACGGCGAGACCCTGCGGAGCCTGGCCCAGCTCCGCCGGTTGCTGCAGGTCCGCAGCGGCCTGGGAGGCGAAGCGATCGATCGGATCAGTGCCGCCATCAAGCAGCTCTGGTCGAGCGTCGATACCTGGTCGCGCCGGCAACGGTCGAACCGGGTGGCAACCCTGGCCTTCGCCATGACGCCCGAGTCCCTCACCTTGACCGTTCACGACGAGGCCGGCTGGCTCCCCGCCTGGCGCGACCTCGCCGGGGACGAGCCTTCGAAAGCCCTGGTCGAGGCCCCATTCGACGAAGTCCGCATCGAGGATTCGGACCATTCGCTCCGGCTGGTGAAGCGCTTCGCGACCGCGTAGAGGGACCGAGGCCGGCCTGGGATCGGCTCGGCGGCCGCGCCCTGGAGGAGACGACCCGGATGAGACCCGGCCATCGCGACCACAGCGGCGAGTCGGACCCAACTCCGGCGCGGCCCCTGAGCGAGGCCGATCGGATCCTGCTGCTGGCCGCGCGCGGCTGGACCGGACCCCGCCGCGCGGGCCAGCCGGAGGGACCGACGGCGCGGCTCTGGGATCGGCTCGGGCCGTCTCGTGCGCGTGGGCTGCGCGACGCCTGGCAGCGCGGCGCGCCGGCCGGCGATCCCGGTGGGGCCTGGGAGGAGATCCGGCGGGCCCATGCGGCCTCGGCCCGGGTCGACGCGGGGCGGGTCCATCCCAGTTGGTGGATCCGTGCCCTCCGGGAGGAATCGCCGGCGGTCCAGCGGGTGGTGGCCGCATCCGCCCCCGAGCCGGTCCGCCACGCCGTGCAGGCTGGCCTCTTGCTCGACAACGCGGACCTCAGCGCCGATCGCCCGGGCGATGGGGAGGTCCGGGCCTGGGTCCTCTCGCTCTGGACCGAGCGGCTGGTCGGCGGCGAGCCGGAACGGGCCGATGATCCTCCGGCGATCGTCGCGCTGACTCGGCTCTCGCCCCGGGCCGGCTATCGCCTCTGCGCCGCCGCGGGGCTCGGCAAGCACGCCGTGGCCGCACAGCCACCGCAGACGGGCCTGCACCGGCCGGGGCTGCGCGCGCGATGGGAGTGGCTGGAGGCGCGGCTGGCGACCCCCGACCCTTTGCTCCGCGAGCAGGCGCGGCGGGACGTCCAGGCGGGCTCCGCGAACGTACCGAGCCGGCACGCCGCGGCCCGGATCGGGCTCCTGACCCTTGCCCGGCTCCTGGCCGATTGCGAGCCGTTCCGCGTCCGCTGGGCGCTCCAGCACTGGCCGTACCCACTCGCCAAGCTCACGCGATCGTTGATGCCTCCAGCGTGGCCACGGCCGGCCCACGGGTTGCGGGAGGAGTTCCGGGTCTTGCGAGCGGCCTGGGACCGGCTCGGCCGGGAGGGGCGCTTGCCCATCGCCTGGCCGGGTCCGAACTGAGAACGGCGGGGGCCACCACTGTTGAGCCGGGAACCAGTCTCGACGAGCGCATGGGAAGGAGACTCCGAGCCGGACCTGGCGGCCGCCGGTCCGATCGGCCCGGCCACCGCGTCCCAGCCGTTCGACGGCCTGCCCCGGCTGTCGGCGCGGCAGGTCCGGCTGGAGCGCTGGCTGACGGCGTGGCATCGGGATGGTCGGCTCCCGGCATTCCTCGCCTGGCTGGAAGAGGGCACCGGTGGTGCGATCGTTTTGGAACGACCCGAGATCCTCGAGCGGGCCTCGGGCCTGAATCGTCCCGGATTGATCGCGCAACTGGTTGTGCCGCGGCTGTCGGCCCGGCTGGCGATTGGCATCGAGAACGCCCTGGCTCATGCCATCGTCGACCGGCTGCTGGGCTTCGACCGGCCGTTCGCCGAGAGCCGGCTCCAGTTGACGCCCGTGGAGTGGGGCGTCTGGACCTTCTTGTTCCTCCGCGCGCTCGACTCGCTCGCGGCCCAGCTCGCGCCGAACCCTGCGCCGGGCCCGGGCGATCCCGAGCCGCTCGACGCCGGAGCCCTCCGCATCGACCGCGTCGGACCCGACCCGTTCGACCCCTCCGGACTGGGGGCGATCCTCACGGTCCGCTGGTCCGTCCGTGTCGGCACGACCGACGGAGCCGCCCGGTTGTGGCTGCCGGAATCGTTGGCTCGATCCTGGCTGGAGACCTCGCCCCGGCCCTCCGCACCGGCCGCCGCGGCGGCTGGCGGCCGGGATGATGCCCAGGCCGCCGTGGACGCCGGCCGGCGAGTCAGGCAGGGCGAGCTGTCGAGCCTGTGGCGGGCCGAGGCCGCCTCGGTGGCGATGCCGCAGGGGCTGAAGCGGCTGCGGGTCGGGGGCGTCCTTCCCCTGACCGACTCCCGGCTGACCGGCACTCCGGCGAGTCCCGGCGGCCCGGTGGATCTGGTGCTGGACCTCCACGATCCGGGCGGGCGCTGTCGCATCCCCACCACGCCGGTCCCCGACTCCGGGGGCCGGCTGCTGCGCCTCGAAGCCGGCCTGATCCACGAACCGCGGCCGCGCGGTCCGATCCTGGTGAATGTCAAGGAACGTCCGACCATGAGCCCACCGAGTCCCGCGTCGAATCCGCCTTCCCCCGCGCCGGAGGCCGCTCCGCTCGACGTCCCGGTCACGCTGACCGTCGAGCTGGGCCGGGTCAACCTGACCCTCAGCCGGCTGGCCGACCTCAAGCCGGGCGATGTCGTCGAGCTGAGCCGGCACAGCCGCGCGCCGGTGGAATTGACCTCCAACGGCCGCCTGGTCGCTCGTGGTGAGCTGATCCTCATTGACACCGACCTGGGCGTGCGGGTCACGAGCGTTTTCCTGTAGAGAGCTGAATGGAAGCACGGAAGCCGGGAAGTCGGGCCGGCTGTGCCGGCCGGACACCCGTGGGATGGCGACCGCGGGGCACGATCTCCGGCTTCCCAGCCGATCCCGGCCGGCACAGCCGGCCCGACTGATTAAGGAAGAATGAGCCCTGGTGGATGGTGCTCACGACGGGTCAAGGTTGATCGGTCGAGGACATGGACGGTTCGCGGATTATACAGGATACACCACCTGGATCATCGACTGAAGCGCCAGGGTCTGAAAGCCCATCAGCGCGCTGGAAACCGCGAGAGCGACGGGCCCGCCGCCGAGGCGATGGAAGCCGTGGCCGGCCGCGATCAGCAAGGGCGGCATGAAGAGCAGCCACAACCGCGCCACTTCGCCCAGGTTGCGCCCGGTCAGGTTCACCAGCGCGAGGACCAGGAGCGTGGCCCAGACCGATCGCGGCAGGGAGCGCGGGACGAGCATTCCGGTGAGGAACCAGACCATCGCCGGGAGTCCGACGGCGATGGACAGCTCGATCAGGTTGGCCCAGAACCAGCGGGAATAGGTGCGCGGATACTCGTCGTAGAACCGCGCGTGGTGGTGCAGGTTCCACGACCAGACGACGAAGGGATCGGCCCCGGTGACGAGCCAGCCACCCAGCACCAGCGCGAGGAAGCCGGTACCCGTGGCCAGGATCAAGACGGCGCGCGTCGTCAGGCTCAGTGAGCGGTCTGAGCCGATGAGCAGCGCCGCGATCAGTCCGACGGGGAGGAAGGCCAGCGTGAAGACCATGCCAAAGGCCATCACGACCCCTGAGGCCAGGGCCAGGAGGAGTGCCGTCGCCGCCGGGCGGTTGCGGCCGCGCTGCGAGCGGGCCGACCAGGCGGCCAGGGCCCAGGCCGAGGTGGAGAGCAAGGGGTAGGCGGTGTCGGCGTCCGGTTGGAACAGGTTGGCGGCGGGGACCAGTGGCCAGAGCGCCGCCGCCGCCCAGGCCGCGGGGGCGGGCAGCCCGGCGCGGGCCAGCAGGTAGAGCGGCACGACCGTCGCGGCGCAGGCCAGGAGCGTCACGAGTGACGTCGCGTACAGGGTCGCGCGCTCGGCCGCCGTCAACGGCTGGGGATCCGGATCGGCGAACGCGCGGAACCCCACCTCAACCGAGGACGGCATGTGATCGAGGAACACGCCGGCCAGGGCCGGGCAGCGCTCCATCGTCCGCAGCAGGATGCACTGGACGACGATCAAGCCCGGCGGGTGCGTGCCGATGTGCAGCGAGTCCTGGCCGCGGATCCATTCGGGATACTCGGCCAGGAACCGCCAGGGATCGCGCACCGCCTGCTGCCTGGCGACCTTGAAGTAACCGGTCGACCCCGGCAGATAGTTGACCGCGGCCCACTTGCTCAGGTCATACCCGGGAGCCGCTCCCATCGGGATGAGAACTTGCACAGCGACCGCCGCGGCCAGCAGCGCGGCCAACCACCGCCCCTGCGCCCAGCCGGATGCACCCGCCGCCAGGCTGCGCAGGCCCAAACCGACGAATCCGGCATAGGCCGCCGCGCCCAGGCCCGTCAGCGCGAGCCAGTCCCAGGCGAGGGTCGCGGTCTTCCCCAGGCGGAGCCACTCCCACTCGCCGCGAATGCCCAGCGGCATCCGCCCCGTCTTCACACCGATCGCCAGCAGGACGACCAGCGCCGCCTGAAGAATCAGGATTAGCCAGAGTCTCAGTCGCATGAGACGATCTTAGCCTCCGCCAAGGCGCGCGGCGAGCCGGAGCGCCGTCGGAAAAGCCACCGCTCGGTTGCGATGGCGGGCCGGGCGTGGTCTGATCGTTTGGTTCGATTCCGCCGGCAACCACGTAGGTCAGGCTTTGAGCCTGACGCTCCGGGACTGTCAGGCTCAAAGCCTGACCTACGTAGAGGAGAACCCGTCGATGCATCCCAGTGAAATCTCTCCCTCCACCCCGAGCGCCGGCACCGGCGACGACGCCTGGTGGAAGGAGCTGAACCGATACCAGTGGTTCGTGTTCATCGTCGCCTCGCTGGGCTGGCTGTTCGACACGATGGACCAGCAGCTCTTCAACCTGGCCCGTCAGCCGGCAATCACCGAGCTGGTCGGCGCGATGCCGGGCGATGCCGCGGCGGGCGGCCGGGTCGCCGAGGCCGCCGGGATGGCGACCTCGATTTTCATCGTCGGCTGGGCTCTGGGAGGCTTGATCTTCGGCATCCTCGGCGATCGGATCGGCCGGGTGAAGACGATGATGATCACGATCCTGATGTACTCGGCCTTCACCGGCTTGAGCGCGCTGTCGGTCGGCGTCTGGGACTTCGCCGTCTTTCGCTTCCTGACCGGCCTGGGGGTCGGCGGTGAGTTTGCGGTGGGTGTCACGCTGGTGGCCGAAGTGATGTCGGACCACGCTCGGCCGCACGCCCTGGGCTGGTTGCAGGCGCTCTCGGCGCTGGGCAACGTCGGAGCGGCTCTCCTGAGTCTGGCCATGACGCGCCTGGAGGAGACCGGGGCGATCGGCAGCTACTGGCGAGCGATGTTCCTGATCGGGATCGTTCCGGCCTTGTTGACGGTGCCGATCTTCCTCCGGGTGCACGAGCCCGAGAAGTGGAAGGCCGCCGCCGCCCGGCGAACCGCGGCGCGCCAGGCCGGCCTGAGCGACCCGTCCGTCGAACTCGGCTCGCTCCGCGACCTCTTCGGCGATCCGCGCTGGCGGCACAACACGATCGTTGGCATGCTGCTCGCCCTGGCCGGCGTGATCGGACTCTGGGGCATCGGCTTCTTCAGCCCCGACCTGACCCGCACCGTCTTCCGCAAGTCTTACGAGGCCCAAGGACTGAGCGACCGCGAGATCACCTCCAAGCTGCACTACCTGGCCTCGATCGTCTTCCTCGTGCAAAATATCGGCGCGTTCTTCGGCATCTACGCGTTCAAGTCGGTGACCCAGGTCATCGGACGGCGGCCCGCCTTCGGCATCTCCTTCGTGCTGGCGATGGTCTCGACCGCCTTCACCTTCGGCTTCCTGGGCAAGATCCTGGGCTACTGGGACGTCTTCTGGATGATCCCCTTGATGGGTTTCTGCCAGATCGCCCTCTTCGGTGGCTACGCCATCTACTTTCCGGAGCTGTTCCCGACTCACCTCCGAAGTACCGGCACGTCGTTCTGCTACAACGTCGGCCGCCTGGTCGCGGCCCCGGGATCGACCGTCCTCAAACTGTTCGAAAGCCGTGTGTTCAAGGATTTCTCCGAGCCGGCGCGCTATGCCGGCATGGCGATGTGCAGCGCTTTCCTGATCGGCCTGCTGGCATTACCCTTCGCCCCCGAGACCAAGGACCAGCCGCTGCCGGAATGATGGAGACTTCGCGGCGATCCCCACCGTGGTCCCACGGGCCTGACCGCAAAACCAGTCGCGATTGAGCCCCGAGTTTCACCGCGGAGACCGCAGAGACCGCGGAGAGGGGAACCGAGCCAGGAGAGCGGGTCGGGAGGGTCCGGAGGACGGAAGCCCGATGCGCTCTCGGTCATCTCCTCGGCGTGTTCCTCGGCGGTCTCTGCGGTCTCCGCGGTGAATCCGTCCCCTCCCTCGCGGCAGAGCCAGGAGGGCGGGTCGGGAGGGTCCGGGGGACTGGAGCCCCATGCGCTTTGGCGACAGGTGTGTGGAAACCCAGCCGAAACCACCGACAGCGCGGATCTTTCCCCCTACCAGCCCGAAGCGCCAGCGAGGGTCGTTCCGGATGGGCTGCACGACCTCCGGTGATCCGCGCTGGCGCGTCGGGCTGGTAAGGCCACGATGGGGTCA
>JAJPJC010000553.1 GCA_021324445.1 Isosphaeraceae bacterium
CGGGTTGCGGGCGCGGTCGTCGTCGTTTACGCATGGAGGGCCTCCTTTTGTGGCTACCCCCTTTCTACGCTCCCGGCCTCAGCTAAGTTTGCCATCCTAGACAACGACAGCCCGGATGACGTCCGGGACGTGGACCTGTCCGTGGTCCACGTCCTGAGCGGCCCGATCCACGTCAACGGCGCCAAGCCCGGGGACATCCTGGTCGTCGATATCCTGGACATCGGGGCGCTGCCGGGTTCGGAGTGGGGCTTCACCGGGATCTTTGCGCGGAACAACGGCGGCGGCTTCCTGACCGACCACTATCCTGACGCCGCCAAGGCGATCTGGGATTTCCACGGGATCTATGCCACCTCCCGGCACATCCCCGGTGTCCGGTTCGCCGGACTGACCCATCCCGGACTTATCGGCTGCGCACCGTCGGCCGACCTCCTGGCCAGGTGGAATGCGCGGGAAGCCGCCCTGATCGCGACCGACCCGACCCGCGTCCCGGCGCTGGCCAACCCTCCCTTACCCAAGAATGCGATCCTGGGCTCCCTGAAGGGGCCGGAGCGCGACCGCGTCGCCAAGGAGGCGGCCCGGACCGTACCCCCGCGCGAACACGGCGGCAACTGCGATATCAAGAACCTCTCACGCGGATCGCGCATCTACTTCCCGGTGTACCTCGACGGCGCCAAGCTCTCCATGGGCGACATCCACTTCTCCCAGGGCGACGGCGAGATCTCGTTCTGCGGCGCCATCGAGATGGCCGGCTACATCGACCTCCACGTCGACTTGATCAAGGGGGGGGTCGCCAAGTATTCCATGGTCAACCCCATCTTCAAGCCGGGACCCGTCGAGCCTCGGTTCTCCGAGTACCTCGTGTTCGAGGGGATCTCGGTCGACGAGCAGGGCAAGCAGCTCTACCTCGACGCCCACGTCGCCTATCGCCGCGCCTGCCTGAACGCGATCGAGTACCTCAAGAACTTCGGCTACACCGGCGAGCAGGCATACCTCCTACTCAGTTGCTGCCCGTGCGAGGGCCGCATCAGTGGCATCGTCGACGTCCCCAACGCCTGCTGCACGCTGGCCATCCCGACTTCGATCTTTGATAAGAATATTCTGCCGACATGATGGCAAGTCGCGTTCGCAGGGAAAAAGCGGGGATCTCCTGAGACGGCCCAGAGAGGTCGGGGCGCGATGCGGGCCGAGCAAGCCACCGCATCAGACCGGGCCGGCACCCGGATCGTTTCAGGGTGCGCAGTCCCCCCTGCCGGCCCGGCGGGTGAGCTCGGTCGTTCGACGAACCGAGGGCCACACGTATCCGGGCGGGTTCGGTCGCTGGGTGGACTCTCGCAGTCGGTCTGGTCGCGGCGGTCCAGCGCGCAGTCCACCACGCCCGGTGGCGCTGCTGGCTGGCTCGTCAAGGTGAATCGTTCCGGCAACGCGCGTCGACCACATGGACCCACGCACGGGAAGCATCATCGCGGCTCGATGCCCTGCGGCACGATTGTCACTCTCGACTCGTGTAGGGTTACGAGGAAGTTCCACGTTGACGAATATGAGAGCTTTCGCATAATGGAACCCATCAGGGAACCGGGAGGCTCCGGATCCGATGTCGACCGCCGCGCGGGCTGCCGGCGCGCGCCTCTCGTGGGGGGCACCGCCGCGCTTCCGGCCGCTCTTCCTCGAACGGATTCGATCGATCATGAAGCAGCTCCTGCGACGGGGCATCGAAACGATGCCGGCACCCTGGCCCGTGTGGATCCAGGGGACATACCGATACTTGCGCTATCCGCGAGTCCGCTGGCGGCGCCGGTTGCGTCGGCGGATCCTCGGGACGCTGGGATCGCCGGGGCGGGTGTCGCAGGGCCCGTTCCGAGGGTTGCGCGTCGTCGAACTGGGCGATTGCAGTGCGATCCTGCCCAAGCTCGTCGGGACGTACGAGAGCGAGCTGGTGCCGGCCCTCGAGACGATCTGCCGGTCCGACTGCGATCGGATCGTCAATATCGGCGCGGCGGAGGGCTACTACGCCGTGGGGATGGCCCTGCGCAACCCGCGGGCCCAGGTGGTGGGGTTCGAGATCAGCGCTTCGGCTCGCCACTTCTTGCGCCGGCTGGCGCGGCGCAACGGAGTGTCCGGTCGGATCGTGATCCGGTCGGAATGTACGCTCGAGGCGCTCGGCGACGCGCTGGCCGGGGCGCGTCGCCCCGCGGTGATCTGCGACTGCGAGGGCGCCGAGGACCGGCTGCTCCGACCCGACCGGATCGAACCCCTGCGCCGCGCCTTCATCGTGGTCGAGACGCACGACGGGCTGGAGACCGACGAGGGCATCCTCGAAGGCATCACCGGCCGCTTGCACGAGCGATTCGCCGCCACGCACGGCATCGAGGTCATCGCCAGCCGGTGCCGGAGCCGCGAGGAACTGCCGCCCAACTGCGCCGCCCTCACCGACGCCGAGGCCGCCGAGGCGATGGATGAGGGACGCCCCTGGGCGCAGTGGCTGTTCCTGGCGCCGAAGGAACGACGGGCCGATTAATCCCAGGAACTGATCTTGAACCCCAGACTACTGGCATTTTCCGTGACCGCGCGTCTGGTCTGATCCGAGGCACCTTCAGGGAATTCCGCGGAAAGCTCGCCGGTGACCTTCACCGAGGCATGGGGGTCGGCGCAGAGCAGAGAGATGACCTCCTCGGCGAGCTGGACGAGGCGCATCTTTGCGACGGCTGCCGGCACGTCGGCCGTGCCGTGATACGAGCGTGGTCGTGGTGGCGGAGTGACCGGAGTGGGTGGCACGGGCTGATCAGGGGTCGGCGTGGGCGAGCCAGTGCTCGAAGGAGTCGGCGTCGGCTGGCGGAAATCCGGCGTGGGAGTTACGACGCGGTGCGCCTCCTCGTAGGCTCCCGCAGCCGCCGGTTCGATCAGCAGGAGCGTGTCATTGAGCGGGACGTGGGGATCGCCAAACTGAAAACCTCGAAGGTCTCGCCGGTCTGCCCGTAGGCGGTGCCGAAGTAATCGTGGCTCTTGGCGCCCTCGCGGATGGCCTGCGCGAGGACGTCCCGGCCCTTCAGACGCGGCAGGTACAGGTATCGGAGCGTATCTTCCCAGAAGGCCATGGCGCCGGCGGCGGTCTTGCCGCCCTTCCAGTAGAGTTCCTTGAGGCGATCCCGCAGATGGACCGGCGACCACGTGGTGATGACCAGCTCGTTCTCGACGCAGACGCGCTCCAGCTCGCTGCCGACCGATTTCCCGGTCGTGTTCAACGGGAACGCCTCGACGCTCGGCTTCGGGTCGGTCGGCGAATTCTGGGTCGGTCAGAGCAGCCACTTGTAACATTCGCGCGCGGCGCGGGGCAGCACGCCTCGGGCGGTCTCCCATTCGTTCTGAGCCTGTCGCCGTTGCAGGAGGTCGATGTTGAGCCGGCCGTTCTCCACGTCATCGACGATCGAGCCCCAGGCCAGGACGACGCGGGCCGCGTCGCGCAGGCGGGTGAGCGCCCCGTGGTCCGGGGCCAGGAAGAGGAGGCGGTTGCCCTGGTAGCGGGGCTTGGTCCCGTGGTTGCGCACGATGTCCAGGACCAGCTCCTCGGCAAGGCGGGCCTCCTCCCGCGCGTACCAGTTCTCGGGCGGCAGGACGACCAGCCGCAGGCCGCTGTCGTCCGGGATGTCGCCGTGCGGGGTGAAGATGTGCACGCCGTCGAAGAGCATGCCGCTGCCGATCAGCCGGTTGAGCGCGTCGCGGATCGTCTGGCGGACGTCGGTCTTGTCGTCGAACCGGCGCTTGCGGTCTTCCATCTCGCGGCGCAAGTTGGCGCGGGTGTCGAACCAGTAGCGGGTGGCGTCTTGCGCCTTGTCGCCCGAGCTGTTCAGGTAGTGCAGCCGATCCACCAGGCGGTTGAGCGCGTCCGAGTAGACCGCCGCAGCCTGTCCAGGCTGGAGGGATCCCAGCAAGACCCGGCCACGGTCCAGGCCCCGGATGCCCGGCTTGGTGGAGACGGATGAGGGAGCGCTGCCGAGGAAGAGGGTCCGGGCGACGCGGCGGGCGGCCTGGAGTTGCCCGAATCGGGTCTCGCGGCGCTCCAGCTCGGTGGTCTCGGCGCGGTCGCCGTCGATGTCGCCTTCGATGACCGGGTCCCAGCCGGCGGGCAGGTAGTAGGCCAGCTCGTTGCGGGTGCTGCCGTCGTGGAGGGGCAGGCTGCCGGGCAGGATCATCAGGTCCCGGTTGTCGTCCTTCCAGAGCCGATAGATGACCTTGGCCATCAGCTTGAGGACACCACGGGTGCGCTGAAAGCCCTCGATGGTGGCCCAGTCCTCGTAGAGGCGGTCGAAGACCTCGGGGTGGATCGGGTACGCCTGCACCAGGCGGTCGAGGTAACGGTGTTCCTGCGTCTCGGCGGGGAACTTGGCCCCTTCCGCCACGTAAGCGTCGGCGAAGGCCCGGCACACGGCATCGCGCGCGGCCGGGTCCCGAACCGGCTCGAACAGCCTGCGGCGGACGATCTCGAACGCCTCCTCGGTCGCGACCGGTTTCCAGAGCGCCTGCACGCGGCCGAAGGTCTTCTCCAGGCACGCAGCGCCGCCACACCCCGCTGACCGCCGGCCTCGACCTCCGACTCGGGAAGAGAGGCCAGGACGATCGCCCCGGGTACCAGTTTCACGGCCTCGGTGAGCGCCTGGACGAAGGAGAGGTTGCTGTCATAAGTCCCGCCGCTGAGCGTCTGCCCCTCGGGGAACCGGCGCACGTAGGCGACCAGCTCGTCGATGAGCACCACGCAGGGCGCGTGGCCGGCGAGCAGCTCTCGGATCACATCTTTACCGGGCGAGGTTCCGCTGGCGTCGGCGTCCTTCACGAGCGTGAAGGCGTCGTTGTTGCCAAGCTGCCAGGCGAGCTCGCCCCAGAGCGTCTTGATGGCCTGTCTCCCGTGCTTCCACGCCTGGCCCGGCGCGTGGGCCTGTCCGTCGAGCACGGCCACGCGTGCCTGAGGCAAGTCCATCAGGCCGGCCTCGTCGATCAGGGAGGGATGCCGGCGAGGTCGGCGAGCGGGCCCTTGCGCGTGGCCAGGTGGTAGACCGCCAGCATCGTATGGGTCTTGCCGCCACCGAAGGCGGTCTGGAGCTGGATGACCGGCTCGCCCGCCTGACCGGCGAGGCGCTGGGACACCTGGGTGAGCAGGAGTCGCATGCCCTCGGTGATGAAGGTGCGGTCGAAGAAGGCGACCGGCTCCTGATACTCTCGTGTGGCCTTGCCGGTGCGCACGGCCGTGATGTCGGCGGCGAACTCCGACTACTGGAAGGTTCCCTCCAGCACGTCACGGTGGGGGATTGCGATTTCTCTCCAGGGTTTCATCGAATCCACCGCCAAAAGATGCCCTGTGGAACCCCGTTGGGGTTCGGTTGGTGTGGCGCATTCGATACCCGGGGTGCGCCTTCGGCGACCCCGGGCTCTGTTGTGTTTCCCCTGCGGGGAAATCGCGGGCCGGGATCTCAGACGCTGTCCTCATCGGCCAGACCCCAGGCCAGGGCCTTGCCCAGGGCCCGCGCGTACCTGGCCAGCGTGTTCACCGTCGGGTTCAGTTGCTGGCCGTTCTCCAGGCGGCTGAGGGCCCCCTTGTCGATGCCCGCGCGTTGGGCGACCTCGGCCAAGGAGAGCCCGAGGCGTTCCCGCTCGCGGCGCAGCGACATGATGAACCGGCGGAATCCCACGAGGTCGCCCATCGTCGTCCCGTCGCCGGTCGTCTTGAGACTTCCCGTCTCGCGGTATTCGCGCTGGAGGGCTTCGCGGAGTCGAGCTTCCTCGGCGCGGGCCTCCGGAGTGCGGTGTCGGGCGCGAATGGCCTCGACGCGCACCTTCTGGTCAGCGGTCAATTCGGTCTCCCGCATCTCGTGGGTCCGGCCGGTCGCCATGGTCTTCAGCCTCCGTATTCTGGGACGGGGTAGGCGGTGAGGGGCCTGACGATGATCAGATCGGGATCGTCCTCGAAGGCGAACACGACGGCGATGTGCTTGCCCGTCGACGTCCAGCCGAAGACGATCGGGTTGCCTGATGAGTCGCTCAATTCGACCGGTCCTCGGTGATCGGAGAGGACTTCCTCGACCTCCTCGGTCGTGACCTCGCCCGGCCCGAGACTGTGCTGGAAGTTCCCTTGCGGGTCATCCACGTCGTCCCAGACGATCAGGTCGATGTACCTCCCCGCCGAAGTCCTCCCGTTCCTCCCGGTCCTCGCGGTCGTTGTTTATGATACAACCTTATCGGGCACGATTCAAGTTTGAATCCGCCAACTGTCTGACGATCTCCTTACGCCAACGGCGTTACACAACAGAGCCCAGGGTCGCGCAGCGCACCCTGGGTACGCTCTGGACAGGATGAAAGTCGAGGCGAGCGGCACATCCACGTGGCGGAACGCGGGATTGGGGCTCTTGACCGTCCGCGCCCAGAGCCAGGCGATGACCGTCAACTTCTGGCCGATTAACGGCTTGAGGTCGGGCCGGTCCTTGGCCATCGCGGCGGTTACCTCGACCGGCGGGTAGAGGTGGCCAATGCGCTGGAATGCCTCGTCGCGCATCCAGGCACCGTAGCGGCGCACATCCTCGGCCAATCCGGTCGCGCCCGGCCAGTCGTGCTGGAGCTGAAGGCTCCCGCTGCGTTCACCCTTCGGCAGCGGCCCGACCGGGGCCCGGCCCGCGAACTTGGGCGGAATCTCGATCATCGCCTTGTTGATCAGCACCGCCACCGGGTTGAGGTCGCTGGCGTAGGCTTCCAGTCCCAGACGCTGCGCCTCCAGCGGGATCGTCCCGCCCCCGGCAAAGGGGTCGTGCAGGGCGGGGAGCTTCTCGGGATTGAACAACTCCGCGGCCTGGGGGTGGTCCTTGTTCAGCTCGCAGGTCTCGCGCCAGCTTTTGCGGATCTCGGCACGGGCCTTCTCCAGCACCTCCTCGTTGGTGGTGTTCTCCCACTTCACCAGGTCTTCGAGGATGGCGAACAGCCGTTTGCGACTCGCGGCCCAGCTTGCCTTGAGGTGGTTCGGCGGGACCTCGCCGGGGTGGTCGAGTTCCCACTTCCACGACGGGTCGTTGACGAGCTGGCCAAAGAGCACGGCCCGCGCCGCCGCCAATGGTCGCCGCGCCCACCAGAGATGCAGCGTGCTGGGGTGCCCGTGGCGGATCGACTTTTCCCGCGCGGCGGCCACGTTGATGGCATCGAGCGGCAGGGCAACTTCGATCAGCTTCTTCGGCGACTTGACGGGGTGGGTCATGGTGCTTGCCTATCCCCTCTTTGTGGAACCCCTTCGGGGTACGGGTGGTGCGGGGCGGATCGAATCCCAGGGTGCGCCTTCGGCGACCCTGGGCTCTGTTGTGTATCCCCTTCGGGGAATGAATTTACGCCAAAGCGTTACACAGCGAAGCCGGGAGTCGCGCAATCGGTCTCCAGGGTGCGCCTTCGGCGACCCTGGGCTCTGTTGTGTATCCCCTTCGGGGAATGAATTTACGCCAAAGGCGTTGCACAGTCGCGCAATCGGTCTCCAGGGTGCGCCTTCGGCGACCCTGGGCTCTGTTGTGTATCCCCTTCGGGGAATGAATTTACGCCAAAGGCGTTGCACAATCGGTCCCCAGGGTGCGCCTTCGGCGACCCTGGGCTCTGTTGTGTATCCCCTTCGGGGAATGAATTTACGCCAAAGGCGTTGCACAATCGGTCTCCAGGGTGCGCCTTCGGCGACCCTGGGCTCTGTTGTGTATCCCCTTCAAGGAATGAATTTACGCCAAAGGCGTTGCACAGTGAAGCCGGGAGTCGCGCAATCGGTCCCCAGGGTGCGCCTTCGGCGACCCTGGGCTCTGTTGTGTATCCCCTTCAGGGAATGAATTTACGCCAAAGGCGTTGCACGGTGAAGCCGGGAGTCGCGCAATCGGTCTCCAGGGTGCGCCTTCGGCGACCCTGGGCTCTGTTGTGTATCCCCTTCGGGGAAATGAATCTACGCCAAAGGCGTTACACAAGTGTGCGGGGCGGATCGAATCCCAGGGTGCGCCTTCGGCGACCCTGGGCTGTGTTGTGGAACCCCTTCGGGGTACAGATGGGTCGCGTGCGACACGACACCCAGGGTGCGCCTGCGGCGACCCTGGGCTTTGATATGGATCCCCTTCGGGGATTGAATTTACGCCAAAGGCGTTGCACAGCACAGCCCGAGGTCGCGCAGCGCAACCCGGGTACGCTGGGAATGCGCGACGCCGCGTGATGATCTTTACGCCAGGGGCGTTCCACAACAAAGGGTTCGCTGGGTACGCCGGCCACCCCCGACACCCACCCCATGTCCTTACGCCAACGGCGTTCCACAACAAAGCCCAGGGTCGCGCAGCGCACCCTGGGTTCGCTGGGAATGCACGCGAACCATGGATCTTCGGCTCCATGATTCTTCCCCGTACCCCAACGGGGTTCCACAATCGGGCACACCCGGTGGAACCCGGTTGGGGTTCGGTGGGCGTGGCGTGTTGGGTACCCGGGGTGCGCCTGCGGCGACCCCGGGCTCTGTTGCGTGACCCCGTTGGGGTCGGGGAGCGCCTGGCCCTTACGCCAACGGCGTTCCACAACAAAGCCCAGCAGCGCACCCTGGGTACGCTGGGTACGTTGGGTACGCAGGGCAACCCTTCCTTTCCTGTTCCCCGAATACCCGCCGAACCCCAACGGGGTTCCACAATCCGGCCATGGCGTCAATCCCAGACGTAACGCTCATCGATTTCCACGCCGTACTTCTTGCAAATGCGACGGAACTCATCCTGAAACGAGACCACTCGGTGGTGCTCCTCTTGGTCCTCGATATACCGAACCAACGCATCCACATGGGACGGGCTGATCGAAAACGCGCCATAGCCGGCCTGCCACTGGAATCCCCTCAACCTCGGATCGTTCTCCTTGATCCACTTCGAACTCTCCCGCTTGATTTCGCGAACCAGCGCCGCCAGGTCGATCGTGCGGCCCAGACGATTCAGGATATGCACATGATCGGCTACACCACCAATGATGAGAGCCGGACTGTCTTGTCGTTGGCAAATCCCGGCCAGATAGGCATGAGTCTGTTTCCGAAAGGCGCCGTCCAACAACAAGGGTTGGCGCTCCTTCGTGGAAAAGACGAGGTGAACGTAAATTTGCGCTAGGGATTGGGGCACGGCTCCGCCCTCCGCAAGAGCTGTTGCAGATCATAATTGATGGACGAAACGCCCCAGCCCGGCTCGCGGTCGAAGGGGCGGCGGATGTCGTATGGCCCGTCCACCGCGTCGTCGTCGCCGACGAGCACGATGGCCAGCACAAACTTCTCGCCCTGGTTGAAGGCGTAGAGGATCTCGTTGCGGGTGACGGTGATCGTGGAGGCTCCTTTCACGCGGCCCTTGACCTCGATATGACGCGCATCGGGCACGTCTTCGCCCGATGCCGGGGGGTAGGACGTCAGGTCCCAGCCGCACTTGGCCGCGGAGACGTCCACCACGCGGCAGCCCCGAGCCTCCTCGGCGCGCCGGACCGCGTCCATCGCGATCCGTGCAATGCGGCTGCGGGCGGCCGGATCGGGCGAGAAGACCGGCGCGTCGTCGGGATCGCCGCGCAACGTGCGCAGCAGTCCCGCGGGGATCACGAGCGCCCCGCCCAGCACCACGGGCGTGGCGCTGATGACGTGCCGCATCGCCTTCAACTCCCTCTTGCGGTTCTCCAGGCGTCCTTCCAGGTCGGTGACGGTCCGGCGGGCGTTTTCCAGGTTGAGCCGCACGTCCTTGCCCGCCTCCTGATCCTCCTTGAGCTTGAGCCACCGGTCGGACCAGAAGGCGATCTCTTTGGTCAGGCGCTCGTGGACGGCGGCCAGCGTCTTGTCGACGTGCGCGATCCGCCGGCCGGCGACCTCCTGGAAATGCTCGGGCACGAGAGTCGCGGCGGCCAGCGCGAGGGCACGCTGCTCCTGGTCGGCGCGAATCCACGGGGCGTCGAGCACATTCTTGATCAGCGTCCGCTCGGGCGCGACGAGCGGCTCGAGATCAAGGTGCGGCGCCCAGCCGGCGAACGACGCGGCGCCATCGGGGTTCACGCGCACGAACTGCAACCGTTTGGAGAGGACTGTCCCGTCGCCCGATTTCACCTCGTGAGTCAGCAGGAACAGCAGCCAGGGGTCCCGTCCGCCATCCGTCGGATCGACGAGGACGGCCCCCTGGCGCAGCAGGTTGGCGTGCTGTTCGAGGATCAGGTCGCTGATCGACAGCATGAGCGGGTGGCCGGGGTGGATCAGCACGGCCCGGCCGAGGCCCGGGCGATCGAGCGGCTGGATGGCGTCCTTGGTGAAGCAGACCCGATCGTACCGCTTGAGCACCGGTTCCTGCTCGCGGCGGTTCCGGCCGGTGAGGCGGCGGTCGCGCTCCCGGATCGTGGTCGGGACGTGGGTGATCTCGAAGCGGCCGGGCTCGCGAGGGTGGATCGAGCCGCCGAGCTGCTCGAACGCCTTCAGGAAAAACGCCCGGACGAAGTACGGCTGGAGCCGCCGGGCTTCGGCCTGCTCCATCTGCTCCTTGACGGCGAAGAGCCGCTCCGGGCTCATGGTCTCCCGGGCCAGGGCGTTGCGGTCGAGGAGCGACTTGAGGTGCTCGCGGTCGAGGACCTGGTCGATCTTCCGGGTCAGGCGGGCGCGGACCTCGGGTTGATCGCCGTAGCGGATGGCCTGGATCAGCAGGTCCTTGAGGCTGGTTTCCTCGAAGACTTCGCCCAGGATGTCGAAGACGCGGCCCTTGAGCGTCTCGCTCTCGACCTCGAGCTTCTTCAAGAGGCGGTGGTAGACGTCGCCCTCGCGGGTCTCCTTGGCGACCAGGTTCCAGAGGTGGCAGCCCTCGGTCTGGCCGATGCGGTGGATGCGGCCGAAGCGCTGCTCGAGGCGGTTGGGGTTCCAGGGCAGGTCGTAGTTGACCATGAGGTTCGCGTTCTGGAGGTTGACCCCTTCGCCCGCGGCGTCGGTGGCGACCAGCACGCAAACCTCCAGGTCGGAGCGGAACATCGCCTGAAGGCGGCGGCGCTCGTCGCGGTGGGTGCCGCCGTGGATGGTGACGATGGCGTCGGGGTTGCCGAGTACACCGATCATGCGACGCATGAGGTCCGTGGCATCCACCTTGTGGACGCCGTCGCGGAACCTGCCGTAGAAGCGGTCGGAGTCGAGCAGCGACAGGAAGAGCTGGAAGTCCTCCTCCTTGCCGTTGTGCGGTGTGGCGGTCATCAGCAGCAGGTGGCGGGTGTGCGCGCCGAGGGCTTCGCCGAAGCGGAAGCGGGCCGTCTTTTCGAGCTTCGAGCCGAAGTAATGGGCCGCCAGCTTGTGGGCCTCGTCGAAGACGGCGAGGTCCCAGTGGGCCAGGCAGAGCTTCTCCTGGAGCTCCTCGTTGCGGGAGAACTGGTCGAGGCGGACGATCAACTGGTGGTGAGCCTCGAAGGGATTCCCGCTGGGGGACGCCTGCTCGAGCAGCGTGGAGTAGATGCGGAACTCCAGGCCGAATTTCTCGAAGAGCTCGTCGCGCCATTGCTCGACCAGACTGCCGGGAGCGACGACCACGATGCGTTTCGCATCGGCCCGCATGATGAGCTCGCTCATGTAGAGCCCGGCCATGATCGTCTTGCCGGCCCCGGGGTCGTCGGCCAGGACGAACCGCAAGGGCTGGCGGGTGAGCATCGACTCGTAGACGGCGGTGATCTGATGGGGTAACGGCTCGACGTTGGACGTGTGCACCGCCATCATCGGGTCGAACAGGAACGCCAGGTCGATGCGCCTGGCCTCGCACGCGAGCTGGAAGGCTGCGCCGTCGCCGTCGAACGACCACGGGCGCTCGACCGTGTCCAAACCGATGTTTGCCTCATCGGTCCGTCCGAGAAGTCGGTCTTTCAGCGTCCCATCGGGCGTCTTGTAAACGACCTGGACCGTTCCCTCGGCGATGGGCACGACGGCCACCAAGGTCGCCACCAAGGAGGGTTCGAGTCCGACCAGATTCATTCCCGGCTTGAGCTGTTCGAGGCTGAGCATGGTTCTTGGCTCATCCGCCAGACGTCGGCGGGACGCAATGGGTTGCGGGGCGACTCGGTTTTGGTCCGCGGTGCGGTGACAGCGAGCGGCCTTTTTCATCCGAGCGTACTCATCCTCGGCCGTCATTGCAACCATGGCGCCAATCCGCATCTGAGGCTGAGCGGCGACTCCGCTCCGGCAGTGACCAGGTGGATTCGGCAGCAGCGCGTCGCGACCGAGACTCGCCGGTCTGTGGTACAATTTCGATCGGTTGAAGACTGCGTCCCCTGGGGGCTTTCGCCGGGGGGTTTGCCAATCCCATCCCTGGCGACCCTTACCGGCGCAAGGGCTGTTGCACGTGCCGTATTCGCTGACCATGATCGGGCGCGAGCCGAGGCGCTACCTGCCGGCAGTGCTGGCGGTCGCTTTAAGCGACCTGCTCATCACCGTGCAGGTGGGACTGCTGCTCGGCGCCCTGGCGGTGCTGTCGCTGCCGATCGACCACTGCGCGGCGGAGGTCTGGGTCGCCTCTCCCGAGGTGCTCAGCATCGAGCTGGGCTACCCGATCCCCGAGTCGCTGCGCGGGCGGCTGGCCAGCCTCGCCGCGGTGGTGGACACCGAGCCCTACCTCTACGGGTTCAGCTACTGGCGCAAGCCCCGGGGCGGCTCGGAGGTCTGCTGCGTCATCGGCTCGCGCCTGGAGGCGGGGGCCCTGGGAGTCGTCAGCGACCTGACGCCGCAGATGCGCACCCTGCTGACCGAGCCTGGGGCCGTCGTGGTCGATGAGTCGGAGCGAGACCGGCTGGGCGTCCCGGGCGTCGGCGGCATCGCCGAGGTGGCCGGCCAGCGCGTCCGGGTCGTCGGGCTGGTCCAGGGCCTCAAGAGCCTGGGCCCTCCTTATGTCTTCTGTTCGCTCCGGACCGCCTCCTTGCTCCAGCCGCTCTTCCGCGACTATCCCCAGCACACCATGTACCTGCTGGCCCGCTGTCGCAACCCGGAGGATGCCCCTGCGGTCGCCCGGCGGCTGGGCCGGCGCTCCGACCTGTCGGCATTCACCCGCGAGGAGTTCTCCGCGCGCACCCAGCTCTACTGGGCGACCCGCACCGAGGCCGGGATCGGCATGGGGTTCACCGCGTTCTTGAGCCTGCTGGTCGGGCTGGTGATCACCAGTCAGACACTCTACGCCGCCACGGTGGCCTCGCTGCGCGAGTACGCCGTGCTCCGCGCCCTGGGCATCCCGCGCTGGCGCATGGCCGGCCTGGTGATGGCCCAATCCTTCTGGGTCGGGCTGGGAGGGATCGGCCTGGCCCTGCCCTTGATCTTCGCGATGGCGGCCGGCGGCGACAGCGCCGGCGCCCGCGTGCTGCTGCCCCCCTGGCTGCTGGCGGCGGGCACCGGCGTGACGCTGGCGATGGCCCTGCTCTCGGGCCTGGCCGCCCTGCGCTCGCTTCGACTGGTCGAACCGATCACCTTGCTGAGATAGCCCCGGCATGGCCATGACGATGACCCACTCCCAGCCCGCCCTGGTCGCCCGCCACCTGAGCCGCTCCTTCGGCACCGGCGAGGCGCTGGCGCGCGTGCTGCGGGATGTCTCGCTGGAGCTGGAACCGGGCCAGGTGCTGCTGCTGATGGGGCCCTCCGGGAGCGGGAAGTCGACCCTGCTGGCCGTGCTCTCGGGCTTGCTGCGGCCCGATTCCGGCGCGGTCTTTGTCCTGGGCGAAGACCTGTGGCGGATGAGCGAGCGGGCCCGCGAGCGGTTCCGGCTGCGTCATTTCGGCTTCATCTTCCAGGGCTTCAACCTGTTCCCCGCGCTGACGGCCAGCGAGCAGTTGGAGATGGTCGTGCGCTGGGGAGAGGGAACCTCGCGGCGCGAGGCCCGGCGCCGGGTGGCCGGGATGCTCGATCAGCTCGGGCTGGGCCGCCGGGCGGGGCTCCGCGCCGACCAGCTCTCCGGTGGGGAGAAGCAGCGCGTCGCGGTGGGGCGCGCCCTGCTGAAACAACCGCGGTTCTGCTTCGCCGACGAGCCGACCGGCTCGCTGGACTGGTCCCACGGCGAGCAAGTGATCCGGCTACTGCACTCGGCCGCCCACGATCGGGGCGCGGTGCTGTTCCTGGTCGGTCACGACCCGCGGCTGGTGCCCTACGCCGACCGGGTCCTGCACCTGGCCGACGGGCAACTGGTCGCCGAGCCGGCTTCGGCATCGGAGGAGGTCTCCCCATGACCCGGGCGGTCCGCGTGCTCCCAACCGCGATCGTGCTCGCGGTCGGGCTGGCCCTGACCGCCGCCGCGGTCGCCTTCCGCCGCTCGGCGGCGGCCCCCTCCGTGCCGTCGCCGTCGCGGGCGATCGACGCCGGTCCGGCCCAGGAGTCGAGCGCGGGGGTCGTCTGCTTCGGCGTCGTGGACCTGGAGCACGGGGTGACGTCGCTGTCGCCGCTGCAACCGGGGCGGGTGGCCGCGGTGCTGGTCCGCGAGAATCAGACGGTCGCGGCGGGAGCGGAGCTGCTCCGCCTGGAGGACGGGGCGGCGCGGAGCCGCCTGGCCGAAGCCGAGGCCGCCGTCACGCTGGCCAGGCTCCAGGTGCGGCAGGCGCAAAAGCTGCCCGAGCAACATCGGAACCGGGTCAGCCAGCAGCAGGAGATGCGCGCGGTGATGCGGAGCCGGCTGGACGCCGCCCGCCACCTCCTGGACCAGGAGAAGAGAATGGTGCAGTCCAAGGTCATCTCCCGGGCGGAGATGTCCAGCAGCGAGGAAAAGGTCCGCGAGGTGGAGGCCCTGGAGCGCATCGAGGAACTGCGCCTGGCCGAGTTGAACGGCCAGGACGTCACGGTCGACATCCAGCGTGCCGAGTCCGAGCTCCAGGCGGCCGAGGCGCGGCGCGACCAGGCCAGGCTGGCGTGGGAGGAGTGCCGTCTCAAGGCGCCGCGGCCAGGCACCGTGCTCCGAATCCTGGTCGGCCCGGGCGATGTGCTGGGGGTCCAGCCGGGCCAGCCGGCGGTGCTGTTCGCCGCCGAGGACCCCCAGGTGATCCGCGCCACCGTCGAGCAGGAGTTCGCGCCGCGGATCCGGGAAGGAGGGCCGGCCCTGGTCCAGGACGAGGCCGACTCCGCCGCCTGGTGGCGCGGCCGGGTTGAGCGGATCGCCGGTTGGTACGCGCAGCGCCGGACGGTCCTCCACGACCCCGCGCAATTCAGCGACGTGCGCACCCTCGAATGCCTGATCGTCCTGGAGCCGGGCCAGCCGCGGCTCCGCCTCGGTCAGAGCGTCCGCGTGTTCATCGGCACCCGGCCGCGGTGAGTCCGCGACGGCTGTTCGGGACCACACCCGGATCTTCGACCGCACGACGGCCGTGGCCCGGCCGGAGTGGGGTCAGTCAGTCCATCAGGACCATCGAGAGCTGGCGCTGATATTCGGTGACCAGCTCCGAGCCGGGCGGGAGGACCTGGAAGATGGCGATCATGGTCTGGCGGGCGCGTTCGCCGACACCCTTGCGGTCGCGCTCGACCAGCTCCAGGCACAGGGCCAGGGCGTCGGCGTACTGGCCGGCAGCCGCCAGGGCCTCGGCGAGCTGGAACTGGAGTTCCCGGTCGTCGGGGCGCTGGGCGAGGGCCGCGCGCAGGGCGTCGAGACTGCCGCCGGCCTGGCGGGCCTGGAGCCGGAGTGTCAGCTCGGCCTTGATCCTCTCCGCCTCGGGCTCGAGGTATCCCCGGCGCTCCAGGGCGGCGATCCGGGTCTGGGCCTGCTCGAGCCTCCCCTGCTCCAGCGCCAGCCGGGCCAGCCCGAGCTCGGCCCGAAGCAGGTCGGGGTCCAGGGCCAGCGCCTCGGTGTACTTCGCCACGGCGGCCTGGGGATCGGCCGCCTCCAGCCGGCTGGCCTCCAGGGCAAGCCGTTCGGCCGGCGTCGGCAGGAGCCGGTCGAGCCAGGCCCGGATCGCCGACTCCGACTGCACGCCGATGAAGCCGTCGACCGCCTGGCCGTCGCGCAGGCCGAAGACCGCCGGAATCGACCGGACGCCGAACCCGCGGGCCAGCTCGGCCTCGCGGTCGGTGTCAACCTTGGCCAGCACGAACTGTCCCTGGTACTCCGCCGCCAGCCGTTCCAGCAGCGGGCCGAGTGTCCGGCAGGGACCGCACCACGGGGCCCAGAAGTCGACCACCACCGGCACGTCGCTCGAGCGCTGAATGACGTCCCGCTCGAAGGTCGCGGCTGTCGTCTCGATGACCCAGGAGGGCGACGTCGTCTGATCACTCATCGGATGCAAACCCTCGTTGCGAGTTGTTCGCGGACTGAGGAACTGAGGGACGGACTGCCCCTCACGACTGCCGGGACGGCTGGCCCCTGATCCGCCTCCGCTCTATCATACGGCGAACACGCCGCGGAGGGGAACGCGCGAACCGCCCCGACCTGGCCTGCCCCCCTGGCGCCCCTTTTCTCCAGGGTGGCTCCGGCGTATGCTCGAAGAGTCATCACCACTCGGCCCGGGCGCGCGGCTCGACCCCGAGCCGACTCGCCCGCCGAGCCCCGCCTCCATCAACCTTCCGGAGAAGGACTCCATGAAACGATCCGACAAGCCGACATCGCCCGCCGCGCCGGCCGCGGCCTTGGTCCTGGTTCTGGCCTGGTCGGGCTCGGCCCGCGCCGCCTCCCCCTTCCCCGACAAGAACCTCGAGGCCGCCATCCGCGACGTGCTCAAGCACGAGCCCAAGGTCGAGCTGACCGACGAGAAGCTGCAAAACGTCTATTTCCTCGAAGCTCCAGGCAAGGAGATCAAGGACCTCACGGGGTTGGAGAAATGCAAGAACCTGGCCCTGATCAAGCTCAACAAGAATAAGATCAGCGACCTCCAGCCGCTCAAGGAGCTGACCAACCTCCAGTCGCTCGACCTGTCCGAGAACGCGATCAAGGACATCGGACCCCTGGCCAATCTCAAGGGGCTCCAGTACCTGGAGCTCTCGGGCAACCAGATCGAGAAGCTCGAGCCCTTGAGTGGGCTCACCAACCTGAGATCTCTCTACCTGGGCCACAACGCGATCAAGGACATCAGCCCCCTGGCCCCGCTCACCAAGCTCTGGACGCTGTCCGTGGGCAAGAACCAGATCAAGGAAATCCCGGTGCTGGAGAAGGTCACCAAGGTGTCGACCCTGGACCTGAACGACAATCAGATCGAGGATATCCGCCCGCTGGCCAAGCAGACCGAGCTGAAGCTGCTGATGATCGAGCGGAACCGGATCAAGGATTTGAAGCCCCTGGTCGACGCCGCCAAGGCCGACGCCGCCGGCGCGAAGCAGTTCGCGCCCTACCTGCGTCTCTATCTCGCCGGCAACCCGCTGTCGGACACGGTCAAGTCGGCGCAGCTCGGCGCCTTGCAGGCCGCCGGCGTCCGGATCGAGGGTTGAACGGCTCCGCGCCGGGGCCACTCATTCGCCACCAGCAGCGCGGCGCAAGGCTTCCAGCTCGCGGCGGAGTCGCTCGTTCTCCTCCGCGAGCTGTTCCCGAACGGCTTCCACGGTTTCGGCGCGCTGCCGCTCGGCCTCGGCGCGTTGCCGCTCGGCCTCGGCGCGCTGCTGCTCGACCTCGGCGCGCTGCCGCTCGGCCTCGGCGCGCTGCCGCTCGGCCTCGGCGCGCTGCCGCTCGGCCTCGGCGCGGCCTTTGGCATCGTCGCGTTGCTCAGCCCGTTTCAGCAAGTGAGTGCCCGTGACCGGATCGAACAAGCGGAGCTCGTCCCCGACCCGCTCAAAGTGCAGACCCAGGACTGCGCTGGGCAGCCGGCCGTCCACTAGCTCGATCGGCACGTAATCGTCCCCCACAAGCCGGAACCCCTGGAGGGGCGGCTTGAGGTAGTCCTCGGTGGGATCGAACAGGATATATTCGGAAACTCGCAAGATGGTGCGGTAGATCTCCCATTTCTTCGTCTGATCCTCACGCCGGGTCGACTTCGAGGTGATCTCAATCACGAGATCCGGCGCTCTCCCTTCCTTCCAGACCAGGTAATGATCGCGTCGCTTCTTCTCCACTCCTCGAACCATGAAGACATCCGGCGAGACATGCTTGCGACGATTGCCTTCCTCATAAAAGAGCAACATGTTCCCGGAAACACAGACCCTGTCTTCATCAGCGAAGCGATCCTGCAAGGTCTGGATCAGATCGATCATGTCATCGCGGTGGAGCTCGGTTTCGGC
>JAJPJC010000359.1 GCA_021324445.1 Isosphaeraceae bacterium
CTCTCCCACCCCGGGCAATGGCTGGAATGGCTCCGCGCACCACCCGTCAATCGAAGAGGGTTGTCCGGGGTCGGGGCGGTGGGACCGGCTCGGCTAGGCCGAGCAGGCGGTGCAGCTCCCGGGCAGTCTCCGGCGCATAGCCCGCATAGTGATTGTTCACGAAGATGACGACTGGGGCGCGCTGCGCCATCGCCTCGATCGCCAGCGCGCACTCGGCCAGCTCTTCCGACTTATCGACGACGATGCGGTTGAAGGTCGTCGTGAGCTTTTCGATCGCCTCCCGGTTGCCGATGAGCCGGAAATAGGACAGTGGACCGGTCAGGGGATCGAGCCGGCCCAGGATCTCGGTCGGACGCGGCATCCATTTCTGCAAGGTCAGCGCCAGCGCCGCGTGGTGACGGCGGAGCAGCTCCGTCAGCTCGGGGACGACCCACCTGGGGTTGCGCGTCTCGATGGCCAGGGGCACCGCCGCGTGCGGCCACTCCTCCAGGAACGGACCGAGCACCTCGAGGAAGGCTGTGAGCGAGGGGAACTCGCCGCGGTTGAAGTACCCCATCTGCAAGAGCGCGCAGCAGAGCTTCTCGCCCATCGGCTCAATGGCTGCGACGAATTCCTCCACGTCCTGGGCACAGTCTTGCAACTGCTTCTTGTGGGTGATCGTCTGCGGGACTTTGAGCGCGAATCGAAACCCGGCCGGGGTCCGGTCGCGCCAGGCATGGACCATCCGCCGCGTGGGCACCCGGTAGAAGGTGCTGTCCACCTCGACGATCGGGAACTGGCCGGCATACCAGGCAAGGTAATCCGAGGCATCCATCCCGCTGGGATAGAATACCCCATCCCACTCGGGATAGCTCCACCCACAGCAGCCAATCTGGATCGGGTGCGACGTACTGGACATAACTCTATTGTAGGGAGTGGACCGCTGGTCGTAAACGCGCCAGAAGGGGTCGGGGCTCGCACTCGGGCGAAAAATCGAGGAGATCTTTGGGAAACTTGTATGGCGCGAGCGAGCCGCTGCATTGATCAGGTAGAACGATCAGGCGGGAGGGCCCAACGGTGATGATCTCAGGCAAGACCGGTGCGGCGGGTCGGCAGCTCGAGGTGCTCTGGACCTCGGGGACGCTCACCGGCCTGAGTGATGCCCAGCTCTTGAGCCGGTTCGCGGAGGTTCAGGGCGACGCGGGCGAGTCGGCGTTCCGGGAGCTGATCAGCCGCCATGGGCCCATGGTGCTGGGGGTCTGCCGCCAGATCCTCCGCCATACTCAGGATGCGGATGACGCGTTCCAGGCGACGTTCCTGGTGCTGGTGCGCAAGGCGCGATCGATCCGGGTAGGCGAGTCGTTGGCCCCCTGGCTCTACACGGTGGCCTATCGCACGGCCCAGCGGGCGCGGGCCAACGCCGCGCGAAACCGTTCGGCCGACCTCGAGCAGGTGGAGGAGTCCGTGCGGGCTTCTTCGGACGACCCGATCCACTTCGACCTGCGGCCGTTACTCCATGAGGAGCTGAGTCGCCTGCCGGGCAAGTACCGGGAGCCGATCGTGCTCTGCCACCTCGAGGGCAAGACCCACGAGGAGGCGGCGCGGCTGCTGCGCTGGCCGGTCGGCACGGTCAGCGGCCGGCTGTCGCGCGGTCGCGAGCTGCTGCGGTCGCGGCTGCAACGGCGCGGCGTGTCGGTGTCGTCGGCGATGCTTGCGGCGAACTGGCTGGCCGGCACACCGGCGAGTCTGACGGCCCCCCTGCTCGAATCGACCCTGAATGCCGCGATCCGGTTCGCGGCGGCGCAAGCCGTTTCTCTCTCGGTCCTGTCCTTGACCCAAGGAGTCTTGCGAACCATGTTCCTCAACAAGCTCAAAACGATCGCGGTCGCCATCCTGGTCGCCGGTGGGATTACGGGAGGCGTGGGCGTGTGGGGCTATCGGGCGACCGGGGCGCCGGGCCAGCCGGCTCAAGACGGCGCGTCGGCACCGGCGAAGAAGGCCTTGGTGCCCACCTTGGCCCCGCAGCTCCAGCCCCAACTGCCGGGCAGTCCAGCGCCCCTCCGGGGCATGAGCTATATCGTGAACCCGATCAGGCTGAAGAATATGCCGACCCTGGCCGTCGGAGGACTGCCCGTCTTGCGCACGGCGTCGCTCCTGCTCGTGGAATCACCCGATCGCACCGCCTGGGAGGGCATGAGCCTGGAGACCAGGGACTCGACCTGGAAGCGGCTCCAGCTCCCGCCGGGGATGACGGCCACCCCCATAGTCGGCACCGACATCGTGGCCCTGGCGATCAAGGGGAAGTCGATCGACCATGTCGCCGTATTCAATCGTGGATGGGCCGTCCAACACCTGCTCAAACCAGTCGAAGGGGAGATCAATCCGGTGGTCGGGCCGGGAAGTGCACTCTACCAGGCGGATCACGACTTTTATGCCTTCAGCGCGGTGGCGGGGAAGTGGGGCGTCCTCCACCTGGAAGGCGGCGCAGAAGCCAAGGCCGCGATCTCTCCGACGGACATCGAGGTGCTGCAAGGCAACAAGTTATACGTCTTTAGCCTGGCGCGGGGCGAGTGGTCCAAGGGCGTCGCTATCTACGTGCCTCCATCCCGGCCTGGTCCAGGACCAGGGGCACCGGCCAGCGTTCCAAAGGGGTCGCACTGACTCGGCCTCGGGGCCCAATCGGACCAATTCCACCACTCCCGGGACAATGGTGGTGCGGTTAGAATGGTGCCCAAGGAGGTGAACCATGAAGGACGACGCTGCCCCGATTTCCGTGCAGTTTACAGTCGCTCTGACGGCGCTGGTTTACCCCGAGCCCGAGGTCGGTGGGTATTCGGCCGAGGTGCCGGCGCTGCCGGGCTGCTACACTCAGGGCGAAACCCTGGAGGAGATTCAGGCCAACCTCCGCGAGGCCGCCGAAGGATGGCGTGAGGCCGCGCATGATGACTCCGCCAAGGATGTCGGTCAGGCTTTAGCCTGGCAGGAGAAGCGTCAGGCTAAAGCCTGACCTACGTGAATTTCAACCCGCCAGCGTGCGCAACCGCTTGATCAGATCGATGGCCTGCTCGGGCGTGAGGCTGGCGGGATCGACCTGCTGAAGCTCGGTTACCAGCGGATCCGGCAAGGCGGCGAAGAGGCTGCCGGTCAGGGCGCGCCCCGTCTTGACCTTGCGGGGGATGGGCCCGGCGGGGGCGGGCAGGCCGGGATCGGGTCCGTGCTGCTTCTCCAGGAACTTGAGGATCTCGCGGGCTCGCTCGAGGACGGGGGCCGGGACGCCCGCCAGCCGGGCGACGTGGATGCCATAACTCTGGTCGGCCCCGCCCGGCACGATCTGGTGGAGGAAGACGATCTCCCCCTCGCTCTCCCGGACCGCGACGTTGGCGTTGCGCAGCCGCGGCTTGGTCTTCTCCAGCTCCACCAGCTCATGGTAGTGGGTCGCGAACAGCGTCCGGCAGCCGAGCGCGTCGTGGATGTGCTCGGTGATCGCCCAGGCCAGCGAGATCCCGTCGAAGGTGCTGGTCCCGCGGCCGATCTCGTCGAGGATCACCAGGCTGCGCGGCGTGGCGTTGTGGAGGATATTGGCCGTCTCGGTCATCTCCACCATGAACGTGCTCTGGCCCCGGCTGAGCTCATCCGTGGCACCGACCCGGGCAAAGAGCCGGTCGACCATCCCGATCCGGGCGCGACGGGCCGGCACGAAGCTGCCGATCTGGGCCAGCACCGCGATCAAGGCCACCTGGCGGATATACGTGCTCTTGCCCGCCATGTTCGGCCCGGTGATCACCAGGATGGTGCCGCCGTCAGGGCCCAGCCGTACGTCGTTGGGCACGAAGTCGCCGGGGGACATCAGCGCATCGAGGACCGGATGCCGGCCCGCCTCGACTTCGAAGATCGGCTCGGCCACCAGCTCGGGCCGGCAGTAGCTGTGCCGCGCGGCCAGCTCGGCCAGCGCGGTCAGCACGTCGAGCTGCGCCAGCACGGCGCCGGCCTGGATCAGCCGCGGCGCCTCGGCCGAGACGCGGTCGCGGAGGGTGCAGTACAACTCATATTCCAGTTCGTGGGCCCGGGCCTCGGCCTGCGTGACCTTCTCCTCGTATTCCTTCAGCTCGGGCGTGATGTACCGCTCGGCGTTCTTGACCGTCTGCTTGCGGATATAGTCCTTGGGGATATTCGCGCCCCGGGCGTTGGCCTGGGCGTGGGTGATCTCAATGTAGTAGCCAAAGACCTTGTTATATCCGACCTTGAGGCTGGGAATGCCCGTCTTGCGGACCTGCTCGGCCTGGAACTTGGCGATCCAGGACTTGCCACTGTGGGCGTGGCTGCGCAGCTCGTCGAGCTCGGGATGGTAGCCGTCGCGGATCAGGCCGCCCTCCTTGATTGCCAGGGGCGGATCGTCGACCAGGGCCGCCTCGATCTCGGCGCGGATCTCCGGGCAGAGCTCCAGCGCCGCCTCGAGCTGGTTGAGCCGCTGCGACACCCGGGCGGTCAGCCGGGCCTTGACCTTCGGCAGCAGGGCCAGCGTCCTGGCCAGGGCCACCAGGTCGCGGGGCGTGGCGCGCCCGGTCCCCACCCGCGCCGCCAGCCGCTCCAGGTCATACGACTGGCTGAGCATGGTCCGCAAATCGCCCCGGAGGATCGACTGGGTCAGCAATTCGTCGACCGCGTCGAGTCGCTCGGCGATCGCCGCGGGGGACGTCAAGGGCGCGGTCAGCCACTCGGCCAGCAGCCGGGCCCCCATGGGCGTGACCGTGCGGTCGACCACGCTGAGCAGCGACCCGTCGCGCTTCCCTTCCCGGAGGGTCCGAACCAGCTCCAGGCTCCGCCGTGTCATCTCGTCCAGGGCCAGGGTCTCGGCGCGGCGGTAGGGGACCAGCCGGGTGATATGACCGAGCGCACTCTTCTGGGTCTCGCGCAGATAGGCCGCCAGCGCGCCGGCCGCCTGGACCTCCAGGTTCCGATCATCGACCCCGAAGCCCGCGAGGGTCGTGGTCCGGAATTGCTGGTAGAGCGTCTGGCGCGCCTGATCGGGCTGGAAGTCCCACGAGGGGCGGACCGTGATCGCCCCGATCGGCTGGCCCCGCAGCAGCCGCACCCAGGGGGCATCCAGACTCAGCTCGGAGATCAACACCTCCGCCGGATTGATCCGCGCCAGCTCATCGATCAGCTCGGTTCGCAAGACCCCCGTGAGCGAGAATCGACCCGTCGACAGCTCGACCCAGGCCAGGCCCAGCTTGCCGCCGGCCTCCACCACCGCCGCCAGGTAATTGGACGTCTTGGGGTCGAGCAGCTCCTCGTCGGTCAGGGTCCCGGGGGTGACGACCCGGACCACGTCGCGCTTGACCAACCCCTTGGCGAACCTGGGGTCCTCCAGTTGTTCGCAGACGGCCGCGCGCAAGCCCGCCTGGACGATCTTGGCCAGATAGGATTCCAGCGCCGGATGGGGGAACCCCGCCATCGGCACGGCGTCGGCCCCCTTGTCCTTGTCGCGCGTGGTCAGGGCCAGGCCGAGCAAGGACGCGGCCCGCTCCGCGTCCTCGCCGAACATCTCGTAGAAATCCCCCATGCGGAACAGTAACAGCGCATCGGGATCGCGTGCCTTGAGCTCGCGATACTGCTGCATCATCGGGGTCAGGGACGTGTCATTCATAGGCGCAGAGGCGGGCTACGACCGGCCGACCGCACCTCTCGCCAGGCCGGCGCAAGAGCTGAGGACGTCGACGCACCGGCCTGGGGCGGATCGGTCGATCGCCGCTCCGCAAGGAGGTCCGATCGGCAGCCGGCACTCGATCAGAACTTATCGAGGGCCGCCTGTTCGTCGGCATAGATCTCGAAGACTTGGTCGAGCCGGGTGATGCGGAAGACCTCCAGGAGGTCGGGGTGGATGCAGCAGAGCTTCAGCTTGCCTTTGACCGCGGCCACCTTCTTCTTGAGGTTGATCAGCTTGCCGAGCGCGGCGCTGGACAGATACTGAACATTGCCGAAGTTCAGCAGCAGGCTCTTGTGGCCTTCGTCCTCAACCAGGCTATAGAGCTGGTCGCCGACTTCCTGGATGTTCTCCTCGGTCACAATCTTGGATTCGACGAAGCTGACGACGGTCACTCCGTCAACATTTTCGAGGCGGAGATGACGGCGAGGACCTTGCGACATCGCGGGTAAACTCCTGGCGAGAGCGGGAACCGTACCGGATCGGACTATTCTACCAGATCAGGGGCCGGTCCCGCACGGGGGCTTCCCGGAGATTCCGCCACACGCTGAGAATTTCAAGGACCGACCGAGGCGAGAACCCCGCGCTTCCACCAGACTTACCACAAAGCGGCCAGGAATCAAGGGTCCAGTGCCGGCAAATCGTCCTTTGGTCCGTTGTCCGTTGTAGGAGCTCCCGCTCCGGTGCGACAGCGTTGCCCCTCTTCGAGTGCCGCAACGTTCCCGGACCAGGCGAGTCAGCCCGCGAAGCGGACCACGGACCACGGACAAATTAGATCAATTCCCGCGGCGGGTTGGCCCCATCGACCAGGCGCATGGGCCGGCCATCGGGCGTCGGGAACCGGGTTGTCTCCGGGTCGATCCCCAGCTTGTGGAACAGGACCCAGGCCAGATCGGCGGGGGTGACGGGGCGCTCGACGGGTGCATCGCCGCCGATGTCGGTTCGGCCCAGGACGAGTCCCTGGGGGATTCCCGCCCCGAAGAGCAGCACGCTGTTGGCCCGGCCGTGGTGATCGCGGCCGGCGTTGCGGTTGATCTTGGGCGTCCGGCCAAACTCGCCCATCATGACGACCAGGGTCTCGTCGAACAGGCCCCGTTCGGTGAGGTCCTCGATCAGCGCGGCCACCCCCTTGTCCAGCGGGGGTGCCAGCGTGTTCTTGATCGTCGAGAAGTTCTGCTGGTGTGTATCCCAGCCGGCCGGGCCCATGCCGCGGTCGTTGATCGTCACGAACGAGACGCCCGCCTCGACCAGCCGGCGCGCCAGCAAGAGCGACTGGCCGAGCGTGGTTCGTCCATACTTCTCGCGGACTGTACTGGACTCCTCGTTGATCCGGAATGCGGCCTGGGCGGCGCTGGAGGTCATCAGCGCATAGGCTTGCTCCGAGAACTGATCGCGGCTGGTGGTCAAGGGCGTCGCCGGGACGTCGTGCGCAAACTCGTCCAGGGCCTTGACCATATCCCGGCGCCGCAGCAGCCGCTGGAGCGTCAGGCGGTCCGGCGGGGTCAAGTTCTGGACGCGGAAACCCGGCTGGTTGGGATCCCCGGAGGCCGCGAACGGGTCGTACGCCGGAGTCAAGTATCCGCTCAGGCCGGAGATCGGGGCATCCGGCACAGCCACATACGGCGGGAGCATCCCCCGCTGCGCCTCCCGCGCCTTGGCGACCACACTCCCATACCCCGGATACTCCAGGGCGGGCGAAGGCCGGTAACCGGTCAGCAGGTGGTGCGACGCCCGGCCGTGCTCCGACTCGGGCGAGGTCATGCTCCGGATCAGCGTCACCCGGTTCATGACCTTGGCCAGGTTGGGCAGGACCTCGCTGATCTGCAAGCCCGGGACCGCGCTGGCAATCGGCTGGAACTCGCCCCGGACATCCGCCGGCGCCGTCGGTTTGGGATCGAACGTGTCCAGGTGTGATGGGCCGCCAGACAGCCAGATCAGCACGCAGTTCTTCACCTTCACCGAGCGGGCCGACCCCGGGACGGCCCCGGCCCCGGCCCGCAGCCGGAACCACTCGTCCAGTCCGAGCCCGAGAAACCCCAGCGACCCCAGCCGCAACACCTCGCGACGGCTGGGACCGCGACACGGCCGCGACGAACCGTTCGATGACCGGGACATGATCGTCTCCTTCGGAGGGCTGGGGTAGGGTGGGTGGAGCGTGGCGCAACCCACCATTGGAGAAAAGCACGGCACCGGTGGGTTTCACCCACCCTACATTCAATGGTTGAATGCAAACTCCCGCGAATTCAGCAGGGCCCAGAAGAGGTCTTCGGCCGCCTCTTGCAGCGACGTGGCCTGTTTCAGCTCGGCCGACCAGCGCGAGAGTTCCTCGGGGGTTGGGGGCCGGCAGACGGTGCGATAATAGAGGTTTTCGACCAGCTCCTCGGGCTCGAGCTCGAGCTTCAAGGCGCCGGCCAGGTAGCCGTTGAGGTTGGAGACCTTCCCCTCGATGACATCGCCACCGATCAGGAGCAGGGCCTGGCGGAGGTTCAGCGTCGGGGCGGGGCTGGCGGCGCAGGTGACAGTCCGCGCGCAACGGCCGAAGGTATCCAGCAGCAAACTGGGCGTCGCCGGGTCGTAGATTTGCAGGGCACGGGCGGCACTGAGCCGGCCGCGCGTCGCTCGGTTCGGGAACAGGTTGGGGACGTTGGTCGCCTGCGCCAGCGCGTCGGCCATCTGGTGCGCCGTCAAGGGCCGAGGCAGATGATGTGAAAACAGCCGGGTATCGTGCTCGTTCCCCTTGACCACGGCCGACGAGAGCCCGTACGCCTCCGAGTTGGCGATGGTCCGGATCAGGTCGCGCAGGTCGTACTTGTGGGCCACGAAATGGCGCGCCAGAGCATCGAGCAACTCCGGGTGGACCGGCGGGTTGGCCCGGCTCATGTCGTCGGGGGGGTCGACCAGCCCCTTGCCGAAGAGCTGGGCCCAGACCCAGTTGGTCATGGCCCGGGCGAAATACGGGTTCTCCGGCGCGGTGATCCAGGCGGCCAGGGCCTTGCGCGGATCCTCCTTCTCGGGAACCTTCACGGGCGTGCCGTCGAGCAACCGCGGCTGGACCGGCTGCCTGGTCCGCAGATGGACGACCTGGCCCTTGGGGTTGATCGAGATCGTGGTGCGTCCCATCATCGGCCCGGCCCCGTTGCGCTGGACCTTGGCGAAGAACGCGGCCAGGCCGTAGTAGGCGTCCTGCGTCCAGACGTCGAACGGGTGGTCGTGGCACTGGGCGCATCGCATGCGCAGGCCCAGGAAGCGTTGCGCGGTCAGCTCGGCCTGCTCGTTGGGCACCAGGGTGTCCATGGCGTAGTTGACCGGTCCGCCGGTCTGGAGGTCGTTCGGGTCGCCCACGGCGGTCAGCAGCGTGCGGACGACCTCGTCCCAGGGGCGATTCTCGGCCAGGGCGCGCTCGATCCAGGTGTGGTAACGATAGGCGCCGTTGCCCTGGCGCGCCGAGCTGATCTGGAGCAGGTCACCGAGCTTGATCCGCCAGAACAGGACGAACTCAGAGGCCCTGAGCAGCCGGTCTATAAGCTTAGCGCGCTTCTCCGGATCCTTGTCCGCGAGGAAGCCGCGGACCTCCTCGGGCGTCGGCTGCTCGCCGGTCAGATCCAGCGCGGCGCGGCGGAGGAATGCGGCGTCGCCGGCCGGCGGGCTGGGGGGTACCTTGAGCGATTCCAGCCGCTTGAAGAGCTCGTCGTCGATGAAGTTGCGCCGCTTGAGCCGGGAGAAGTCGAGAGCCAGGTCGGGATTGATCACCGTCGACAGCCGAGTCGCCAGGACGTGCGATTGATAGCGCACGATCAAGTCGGTCTCGGCGCGGCGAATCAGGGCGAGGCGACCCTGGGGACTGACCGAGGCGGCCGAGTCGTCGTTGACTCGATACAGCGCCATGCGGGTCACGTCGCGGTGATGGCCGTCGGCGAACTGGGCGACCACCCGGAGCTGGCGCGTGCCGGGCTCGGCCAGCCGCACGGCGCCCTGGGGCTCGACGCGGACCGCGACAACCGCCCCATGACTCTGCCCGCGATGTTGGGGCGCTCCGTCGCGGACCCAGGCCAGCAGCGATTGGTAGTCAGGGGAGCCGATCGTCATGCGGCGCCCGCCGCCGTGGGCGGTCTGACCGGTCGCCTTGGCCAGGAGCAGGCTCTGCTCGGGGGCCAGCCGCGAAAGCCGCCGCTGGCCGGCGTCGCGCGCGATCGCCTGATAGTCCCCGGCCGGATCGTAGCCGAAGAGCGAGAGATGGAAGCCGTTCTGCCCCTCCAGCCGCCCATGGCACGAGCCCGTGTTGCACCCCAGCCGGGTGAAGATCGGCACGATGTCCTGGCCAAAGTCCCACGGCCGGCTCGACCGCGGCTCGATCGTCACCTTGGCCTCGGCCGGCGGCGCGCCGTCGGCTCCGGCGCGCCGGGCATGCACGGTCGCGACGCCCGGCGCCAGGGGCCGGAGATAACCCCCGGGCTCGATTGCGGCCAGTCCCGCCGGCTCGGCCGTCCACTGGACCTCGACCGTCCGGTCGCGCGCCGGGTCGGCCGCATCGGCCGCCAGGAGTTGCAATCCGGGATCATCTGCCGCTATCGTGGACACCTCGGGAGAGATCCGCACGGCCGCGGGCGCGGGCCGGACCGGCGTTGCGGCCGCCTGCGGAGCGGGTCCCCGGCCCGGATCGGCCGGGGCCGGCCGACCGGCCGTCGCTGGACCAGGCGGCGGGGCACTCTCCAGTGCCACGCGCGCCCGACAACCCACGACCAAGACCAGCCCCACGGCCAGTCCCGCCCGCACGACCCAGCGACGACGGGGCATCTTCGGATCTCCTGCCGTCGAGACGACGACGGACTGCGGAAACGACAAACGTCATGGACCAACTGCCATCCTAGTCCGATAGGACTGGAAATTCAAGAGCGGCTCGGGATGTTGCGAGTTGCGAGCGAAGAGCTTACCCCGGCACGAACGACGCTCAAGTCGCAAGTCAGGCGATTCTGAAGTCGTGGGTCAGGCTTTAGCCTGACATTCCGATTCTGAAGTCGTAGGTCAGGCTTTAGCCTGACATTCCGATTCTGTCAGGCTAAAGCCTGACCTACCGCACCACGAGGGAGTCAGGCCATGGGCAAGGGCGATCGGCGGACCAAGCGAGGCAAACTGTTCCGGGGGACGTTCGGCAAACGGCGTCCCAAGCCGCAGAAGGTGCGGAAGAAGGCCAAGTCAGCGGCCAGCAGTCCGTAGTTCGTCAATCGCGGCGCCGGCTGATGACGAGCGAGATCGCTGGGCACGATCGATCGGGAGGGCCCGACAAACGACCACCGGCCCGATTCAAACCAGTGGTCCCGGCTGCCGGCTTGGAGTAGAATCGGCATCCGCGCCGCGAAGGATGTCCGGAGGACCCAGGCTCGGCGTGTCGAAACCACGGACCACGGACGACGGACAACCGACCAAAGGGAAGGAGTGCTCACGATGTCGAAACTCCGGCTGCTGAAGACGGGCCATGGCGACTTGACGCTGGCCGAGTGGGACAAGGATCGGCCCGAGACCGTGGCCGCCGCGGAGACGGCCTTCGCCGAGAATTTCACGGCCGGCCGGCTGGCGTTCCGGCTCGACGGTCCGGGGCGAACCACCCCGATCCGTCAGTTCGACCGGACCGCCGGTGAGATCCTGATCGTGCCGGCCATCCAGGGCGGTTGAACCAAGCCAACCTCGCGGGAAGCTCCGCCAGTCATCATCATGATTCGGACCGGATATCTGCGCTGGGAGATCGAGGTCCAGGACGCCCGCAGCCGTGACGACCGGCAGGCGCGCGAGGTCATCTTCCTGGCGCGGCCGAGCTATCGGATCGTGCGGGTCAAGAGTGGGGGACACGTCGACGCGGCCGACCGCTTCGTCCGGGGTGAGGCGACGTACGACTCGGTCCTGCGGACGCTCCAGCGCCACGGCGGCGAGACGGATGTGCGGATCCCCGACGTCGGTCCGCGTGCGTTCCGATACTCGGAGACCGATCGGGCGCGCATGCCCCGCTACTGGATGGAGAAGCTCCAGCGCGAGGCCGGCGCGTTTGCCCACGAGGTGGTCCGGACCGCCGCGTCCTTCCCCCAGTTGGTCATCTCCAGCCCGGCGCTGCGCGCCGGCTACGCCCGGCTGGTCGCCACGGAGATCTTCCGGGTGATCGAGGGCAAGAGCCAGCCGCAGGCGACCCGCGAGGACGAGCCGATGCAACTGGACGTCTCGGCCTACCAGCAGGGCGTCCCCGAGCTGGTCGCCGCCGAGCTGGTGCGCGACGTCGTCGAGCCCAAGGAATTCCACGAGTTCTGCCACTTCGACTGCCTGACAGTCCTCAATGGCGAGAAGTATTACCGCATCCCGCGCCGGCCTCATGGCCTGATCGAGGTCTGGGAGGCCAAGACGCGCAAGCCCCTGGCCCGGCTCTGCGTCGTCTTCCAGGACCCCGGGATGCCCCCCTCCGACGAAGTCGTCATGAAATACCTGCTGGCCAAGCACCAGCCCGACCTGCTCTGGCAGGTCGGCGTCCGCTTCGGCCCCCCGACCGGCCGCTTCGAGGTCACGCCCCCACGCCGCTGGGGCCTCGACTGAAGGTGCCAGCTCACAGCTTCACGCAGAGTCCGCGCGGCCAGGGGTGCCGGAGAGCAGCCACTTCGAGCCGGTCGTTCCACTGTTCCTCCTGAGAGACCGGAAGTTCGGCATGATCCTGCCGCACGGCACAACCCAGGAACGCGCGGAGCGAATCCGGCAAGAGGGTCCGGACCCCAGTTTTCGGGAGCCCGGCGGACAAGCATGCAGTGATGGTTTCTCAAGGTGCCTCGAAGGCGGACCCTTCCTGTTCGGCACGCCAGAAGAATACGCCCGCAGCAAAGCCGCAGAGTTCCCGGACGAGGGCGGACCTGCTATCCTGGTGGTGGATGTTCCAGAGGACATCGTTGCCAGGGCAATCAACGAGTGGTTCCCCCTGAGCCAAGGCTTGGTTCAATTCGACCTCGGCGCCGGTTTGGAAGAGCTCATGGCCGCCTGGTCAACGCTCGAGAAGCATGTCCTGGACGTTCTTGATGAAGAATCCATCACCATTGAGAGAATTGATTCGCCAAGTCTTTCGGCCCACACAGGGCGGGGTCGTCGGACTCGTCGACGAGTTGCTCAGACTCTGCCCCGAGCAGGGACTTCAACTCGACTGGCACGGCGATCGGTGTCGCATTTGCTCGATCGGAGTGGAACCGGAAGAGTCCATCGAGGTGACACTGCCGAAGTCCGTCTTCCGTGCCGTCCTGGCCCGTCTGGCTGCGCTTTGCCACGAACGCGGTCCTGGTTCAAGCTCGCCCTACGGAGGGCAAGGAGAATTGACGGCCGGTATCGATCCAGCGACCGTCTGCCGCGTGGTGTTCACAAACACTCCCGACACACAGCGAGTGCGGTTGACGCGAATCCAGACCGGCAATGAGAACCCGAGGCCATCTCGAAAGCCCGGATCAATCGTCGCAACTCCTTCCTAAACAACCCGGCCGCGGGCCGCCCCGACCGGAGCTGACAATGCGAAGGGGACCCCGATAAGGCGTCGCGCGATCGGATCGGTCGGTTCCGGAGTAGAGGCTCTTCCCAGACACTCGCCCCGGAGACATCTTGGCAACCGACCTCACTTGGGCTTGGCCGTCTTGTCGGATCCGCCGGCCTGCGGGGCCGGCTCGGCGAGTAGGACCGCGACGGCATCGTCGAGCATCTCGGGCGTTCCCGCCGAGTTCTCGGTGATCAGCATCCGGACCTTCCCCGAGCGGTCGATGACCATCGTGGTGGGGAAGCCGCGGAAGTTGGGGATCTTTTCCAGGGTCGCCTGGTCGCCCATCACGCAGCGATAGGGGATGCCCGCCGCTTGAACGAACTGCTTGACCATCTGGACCGCCGTCGGCTGATCGGGAGCGTGTTGCTCGTAGTCCATGCCCACGATCTCGAAGCCGCGGCGGTGGTGCTTGCGGTAGAGTTGGATCAGCCCGGGGATCGCCTCGCGGCACGGCTTGCACCAGGTGCCCCAGATGTCGATGAGCACGACCTGGCCCCGGAGCTGCCCCAGCGCGACCGGTTTGCCGTCGAGGTCCGGGAGCGTGAAGTCGAACGCCAAGGAAAGCGGCTTGTCGAGCAGGCCCTTGATCCGCTGGCGGGCCTTCACCAGGTTCGCCTCGTCGAGGCTCCGCAGCAGCGCCCGGTAGCCTTCCGACGCGCGGAGCGACGCCATCGCCGGGTCTTTCTCCACCTGGTCGAAGGGGTCGAACCCCCCGTCGTAGGCCTCCCGCAGCACGGCCAGGGCTCGATCCTGCTGTCCTCGGCTCACCTCGATCTGGGCCTGGGTGTAGAGCACCCGGCCGAAAAGGTCCGCCTCCCGCTTCGTCGGCTTCTCGGTGGCGCGCCGGAGGGCCCGCACCGGGCCCAGCGCCTGCTCCAGCGCGGTGGCGCGCTCCGGCGTTGCTGTGGCCCGCCGGGCTTGATCCAGCGCGACGGTGGCGCGCCCGACGAGTGCCTCGCGATTCAGCGGATCGACGGCGAGAATCCGGTCCAGGGTGCGGCTCGCCCGCGCCACATCCCCTTTCTCGATCCCGCGGAGCGCGATCCGGAGCTGGCGCTCGACCTCCTCCGGCCGGAGGGGAGCCTCGGGCGCGGCCGGCGCGGACTCGGCCGCCCCGACGGGGCCCGCCGGCCCCGGGGCGGACCCCGCCTCGCCCGGAAAGAAGGGCGAGACCCCCGGATCCAGCTTCAGCTCTTCCTCCCGGGAACAGCCGAGCACGATCAGCACAGAGAGTCCGACTGCCCCGACCCTCGTCAGGTGCCCGGCTCGAAACCGACGAACGCGCATGTATCGCTCCGAGGTCAGTGGGGCGCCCGCCCACAGCGATTGTCAGTGACGACGAGTCCGGACTGTCTGCGCCCGACCCCTGACCATCAAGCGCAGCGGCGATCTCACCAGGCTACAACGGACCACGGACCACCGACAAGAGCCCGGCTTGTCCGGCGAGCCGAGAATCTCTTATGCTCTCTTGAGTGGTTCGTGGCCAGGAATCAGAACGTCTTCGCGGGCCACCCGCCACCAGCCACGACCAGGAGCCAGCGCAGCGAGCGCCGAATGGACCGTGTTGATTCACTCACTCATGTTGTCATCCTCGGCTCGACGGGCTCGATCGGTCGCAGTGCCTTGAGTGTGATCGAGCATGATGGCGGCACGCGGCTGAGGGCTTGGGGGCTCAGCGCCCACACTCGGTGGCGGGACCTGGCGGCGCAGGCGGCAGTGCATCGACCGCGGTTCATTGCGGTGACGGATCCGGAACTGGCGCGGCCGCTGGAACGTGAGCTGCGGGGGACGGGAGTCCAGGTGCTGGCCGGGCTGGACGGTCTGGTCCGGATGGTGCAGGATCCGGGGACGGATCGGGTCCTGAGCGCGATCGTCGGGGCGGTGGGCTTGCGCGGGACGTGGGCGGCCCTGGAGGCCGGCAAGACCGTCGCGCTGGCCAACAAGGAGACCCTGGTCGTCGCCGGGCCGCTGGTGATGGACCTGGCCCGGGCGCGGGGCGCGGAGTTGCTGCCGGTCGATAGTGAGCATTCGGCGATCTTCCAGGCCCTCAAGGCCGGCGGCCGGGCGGAAATCCGCCGCGTCGTCCTGACCTCCTCGGGCGGGCCGTTCCGGGGCCGCTCCGCCCGGGAGCTGGCCGCGGTGACACCCGAGGAGGCCCTCCAGCATCCGACCTGGCAGATGGGACCGAAGATCACCGTCGACTCGGCGACCTTGATGAACAAGGCCTTGGAGGTGATCGAAGCGCGCTGGTTGTTCCAGCTTGATCCCGACCAGGTCGAGGTGGTGATCCACCCCGAGAGCGTGGTGCATTCCTTCGTGGAATTTGTCGACGGCAGTGTGATCGCCCAGCTCTCGCCCCCGGACATGCGGCTGCCGATCCAGTACGCGCTGACCTACCCGGACCGGGTCCCGGGACCGAATCCGGGGCTGGCCTGGGCCCGATCCTTCGCGCTGCATTTCGAGCCTCCCGACCGGGAGACCTTCCCCAGCCTGGATCTCGGCTTCGAGGTCATGCGGCGGGGCGGGACGGCCGGCGCGGCGCTGAATGCGGCCAACGAGGTCGCGGTCGCGCGGTTCCTCGCCGGTGCGATTGGCTTCCTGGACATCGCCCGGGCCTGCCGCGCGGCCCTGGAGGCGCACACGTTTGATCTTCGGCCCACGCTCGAGACGCTATGGAGCGTCGACGCCTGGGCCCGGCGGGAGGTAGAGCGTTGGAAACCCTGATCTTTTGGCTGAATATCCTCAAGGTGGCCCTGGGCCTGGGCTTTGTCATCTTCATCCACGAGCTGGGCCATTTCCTGCTGGCGAAGTGGAACGGCGTGAAGGTCGAGAAGTTCTCGATCGGCTTCGGCCCGACGCTCTTCGGCTTCCGCCGGGGCGAGACCGAGTATGTCCTGGCGGCCATTCCCCTGGGCGGGTTCGTGAAGATGCTGGGCGAGGGGCCCGAGGACGAGGCGAACAAGTCGACCGATCCCCGGGCCTATCCCAACAAGTCGGTGGGGGCGCGGATGGCGATCATCTCGGCCGGGGTGATCATGAATATCTTCCTGGGCCTGGTCTGTTTCGTCTATGCCTACGGGCATGGCATGGACGAGATCCCCGCCAAGATCGGCGCCGTGGCGGCCGGCTCGCCGGCCTACAAGGCGGGCCTGCGGGCCGGCGACGAGGTGGTCGTGATCGACGGCCGGCGCGACATCAGCTTCCCCACGCTGCAAGTGAAGGTCTTGCTCAGCGGGCCCGGCCAGGTCCTCCACTTCGGCGTCAAGCGGCCGGGAGATCCGGACTTGATCGCGATGGACGTCCAGCCGGTGCGCGAGCCCAAGAAGGAGTACCCGACGATCGGGGTGGGGAAAAGCGAGGGGCTCAAGATCGGCGCCTTCCTGGCACCGGCCGGGATGGCCGATCCGCCCGATTATCCCGGGCTCGAGGGTCGGAGGGTCAAGGCGTTCGTCGACACGCTGGCAGCGGCCGGCCCCACGGGTCAGCCGCCGAGGCGGTTAGAGTCGATCGACGACTACGCACGACTGCTGGCCCGGTATGCCGACCGGCCCATCGTGCATCACATCGAGCGCCGGCCGGCCGCCACCGCCGACGAGGGCCCGGTCTCGGAACGCTTCGAGCTGACCCTGCCGCCGGCACAGTTCGTCGACTTCGGCCTGCGGATGGCCGCCGATCCGGTCCGCGCCGTCCAGCCCGGCTCCCTGGCGGACCGGGCGGGCTTCCGCCCCGGGGACCAGATCATCAAGGTCAACGGGCAGGACGATTTCGATCCGATGCGGCTGCCCTACCTCTGTTTTGAGCAGGCCGGCCGGCCCATGACCTTCGAGGTCGCGCGGACGGCCGCGAACGGGGCGCGCACGGTCCAGGCCCTCACCGTGACGCCCGACGACACCCCACCCCGGGTCGAGCCCAACCTGGAGAATGAGGACCTCGACATCCCCGGCTTGGGGCTGTGTTTGCCGATCACCACCCACGTCGTGGGGGTCCAGCCCGGCTCGCCGGCGGCGCGGGCCGGCCTCAAGCCGGGCGACGTCATCAACTCGATGACCCTCAAGCCGCCCAAACCCCGGGAGCCGGCTCAGGACAAGGCCAAGGGTCGCGGTGCCCGGGCGACGCCTGCTCCCGAGCGCGCCACCACGTTCAACTTCGACGACCAGTCCGCCAGTTGGGTCGCGGCCTTCGCCATCATGCAAGACTGGCCCTTGCAGGAAGTCGACCTGGTCGTGAACAAGGCCTCCGAGCCGTATCATGTCACGCCGGAGCCCAATCGGACCTGGTTTTATCCGTCCCGGGGCTTGCGGTTCTTGCTCCTGGTCCGCAAGCTCCCACCCCAGCCGATTGCCGCGGCGCTGCGGCGTGGCTTCGACGACACGATCGACAAGATCCTGGAAATCTACGCCACGTTCCGCAGCCTGGCCACGCGGCGGGTGAGCACCAGCAGCATGGGCGGCGTGATCATGATCTCGACGGTAGCCTACGATACCGCCCGGCAGGGCTTGATCCACTTGATCCAGTTCCTGGGGTTCCTCAGCATCAACTTGGCCGTGCTCAACTTCTTGCCGATCCCGCCGCTCGACGGCGGCCAGATGGTCTTCCTCGTGGCCGAGAAGGTCCGCGGACGGCCCCTGCCCGACGCCGCCGTGATTGCCGGGACCTACCTCGGCCTGGTGCTGGTGCTGGGCCTGGTCGTCTTCGTCACGTACCAGGACATCTACCGGCTGGTGACCGGCTATTTCTTCTGATCCGTGACTGTGGGGCAGCCGCCCTCGGCCGCCGGTGAGCGGGAAGGAGGATCGCACCATGGGGGTGCTCGGGGATCGTCTGATCGTGGACGGGGTTGGATACCGCCTGAGGTCCGACGGCAGCGCGGTCGCGGATCTGATCGGCCGGCTGGAGTCGGGCGAGCTCCCCGGCGCGATCGTGGCGACCGGGGCGGTCACGCCGGCCGACCTGATCGCCGCGCTGGCCCACGACGCGCTCGGGGACGACGCCGCGCTGGGTTTGCCCCTGGTGCAGGCGCCGCCGCGGAGGCCGCGGCTGGCACGAGCGCTGTCGGAGCCGGCCTGGGCCGCGGTGTTCCCCGGCGCCGCCAGCCGGTCGCGGCGGGCGCTGGCCGCCGGCTTGCTCCAGCTGGGCGACTTCTGGGACGCCAGCCACGAGGCCGCTCAGCAGGCCGACGACCAGGGCGAGCGGGATTACTCGGCGTACTGGCACGGCCTTGCGCACCGCCGGGAGCCCGATCCAGGCAACGCCGCCTACTGGTTCCGTCGGGTCGGCCGGCACCCGGTCTTCGCCCCGCTGGCCGCGGCGGCCCGGCCCCTGCTCGACGAGCACGGCGACTCGGCGCTGGCCGGGCGCTTGATTTCCGGCGGCACCTGGAACGCGATGGCGATGATCGACCTGTGCACCGAGGCCCGGCCCGACACCCCGCGCGAGACCCTCGCCCGCCGGCTCCAGCGGCTGGAGATGTGGCTCTTGCTCGAGGCGACCTACGCGGGGCTGGCGGCGCTGGCTCCGAAATGATCCACCGTCGCCGATTCTGGGATCGCCATCCGCTCGGGAAGATTCGATAATACGGCGAGACGGCCCGGAAGGAGAATTCGCCATGGCCACCGATGTGCAGGTTGCGGAGTCGTTCCCGCCTCGGGGATGGCACTCCGACGCCCTCAAGTTCTACGAGGTTGTGGACGGCAGATTCGTGGAGAACCCTCCGATGGGAGCGAAGGAGTCGGTTCTTGCAGCTTTGCTTCAGGAACTGATGGGACCATTCGCCCGCGCGAATCGGCTAGGTCGGGTCGTGCCCGAGACGCTCTTCTTGATCGATCGCGCCCGCAAACTGAAGCGTCGCCCCGATCTGGCCTTCATCTCGGCTCAGCGCTGGCCCTTGAGGCGCCGCGTCCCGCGCACGGAAGCTTGGGATGTTGTCCCCGATCTGGCCGTCGAGGTCGTCAGCCAATCCAATACGGCCGATGCCGTCGCGATCAAGATCGAGGAGTATTTCCAGGCCGGTGTGAGGGTGGTCTGGGTCATCTATCCCGTGAACAACAAGGTTTACGTCTACAATTCGCCGACGAGCGTTCGCATCCTTCAGGTTGGCGACACACTCGAAGGCGGCGAGCTGCTCCCTGGTTTTCAAATCGCGCTGTCGATCCTGTTTGACGACGGCGACGAGGAGCCCGAGCCGACCGACTGATGGGTCTGGCCCGGAACCGCGCGGCTGAGACGGCATCTCCCGGGATACCGCTCTGCCTGCGTGGGAGTCCCGCCTTGCGGTGGTCTCTCGCAGAGCCGACCCGATCGTTCCCAGGTGATTGACTTCCCTCGGAATCGCGTCTTAAGATCCAAACTCAGCCGGAGGTGCGCACGCTGAGAGGCCGCTGCGCCTCGTCTCGGCGCGCGCAAAACAACTAGCACCCTCCCTCCTCCATCGCGACCGAGGAGCCTTGCGACCATGAGCGCTGACCATGGCGGCGGATCGATCACCAGCGTCCTGCACGAGACCCGGGTCTTCCCTCCTCCCGAGGGGTTCGCGCGCAAGGCGCAGGTCAGCAGCCTGGCCGGGTACGAGGCCCTCTGGAACCGCGCCAAGGACGATCCCGAGGGTTTCTGGGCCGAGCAGGCGCAGGCGCTGCACTGGGACAGGACGTGGGACAAGGTGCTGGACTGGCAGCCGCCGTTCGCGAAGTGGTTCGTCGGGGGGCAGCTCAACGCCTCGTACAACTGCGTCGACCGCCATTGCGCCGGCCCGTCGAAGAACAAGGCGGCACTGGTCTGGGAAGGAGAGCCCGGAGACCGCCGGGTCCTGCGGTACCAGGACCTGTTGCGCGAAGTCTCGAAGTTCGCCAACGTGCTCAAGGGGCTGGGCGTGACGCGCGGGGACGTCGTCGCGGTGTACATGCCGCTGGTCCCGGAACTGGTGATCGCGCTCTTGGCCTGCGCCCGGATCGGTGCGCCGCACACCGTGATCTTCGGCGGCTTCAGCGCCGAGTCGCTGGCCGGGCGGATCCAGGACTGCAAGGCCAAGGTCCTGGTGACCGCCGACGGCGGCTTTCGCCGCGGTAAGCTCGTCCCGCTCAAGGAGAACGCCGACGGCGCCGCGGCCCTGTGCCCGACGCTCCAGCACATGGTGGTCTACCGCCGGACCGGCGGCCACGTCGACTGGAGCCCCGGCCGCGACCACTGGTGGCACGAGCTGATGGACGGCGCCCCGGCCACCTGCCCGCCGGAGTCGCTCGACAGCGAGCATCCGCTGTATATCCTCTACACC
>JAJPJC010000215.1 GCA_021324445.1 Isosphaeraceae bacterium
CCTTCTGCTGGACCTACACCGACGGTCATGCGGTGCGAACCGAGGTGCAGACCGGGGTCAGCGATGGCGACTGGATCGAGGTCACCAATCGCCAGCAGCCGCCGGCCGACGGCGCGGATCCCTGGGTGCCGATCGACGGCAAAGAACAGGTGGTTCTCGGCGACCTCACCCGCCTCGCCGAGGGTGTCCCGGTGCGCGTCGCTCCTGGGACTGATGAGGAGGGACTCGCCAGTGCGACACCGGAACGCCGCCCAGGGCATACCGGCTCCAGCGCCCCGGCACCTGCCCGTTAACCCACCGCGGCGCGGTCGGAGTCAAGACCGTCTCAGCTCAGCGCGGCGCCGAGATTGGGCCCTTGCCATCGGGCTGTTTCCCTCTGAAGGCATCCCGAGCTTCATCCGTGATCCCATCGCTCGGTTGGTTCACGGGGCTTTGGTGAACGTAAGCCCCGGGTCCCCTGGCGGCCCCTCCCAGAGCTTGAAGGTGAAATGACGACTCCCCTGCCAGGCGACCTCCCCGACCATGGCGTTGTCCTGGTCCTGGACCAGGGTCAAGGTCTGCTGGTTGACGATGGCCTTGCCCTTGAATGTGCGGTCGTGCCCCGACTGGTTGACGATCCAGACCAGATGCCCCTGGGGTTGGAAGGTCACGGTGAGGGTGGTGTCCTTCCCGGGGTGGGCCGTCCAGGTCCCTTCCAGCTTGCCGAGACCACCGGCGGGCGCGAGACCGGCCGTCGCGGTCGACCTGACCGGACTCGGGCCGACCCGAGTCGCAGCCCCTGGCTTCGATGGCTCGAGCTCCTGGATCAACTGGACTGCGAGTGAGTCGTCGGGCTGGAGCGCATGGGACCGTTTCCATTCGAGGACGGCGGCCTGGGGCGCTCCGAGACTGAGGTAGTGGTAGGCCCGCACGAAGTGGGCCGCAGCCACGTTCGGATTCGCATCCGAGAAGCTCTCCAGGATCCGGAGCTGTCGGGTATAGGTCGCGGGGTTCTCGTAAAAGTTGATCATCGTGGTCCAGTCCCAGCCGGGGACGACCGCGAGCACGGCGTAAAGCGTTTCCGCCGCCTCGCGGTAATGGTGGAGTGCAAACAGGGCCAGGGCGCGGAATTCCTGCAGTTCTGGGTCGTCCGGCATCAGGCGCACCCCCCGGTCGGCCAGCCGCAGGGCCTGGGTGTAATCCTCCCGCCGGAACGACGCGCGGGCCGCCTGGAAACACTCGAGCGCCTTGCGGAGGACCGCTTCGTTCGAAGGGGCGTTCAGGGGGTTGATCGGGTGAGACCCCTCGGAGGCCACCGGGAGGCTGTGCCCGGGCGATGCGATGCGGTCTGGGCCCGAGTACGAGTAGGGGTTGTGGTAGGGGAAGTAGGCCCAGTTGTAGACCATGGGACCGACCAGCCAGGCGGCGATTCCCCAACCCATCCCCCTCCCGGGACCACGCCGGTTCCAGGAATTGGGGACGCGAGCATTCCAGAAGCCGTGGAGCCAACCCCGGTGATAGACGCTGTAGCGATTGGTCCGGGCCAGGGCCGGCTGGACGGGGAAGCGATCGACCGGCTCGGTCCCGGCGCGCTGCGCGGGCGTTGTCCCGGTGCGATCCGCGGTGCGGGATTGATTCCCGGTGACGGACCCGGTGAGAGTCCGGACGGGCATCGGGGTGTTGATGACGGGGATCGGGGTGTAGGTATTGACGTACACGGGGCGGGGCGGGCCGAGCGCGGGTCGCTCGATCTCTTCGCCAGGAGCCGTGCCGCGCCCAATCAGCCCCATGGCGCCGACACCCGCCCGATCGTTGGGGAACCGGATCTCTTCCTGCGCCGGGAGACCCAGGGTCAGGCCCAAGCTGACGAGGAGCCCGGGCACGCCGGGAAGACGAGTGAGGATCATGGTCTGCTCCGCCTGGAGGAACGGGACTTGCGCCGGTTGTCTTGATTCAGGATTCGTCCCGGCCCCGTGCGGGCTGACCGACCATGACGCCCGCGATGGATGCGACGATGATCCAACCGCCGGACGAGCGCGAACGAAACCTTGATCGATCTCGATCGAGAGCGACTGGAGTTCGCTCCGTTGGTCCGATTCACACTGCCGGCTTCGACTTCCGAGAGGCGATCATGCAATCCTTATGACAAGGACAAGTCCCTGTATCATTATACGCAGATTTTGGGACGACGGAAAGAATTTGACGATTTCTCGCCTTCAGGCCTGGGCTCACAGGGAAAAGCCGACTTCGGTCGGTCTGGGCACCATGCCCCAGCGGTGCTGGCCGCTCCGGGACCAGGGGCTGCGCGCGGCTGCGGAGAGGCGCATGCATGCCGTGGCGCTGGTCAGGCAGGTGGTGACACGACCGGGAGGCGACGTGCCGGCGCGCCGGGAGCCGATCCTCGACGGACGGCCCGCGCTGGCTCCGTGACCCCGTCGCGGGAAAAAAACCGTGGTGCCGCGATCGATTCGGCACGGGATTTGACTCTAGGACCTTGATCGCGCGGGGCGTCAGGAGAGAAAGGCCCGGAGCCGGCTCATCCGTCAGCGCCGAGTGCCGCGCCGGCCGGATCGTTCCGCGCGTGCGGCGTGACCGTGGTCGTCAGCAGTGCCCGGGCAGGGCCCAGGAACGTCCCCGCTGAGACCGCATCCGTTGGAAGCCCGCCCCTGAGCGGGGCCCACCGTATCGAGGAGGTCCACTGGTGGCCGCCGAACCCCCGAAGAAAGCGGGATCCGCGAATCCTACCGTCCTGGCGATGGATCATCCCATCACCCTCCTGATGCTGGTCGTCGGCCTGGTCAGTCTCGGCATGCTGGCCTATGGCAAGATGCGGGTCGACATCTTCCCTTCGCTGAACGTGCCGAAGATCTACGTGTTCCTCGACTACATCGGCATGAGCCCCGACCAGATGGAGGGCTTCATCGTCAACGAGCTCGAGCTGTACTTCCAGTACGTCGATGGCGTCAAGGACATCAAGACGCGGAACATCCAGCAGGTCGCCTTGTGCGAGCTTGGGTTCTTCCCCGAAACCGATATGGGCCAGGCGATGGCCCAGGTGGTGGCCATGTCCGACCGGGCTATGTCCTGGATGCCCCCGGGGACCTTGCCGCCGATGATCATGCGGATGGACGCCGGCAGCATCCCGATCGGTTACCTGGTCTTCGTCAGCGAGGGGGAGAAGACCTCGATCGGGGCGATGGGCGACCTGGCGCAGAACATCATCCGGCCCCTGGTGCAGAAGAACGTCCCCGGCACGGTGGCCATCTCTCCCTTCGGCCCCAACATGCGGTCGATCATCATCAATGTCGATCCCCGCAAGCTCCTGGAATACAACCTGAACCCCCAGAACGTGGTCGAGGCTCTGCACACCGGGAACGTCGTGATTCCCTCGGGGAACATCTACGTGAAGGACTCGATGCCGATCGTGCACAACAACGCCACGGTGGTGGACATCCAGCGCCTGGGTGACATCCCGCTCCGGCTGGGCCGGAACGTCTACCTCCGCGATGTGGCGACCATCCAGGATGCGACCGACATCGACTACGGCTATGCCCTGGTGAATGGTCAGAAGGCGATCCATCTGCCGATCATCAAGAAGGACACCGGCTCAACACTGTCGGTGGTGGCCGACGTCCACAAGTCGATGCAGATGTTCCGCGACGCCGTGCCCCCGGACGTGAAGATCACCTTCGAGTTCGACGAGTCGCCCACGGTGGTGCACGCGGTCGAGAGCGTGGCCACCGAAGGTGCGATCGGAGCGGGCTTGACCGGGTTGATGATCCTGCTGTTCCTCCGCGACCTTCGGAGCGTGCTGGTCGTCGTCTTCAATATCCCGCTGGCCCTGACCGGTTCGCTCTTCGGGCTCTGGGTGACGCAGAACACGATCAACATCATGTCGCTGGGCGGGATGGCCTTGGCGATCGGCATCCTCGTGGACGAGGCCACGGTGACCATCGAGAACACCCACGTGCAGATGGAGCACACCTCGAATATCGCCACGGCCGTGCTGCACGCCAGCAATGCGACCGCCGTGCCGCGGCTCTTGGCCTTGCTCTGCATCCTGTCGGTGTTCATCCCGGCGTTCATCATGGAAGACCCGCTGCGCGCGCTGTTCATGCCGCTGACCCTGGCAGTCGGTTTCGCCATGATCTCATCGTACCTGCTCTCCAGCACGTTCGTGCCGGTCATGAGCGTCTACCTGCTCAAGCACGAGGAGAAGCGGAAGCAGGAGCCCGGCTTCTTCGACCGGCTCATCAAGAGTTATCGCCGGGCCGTGGAAGCGTTCGTTTCGCACCGCTGGTGGTCGGTCGTGATCTATCTGGCCGCGAGTGGCGTCATCCTGGGAGTGCTGGGCCTCCAGGTTGGCACCGAATTGTTCCCGCAGATCGACCAGGGGGAATTCGTGCTGCGGTTCCGGCCGCCGGCGGGCTCGAGCTTCGAGCTGACCCGGGAGATGGGGGTGAAGTGCCTCCAGGAGATCGAGCATGAGGCCGGCACCGGCAACATCGTGATCACCATGGGTTTCGTCGGCCAGGTCGCCCCCAACTTCGGCATCGACAACATGGTGCTGTTCATGCGCGGGCCGGACGACGGCTGGCTGCGCGTCAAGCTGAAGGAAGAGAGCGGCATCAAGCTCGACGAGTTCCGCGAGCGGCTCCGCAAGGTCCTCCCCGAGCGGGTGGTCCCGTGGCTGGCGAAGCGGCTGGAGACGGGGGGCTTGGCCAAACGGGAGGCGGAGCAACAGGCGGAGAAGTGTACCTTCGGATTCGAGCCGGGCGACATCGTCAGCCAGGTCATGAGCTTCGGCGCCTCGAAGCCGATCGCGGTCCGCCTCGTGGGCACGAATTATGACGAGATCCGCAAGTATGCCGAAAAAATCGCCGCCGCGCTGAAGCGCAATCCCTTCCTCCGCGATGTCGGCTTCGAGCAGACGCTGGACTACCCCACGCTCGAGGTCGAGATCGACCGCGAGCTGGCGGGCTTGATCGGCGTCACCGTCAAGCACGTCGAGCGTGCCCTGGTCATGTCGACCTCCTCGACCCGGTTCACCAACCTCAACTACTGGATCGACGAGAGGACCGGCTTCGACTACCTGGTGCAAATCCAGGTGCCGCCCCTGCGGATGGAGAAAGCCGAAGACGTCGAGACCTTGCCGCTGGAGTCGATCAACCCCTATGTCCCCCTGATGATCCGCGACGTGACGAAGGACGGCCGGGTTCATGAGAGCGTGCGGCCCGGCGAGTACGACCGCGACATGTCGCAGCGCTACCTGACCGTGGTCGCCAACGTCGAGGGCGAGGACATGGGTCGAGCCGCCAAGCAAGTCCGCCAGGCGGTCGCAGCCGTCGGCGACCCGCCCCGCGGCGTACGCCAGGAGGAGATGGGCCAGCTCCCGTCGATGACCGAGATGTTCCAGGCGCTGGGGATCGGCCTGGCGGTCGCCGTGTTCGTCATCCTGGTGCTCTTGACCGCCTATTTCCAATCACCGCGGCTGGCCGTGATCTCCGTCGGGGCCGTGCCGGGAGTCCTCGCCGGAATTGTCACCATCCTCTACTTCAGCAACACCACGATCAACATCGAATCGTTCATGGGTTCGATTATGTGTTTGGGCGTGTCCGTGTCCAACTCGGTGATGATGGTGACGTTCATGGATGAGCACTGGAAGGCGGGCAAACCCTCCGCCGAAGCGGCCATCCTGGGCGCCAGCGAGCGGCTGCGGCCGATCTTGATGACCGCCTGCGCCATGACGGTCGGCATGGTGCCGATGGCGCTGGGACTGGAGCGCGGCAGCCAGATGGAGGCTCCCCTCGGCCGGGCGGTGATCGGGGGGCTGGTGATGTCCACCTTCGCCACCTTGCTGGTGCTCCCCTCGATTTTCGCGCTGGTGATCGGCCAGCAGGTACCCCGCTCGCCGTCGCTCTACCCGGAGAACCCCGAAAGCGCGCACTATGACCCCGAGCTCTCTTCGCGCGCCAACGGCGATGGCCCGGAGGACACGGGTGGTGAGGACGTGGCGGCAGACGAGGAGGGCCTGCCATGAGCGTCTGCTCAGCCAGTCGGGGTGGCCCGCGGCCGGCCCGCCCGGCGCAGGGGACACGCAACGGGAGACGATCCTTGAAAAGCCTATCGCAGCCCGACAACAGGGTTGGTTCCGCTCGCCGCCGCCGGCTCGGATTCTGGCTCGTGGCCGGCCTCGCGGCGGCGGGCTGCGCCAAGGAAGAGCCGACGGCCCCGAGCGTCTCGGAGCCTCCGGAGCTCCAGATGATCCACCCTCAGCTTCGGAGGATCTCCCGGGAGGTCGGGCAACCGAGCTTCATCGAGAGCTACGAGCGCACGTCGATCTATCCCAAGGTGACCGCATTCATCGAGAAGTGGAACGTGGACATCGGCGACAAGGTGAAGAAGGGGGAGGTGCTGGCGGATCTCTTCGTGCCCGAGTTGCGCGAGAATTGGGAGACCAAGAAGGCGACCGTCGTCGCCGACGAGGAGGCAGTCCGGGTGGCCCAGGTGGATGTGGAAGTCGCCGACGCCGAGGTCAAGGCGGCCAAGGCGCGGCTGGAGGCGGCCCAGTCGATCCTGGGCAAGTATGAGGCTGAGGTCCAGCGCTGGGACGTCCAGGTCAAGCGGATCGCCAAGGAAGTCGAGCGGCAGGTCATCGCCCCGCAGATCCTGCTGGAGTCGCAGAATGAGTTGAACGCGGACATCGCCTGGCGGGATTACGCCAAGGCGGAAATCGCCAAGGCGGCCGCGGAACTGATCGCCGCCGAGGCCCGCTGGTCGCGGGCCAAGGTCAACGTCGCACTCGCCCGCGCCAACTTGGCCGTGGCCCGGAGTGAGGACCGGCGGCTGGCGGCCTGGGTCGGCTACCTCAAGCTCCTGGCGCCCTACGACGGCATCATCGTGGCCCGCAATGCCAACACCTGGGACTTCGTCCTGCCCAAGACGGGGGACCCCACGGCCAGGGAGCGCGCGCCCGACGTCTCACCCGCCATGGCCGCCCCGGTCTACGTGGTTGATCGCACCGACATCGTCCGCATCTTCGTCGACGTCCCCGAACGGGATGCCAACTATGTCCATGTTGGCTCCGAGGCGCGCGTCAAGGTTTGGGCCTACCGCGACGAGTGGCTGCCGGCCACCGTGACCCGCCTGGCCTGGGCCCTGAACGTCCACAGCCGGACGCTGCGGGTCGAGATCGACCTGCCCAATCCCGGCAGCCAGATCCTGCCGGGGATGTATGCCTACGGCGAGGTCAGGGTCGAGCGCCCCGATGTCCAGGCTCTGCCCAAGTCGGCCCTCACCTATGCCGGCGGCAAGACCTTCATGTGGCGGTACGTCAACGGCCGTGCGGTGCGTACCGAAATCCAGACCGGCACCACCGACGGCGAGTGGGTCGAGGTCACCAATCGTGCCATCAAGTCGAACACCGCTCGGAGGGAACAATGGGTACCGATCGAGACCTCGGATGCGGTGCTCATGGGCAGCAAGCTGTCCATCCTCACCGATGGCGCCCCGGTGCGCCTGGCTCAGTCGCCGGCGCCGATCGAGACCGAGGGCGGATCGGAAGAGGCCCCGTCGGGCGTGACGGGAAGCGGCTAGAGGAATTCTCGTCATTGGGAAAGGGACCGTGTGTTATGGGACGGCGCGACCAGCAGGAACACGACGAGCAACAGGGGACCGATCCGCCTCAGGACGGCGAGCGCGCGACCGGCAACGGCGGGCCGGAGGCCCCTCAGGTCATCGGCACCGACGCCCCGCTCATCACCAAAGGACCCGCGTATCAATCCGATTGGACGAGTCATCCCGATCGGACCATGGTCGTCCAGACGAACCGAATCCGCGAGCCCAATGAGGCGTTCAATCCGAACTTCGTCATGGTCCCCATCGAATCGGACCGGTCGCCGCCGGACCGCTCCGGCGCGGGGGACGGGGAGGGGAAGGTGAAGTACGGCGAGCACGAGAAGGGCGAGCCAGGGAAAGGCCGCAAGAACCAGGCTGGACAGGAGGGGGACGAGGCCGGAAAGCGCCCCGAGCAGCAGCGGAGCCAGCCGGCCCAGCCACCCTCACTGACCCGCGTCTTGCTGTTCTCGGGCATCGTGTCCTTGGTCTGCGGGGTCGTCGGCGCCTGGGGTTACTCGTATTTCTTCGGGTCGGAGAAGTCGGGAGAGCAGAAGTCTTCGGGCAAGAGCTCCGGCTCCAGCAAAGGCTCCCGCTCCAGTGGCAGCTCCAGCTCCAGTGGCGGCTCCAACTCCAGCGAGAACTCCGGCACCGGCTCCAGCGGAGGCGCCAGTTCCAGCGGAGGCGCCGGCTTCCAGGAAGGCGGCGACGTGAAGCAGGGCTCAACCTCGAACCAGAAGGATTCGGCCACAGGCAAGCTCGCTCAGGCGGAGACGGCGTGGTTGACCGCGGTGAAGGAGCTCCAGCAGGCCCGGGCCGCGGAGAAGGCGGCGCGCACCTCGGAGGACGAGAAGAAGGCGATCCTGGACTTCCTCAAGAATACGCTGTTATCGGCGGGCCACCCGGGGGGCGTGTCGCTGGCGGAGGCCTTCTGGAACGGGGGCCAAGGCCAGAACGTGACGCTGCGCAAGGCCGTCGATGCCACCGAGTCGCAGGTCGGCGAGACGTTCGCGGATCGGCCGCTGGCCGAAGCCGCGGTCCGCGAGATGCTGGGTCTGGCCTACTTGAGTTTGGGAGACGCGCCCCAGGCGGTCAGGCAATACGAGCGCGCCTTCGCGGTGCGGCAATCCATGCAAGGGGTCAGCCACCCAGACACCGCCGCCTGCCGCAACCAACTGGCCATCGCCTACCGGCTCGCCGGCCGCGCGGCCGAGGGTGCCCGCCTGTTTGATCGCAACCCCAATTCACCCGCCTACGCCTCCGCACTGGCCGTCCAGGGATCGATTCTGCTTCGCCAGAACAAACCCGCCGAGGCGGAGCTGAAACTGCGCGCGTGTCTGACCCTGCGCCAGAAGATCCAGCCCGACGACTGGACCACCTTCGACACGAAGTCCCTCCTCGGTGCAGCGCTCCTGGAGCAGAAGAAGTTCGCCGACGCCGAGCCGCTCCTGGTCTCGGGCTACGAGGGCATGAAAGCACGCGCCGACTCGATCCCGGCCGAGGATAAGTCCCATCTCAAGCAGGCGCTCGACCGGCTGATCACGTTGTATGTAGCCTGGGGCAAGGAGGAACAGGCGATGCGGTGGCGACAGGAACGGGAGGCCACGGGGGGACCACCCCATTGACCCAGCTTCACCGAGCGGACTCCTGCCCCGGCGCGTGGCGACGCTTCACCGATCGGCCGGTTGTGCTGTTACCCATTTCGATCAATCAAATCTGGGAAATTCGGAAAAGAATTCTCGTTTCCAAACTCCTACCCCCGATTGCTTCTCCCTCCCGGACTCCCTGCCCAAGAACTCCACCAGCCCGTCAGAATACGATCATCCGGACGGCCTGGCCAAGCCGATGAATCTCCCGATCCTGTATCATCGGCGCGATCGAAACCATCGTCGCCCTGGGCTCAAGGATGGGGCCTTGCGCACTATGAGGAACCAAGCCATCTCCGCATGGAAGCCGGTCGCGGCCCTGGTGCTCGTGGGGGCTGAGCTCCTTCCCTGCGCGGCCCAGCCGCCGGGACCAGCACCACCCATGCAGCCATCGACGGCCCGCCCGGCCATCGAGGCCCGGGAGGGTCAGGGCGTCCCGGGAGTGCGCCCCAGGTCGGCGCCGGCGGTGCGGAGGCCCGGGATGGGCGGGCCGGAGCCGATGCCCCCATCACCCCTGGCCACCCGCCCACGGCTGAACTTCGCGCAGTTCGAGCCGACCGACGTCCGCTTTCCGATCACCCTGGCGACCGCCTTGAAGCTCTCCGACGCCCGGCCGCTGATCGTCGCCATGGCCCAGGCGAAGGTCTGGGTCGCCGAGGCCGAGTTGAATCAGGCCAAGGTCCTCTGGATGCCGGACCTCAACCTCGGCTTCGACTACATCCGCCATGATGGCGGCGGTCCGGATTTCAATAAAGGCATCATGACCGCGCCCAGCACGAACTTCTTCTATGGCGGTGCCGGCCTGTGGGGAAACCAGTATGGGATCATCCCCATCCCCGATGCCCTGTACCAACCTCTGGTGGCGCGGCAGGTGCTGAACTCCGAGCACTGGGACGTCCAGACCGCCAAGAACGACGCCTTGCTCCAGACCGCCGATGCCTACTTCCGCGTGCACCAGTATCGCGGAATGTATGCCGGCGCCGTGTATTGCGTTCTGCGGGGGCGCGAGCTGGTCGAGCGGATTGCCGCCCTCAGCCCCGACCTGGTCCAAGCCTTCGAGGTCGACCGGGCGCGGAACATGGTGGCCGACCTGGAGCAGCAGGCCGCCCTGGCGCGGCAGCAGTGGCGGGTGCAGAGCGCCCGGCTGACGAGGGTACTGCGACTGGATCCCCGCGCGGTGGTCGAGCCGCTGGAGCACGACCACCTGCAGATCACGCTGATCGATCCGGGCCGGGAGCTCGAGGACTTGATGCCGATCGCCCTGGCCAACCGTCCCGAGGTCGCCTCACGCCGGGCGCTGGTCCAGGGGGCGGAGTGGGCGGTCCGCCGGGAGAAGGCGCGCCCGTTCATCCCCCTCATCGCGCTCACCGGCTTCCAGACCCCCTTCGAGCTGTTCCAGGCCGGCATCTTCGGCCTGGGCCCCAACAACCAGCTCAACCAGTGGACGGGCCGTGATGACTTCAGCATTCAGCCTCTCTTGCGGTTCACGAATCTCGGGTTGGGGAACCTCGCCTTGATCAAGACGCAGCGCGGGGTCGAGTCGCTCGCTTTCATCGATCTCTTCGAGGCCCAGGACCGGGTGGCGGAGGAGGTCTTTCAGGCCCTGGCGCGGCTGCAGGCGGCGGCCGTCCGGGTCTTCCAGGCCGACCGCGCCCTCCGCACGGGCATCATCACCTACAACGGGAGTGTGGAGGGCCTGGAGCAGACCAGCCGGTTCGGCGACGTCCTGGTCCTGATCAGTCGGCCGCAAGAGGCGGTCTTCGCCCTCCAGCTCTTGAAGACGGCCTTCGACGAGTACTTCACGACGGTGGCCGACTACAACCGGGCCCAGTTCGAGCTGTTCCACGCCCTGGGCTACCCGGCGCGCGAGCTGACGCAGCGCCGGCCCCCCGGCGAGGTCCAGCCGGTGGAGACGGCCCGGCCGCCGTTCCTGCCCCCGGTGGGTCATGGCCCCCCTCCGGCCACCCGGTGAACACCCGTTTTTTCGCTCGGACCGGGGCTCGTCATGACGGAACGCACCGCCTGCCCATCGATCCTCGCCTTGGCTTTGCTCCTGTGCGGGGTCGAGCCGGCCGTCGCCGCCGAGCCGGCCCCGGCCCCGGTGAAGAGGGCGACGAACGCCACCCCGCGCGCTCCGCGTGCGACCTCGCCGGCAGGGATGGCTCCCTCAGCCTTCAGTTCCAGCGCGCGGACCGGGGGCCAGCCGTCGGACCGCGCCTTGCCGTCGGCGGTGTCTTCCGCCATCGAGCGGTTCGTGAGGCAAAGCGGCCGGGATGTGCCACCGTCGGCTCCTCCTCCGGGGGCAGCCGGCCTCCGGCCGGGCCAGGCCGGCGGACCGTCGCCCGTGCCGGCGCCGCGGCTGCCCCCGCCCGGGGGTGCCCGGCCGGGTCAAGGCGTCCCTGCCGTGCCCCCGACCTTGCTGCCCAGGACGGCGCCGCCGGCGCGCTCACCCGGCCCCGGCGCAGCGGCGGCGACGCCGCCATCACCCCTGGCCACCCGCCCGCAGCTCAACTTCGCGCAGTTCCAGCCGACCGACGTCCGCTTCCCGATCAACCTGGCCACCGCCTTGCGGCTCTCCGACGCCCGGCCGCTGATCGTCGCCCTGGCCCAGGCGAAGGTCTGGGTCGCCGAGGCCGAGTTGACCCAGGCCAAGGTCCTCTGGGTTCCCGACCTCTTCCTGGGCTTTGACTACCTCCGGCACGATGGCGGCGGCCCGGACTTCAATAAGGGCATCATGACCGCGCCCAGCGTCAACTTCTTCTATGGCGGTGCCGGCCTGTATTGGTTCGGCGCCACGGCCGATGCCCTGTATCAGCCCCTGGTGGCGCGGCAGATGCTGAACTCCCGGCACTGGGACGTCCAGACCGCCAAGAACGACGCCTTGCTCCAGACCGCCGATGCCTACTTCCGCGTGCACCAGTACCGCGGGATGTATGCCGGCGCCATCTACTGTGTCGAGCGGGGGCGCGACCTGGTCGAGCGGATCGCCGCCCTGAGTCGCGATCTGGTCGCGGCGTACGAAGTCGACCGGGTGCGGAATATTGTGGCCGACCTGGAGCAGCAGGCCGCCCTGGCGCGGCAGGAGTGGCGGGTGTCGAGCGCGCGGCTGACCAAGGTGCTGCGGCTGGACCCGCGCGCGGTGGTCGAACCGCTGGAGCACGATCACCTCCAGATCACGCTCATCGATCCCGGCCTGGTGCTCGAGGACCTGATGCCGCTCGCGCTGGTCAACCGCCCCGAGCTCGCCTCACGTCGCGCCCTCCTCGCGGCGGCCGAGCTGGGGGTCCGCCGCGAGAAAGCACGCCCGCTCCTCCCCCACATCTTGCTCAACGGCTACCAGACTCCCGCCGGCATGTTGCTCCAGGCGGGGATCTTCGGCCTGGGCGCCAACAACAAACTCAACCAGTGGACGGGCCGTGACGACGTCAGTATTCAGATCTTCTGGCAAGTCGAGAACTTCGGATTCGGCAACCTCGCGCGCATCAAGGCGCAGCGCGGCAACCAGTCGCGGGCCATCGTGGATCTCTACCGGACCCAGGACCGGGTGGCGGAGGAGGTGATGCAGGCCCTGGCGCGGCTCCAAGCCGCGGCCGTCCGGGTCGTCCAGGCCGACCGCGCCCTCCGCACGGGCATCATCACCTACAACGGCGCCGTCGAGGGGCTGGAGCAGACCAGCCGGTTCGGTGACGTCCTGGTCCTGATCAGCCGGCCGCAAGAGGCGGTCTACGCACTCGATCTCTTGAAGCGGGCCTTCGACGAGTACTTCACGACGGTGGCCGACTACAACCGGGCCCAGTTCGAGCTGTTCCACGCCCTGGGCTACCCGGCCCAGGAGATCACCTACCGGCGGTCCCCCGGCGAGGTGCGGCCGGTCGAGACGGCGCGGCCGTCGTTCCTGCCCCCGGTGGGCCATGGGCCGCCCCCGGCCACCCGATGAGCCCAGGCCCGCGCGCACACCAGCCGCGGCGGCCCACTCCCAGGTGGTCGATCAGAAATGTCCGGCGAAATCAATCCGGTGGGTCTTGGCGGAGACGATCTCGTTGATGGCTGTATCCGGCAGGCCAAACTTCGGACCCGCGCCCAACTGCGCACCCTGCCCATAGGCGACGATCCAATCGAGCGTCCTGGCGAACGTGGCCGGATCGTATTTCAGGCGCAGGAAAATCCCCGACGGCCCCGGCACGAGCGTCGAGATCCGGCCGCCCCGGTCGAGCATGAACCCCCCCCCGACGAAGGACACCGGGTAATACTTCTTGGTCAGGACGTAGAAGACGAACCATTGCTTCGGCTTCCACTGCTGGGTCCCGGTCAGGATCGGAAACGCGAAGGAGTGGGGTTGATTCGTCAGTCGGACGATGAAGCCGTCGCTGGCGGTGAACGTCTGAGCGGTTCCGTTCTTCACGGCGACATAGAGGATGTTATACACCTGGCCGGGTACCGGCTGGTGGTGTTGGACCAGGACGTGCTGGAAGGGAGGAACCAGATTGACGGGGATCAGAGACGACGGGTTGGTGATGCGGAACACGAGGTAACCCCTGTGCGAAGGTGATCGGTTGCCGGCGGTCCCGTGAGCACCCGACGGCTCGACCAAGGGGAGGGCCACGGACCTCGAGGCGCCGGCGAGGTTCGCCCGGTGAGGCACCACCGGACTGGCGCTGAGCAATTGCTTCTCTTCCAATCGCTCCAGACCTGGACGGAATTTCCTCAGCGGGTGACGATGCACGGATCAAGCCCCTGGCTCAAGAGAACGAGAAGACCTCCCATTCTCTACGTCGGCGATTCGGCCAGGTTCGCGCCAAGGGGCTCCGAGCCGGAGGGTCGGTTTCTCTTCCGAGCCGGAGGGTCCGTCCGATTTTGCTTCGGGACCCTCACGTGATGAGTCTCGAGCCGAGGATCTCGGGATGGCCGCACTCCGGGTTGGAGTCCCGCCTTCAGTCGGAATCCGATCCTGCCGAGAGCCTGAAGGCGGGACTTCCACTTCAGGAAGGGAGGGCCTCCGAGGGCCGGCCGGTGAGGAGGCCGGCCGTTCAGCGAGTTGCCGGGGGCGGACCATGGCCCACCGGGGGCAGATAAGCCGGTCGGGTCGTGTCCACTGGCTCGACGTTGCCCGGTGGTCGCTGGTAGGTGATCTCTTGAGCTGGATAGCCCAGGGCGTGGAACAGCTCGAACTCCGCCCGGTTATAATCCGCGACCGTGGTGAAGTACTCGTCGAAGGCCAGCTTCATCAGCTCCAGCGCGTAGACCGCTTCCTGGGGTCGGTTGACCAGCACCAGGACATCGCCAAAGCGGGTGGTATGGCGCAGGCCCTCGAAATTGCCGTTGAAGGTGGTGATGGCCGTGCGCAAGGCGCGATCGGCCTGTTCGACCCGCAGGGACGCCGACTGAACCTGGGCCTGGGCCCGGGTCACGTCCGCGGCCACCATGTCCTGAATCCGGAAGAGCTCGATGACGGCCTGCGACTGGTTGCCGCGCTGCTCCTTGATCCGCGCCAGATTGCCGATCCCCAAGCCTTCGAGCTGCCAGACGAGCTGAGGGCTCATATCGAAGCGGCCGGTCCACTGGTTGAGGCTGGTGTTGGGTCCGATGCCGAAGATCCCGGCCTGAAGTAACTCGTAGGGGGTCTGGAAACCGTTGAGCAGGATCGTGGGCAGGAGGGGGCGCATTTTCTCGCGGCGGATCCGCAGCTCCGCCGCCTGGACGAGCGCTTTTTGCGACGCGACCTCGGGGCGGTTGCTCAGGGCGATCCGCTGCAAGTCTGGGAGCGATCGGTCGGGATCGATCAAGGTGATCTGGAGATGATCCGACTCCAGCGGCACCACCACCGCCCGCGGGTCCAGCCGCAGGAGCTGGGTGAGATCGGCGCTGCGGATCCGCCACTCCTGGCGCGCCAGGACGGATTGCTGCTCCATGTCGGCGAGCATGTTCCGGGCCCGGTCGACCTCGACCGTCGGGACCAGCTCGCGGCTCAATTGCGCGATCCGCTCGACCAGGTCGCGCCCGCGCTCGACGACGTAGAGGGCGCCGGCATACATGCCCCGATACTGGTGCACGCTGAAGTAGGCCCTGGCGGTCTGGAACAGGGCGTCGTTCTTGGCGGCCTGGACGTCCCAGTGCCGGGAGTTCAGCTCCTGCCGCGAGACCAAGGGCTGGAAAAGGGCGTCGGTCGTGGCGACGAACTGCGTCAAGCCGGCCCCGGCGTAGAAGAAATTGACGCTGGGCGCGGTCATGATGCCCTTGTTGAAGTCCGGGCCGCCGCCATCGTGCCGGATATAATCGAAGCCGACATTGGTCGTGGGGATCCAAAGGACCTTGGCCCGGGTGAGCTGGGCCTCGGCCACCCAGACGTGGGCCTGGGCGGTGGCGACGTTCAGCGGCCGGGCGTCGGAGAGCCGCAAGGCGGTGGCCAGGTTGATCGGGAAGCGGAGATCGGTCGGCTCCAGCGGGGCGGGCTTCAGCCGCAAGGAGAGGTCACCCGCCGGGGGCGCCAGTGCCGCAGCCGCCGGCGACATCGGCGCCGTCGGTGCGTTCGGCGGTGCGAACCGGCCCGGTGGTACGGAGGTCCCGCCCGCCGTCTGGTCGTCGCGCGCCGGCGAGGGGGCCGGGGGTGACGTCGCTTGCAGCAGGGCCGGGGTCGAGCTGACGAGCAACACCCGGCGGCCGGACTGATGGCTCGAGGGTGTCGTTTGCGCCGGTGAGATTGGGGCCTGGGCGCGGCAGGGCCATGCCTCGAACCCATTGAGCAGCAGGGCGACCATGACGATCGTGAAGCCGCGGGATCGTTGCATGGATCGTGACTCCCTCCCCTGTCCCTCCGCATCAGACCAGACCGCGGAACTCGCCACGCACTCGGAACCGGACCTGGTCAGCTTATCGGCTCAGGGCGGTGACAACGTTGATGACGAAGGTGAGGATCTTGAGTTTTCCATTTCGATCCACTTGCCGGGCCAGAGTTTGAGATCATGGCCCGAGCCAGATCCGTCTCGTGATTCCGGGACCGCGCCGGGCGTTGGGCCGTGGAAACGGCAACCGAACGCGCCCGCGAGGGTTCCGGGGGAGTGCCCCCGATGACGCGTCCGGTTGGGAGGATGTGTGCACCACTCCAACGGACGACGCTCTAGAAATGTCCGCCGTAATCGATCCGGTGTTCCCGTGCCGCGACGATCTGGTTGATGGCGGTGTCCGGCATGCCAAATCTCGAGCCCTGGCCCAACTGCGCCCCCTGGCCATAGGCGACGATCCAATTGAGCGTCCTGGCGAACGTCGCGGGATTATATTTCAACCGCAGAAAGATTCCCGACGGGCCCGGGACGAGCGTCGACCGCCGGCCGCCGAGGAGGAGCTCGAAACCCCCGGGCATGAATGAGACTCCATAGTACTTCTTGGTCAGGATGTAAAAGACGATCCATTGATTCGGCTTCCACTGCTGACTACCCGTCAGAATCGGAAAGAGCTTGGATCGGGCTTGGTTGTTGAGCCTTACCTGGAAATCGTTGCTGGCGGTGAAAGTCTGACCCGTGGCGTTTTTCACGGCGATATAGAGGACGTTATAAACCTGGCCGGGTACTGGCTGCCGCGATTGGACCAGGACCTGGCCGAAGGGAGGGATCAGGTTGACTTTCTGGAGCTTCGGGTTGGTGATGCGGTATGCGTAGAACGAGGTGGGTAAAGTCGATCGCTTGCTGGCGAATCCGCTCTCGGTCGCGTGCGCAGCCGGCCCGAGGACCGAGTGGCGAGACCCGGCCGCTGTGCCGCCGTCGAGGTTCACGCTCTGAGTCGTCGACCGACTGGCGCTGAGGAGTCGCTTCGCCTCCAGGCGCTCAAGACCGGGACGGAATCTCACGATCGGGCGATGCGGCATGGATCAAGCCCTCCTGGCTCGAAAGAAGCGGGACCCTCCTCATGCTATTCGTCGGCAGTTCGGCCCGGTTCGCGCCAATCGTTCCAAGCCGACGGGTCCGCCCTTTCGAACCAGGGCCAGCCTGAGCGAAGGCCCATGGGTTCAGCGGGTGGCTGGCGGCGGCCCGGGGAGCACCGGGGGCAAGTAGGGCGGCCGCGCGGTGTTCACCGGCTCGCTGGGAAGCTGGATGGTGATCGGACGCTCGTGTCCCTCGCCGAGCTTGCGAACGCTCATTCTCAAGACTCGGGCCGGCGCCGCGTGGGCGATGATCCAGGCAAGGTTTCCGGGCCGTTCGGTGAGGTAGCCATTGCTGGAGAGGATCACGTCGCCCGGCTGGAGACCGGCCCGATCCGCCGCGGTCGTGGGATCGACCTTGGCAACCTTGATGCCCCGCACACCGCCGGTGCCGACCACCGGCTCCTCGTCGATCCCCAGCGAGGGGACGGGGACGGGCACCGCCGTGGGCCCGCCCGGGGCTGGAGAGGCGCTGGCCGTTGAGCGGTTGGATTCCACGGCCGGAGCGGTCGTGCCCGGAGCGGACGAACCCATCCCGCCGGGAGGGACCGCACCGGGTTCGATCGCCGGACCCCCACTGGTGGGATGCCACTCCGATGCGCCCGCATTGCTGAACGGGTCGTAAACTGTTCCCTTGGCGGCGGCCTCGGCCGTGTAACTGGGATGGGTGTAGGGATAGGGAGAGGCACCGGTAAAGGGGCCAAAACCGCCGCGGTAGCCCCAGCGAAGTGGGTCCTCGCCCAGGCCGGCGCCTCCTTCGCCACTGTCATACCCGAAATAGGGAGTGCCTGGGCCCACCAGGGCCTCGGCCCGGGCGCGATCGGGCGGGCCCATCCCGGCGTTGGGCTGGCTGGGCAAACCAGGCCCGCCGGTAGGGACATAGTCGGGACGAATCAGGGCACCGGGCTGGCCGGAAAAGGCGGGTCCACCGTCATAGGGTTGGCCGCCGCAGCGATAGCCAGGACCCCCGTAAAAGGGAGCGCCGCCCTCGGCGCCCACGCCCAGGCCAGAGCCGCCGTATCCGTAACCCAGATGAAACGAAAGTCCAAAGCCGGAGAAGCCCGGGACAACGCCACCGTGGCCGTAGCCCAGGGTGCCGGAGCCCCAGCCACCCCGGGTCTCGGGGCGACAGGCCACGAGTTGCTCGTTGATCCAGGCCGGTACGGCGGGGCCGGTCAGGCTGTACGGGGCCCAGATGACCGGGCGGTAGGCGCCCACGCCCTCCCGGGCCCACGGGATCCCCGTGATTGCCAACGGCGTGCCGTTGAGCCCACCACCGGTCGGACCATCGCCCTGGGCCCTGGCCGCGGAATGCGAGAAGATCCCCATTGCCGACGCCAGGACCAGCGCCGTCACACGACGTCCACGACCGACCCACACCCGCCTCGCCATCGGTGTGCCTCCTCCCTGGGATTCCTTCCCGGCGCGGGCCCTGGCATCCGTTCGCCTCACGGATCCGAGCGACCGGTCGGCCGGCCGGGCCGGATCCGGCCCCGCTTCCCATCCTATTCATCCTACGAATCGGATGCCTGAAGTTGGTGAAAGCGGCTCGAGCGGTCGCACAGTGTTCGGGAAGCATCGAATAGGAAGAGGCTGGCGGTTCAGCGGGTTGCCGGGGGTGGGCCATTGCCCACGGGGGGCAGGTACGGGGGCCGGGTCGTGTCCACCGGCTCGGTGCTGCCGGGCGGCCGCAGGAATGTGATCTCCTGGGCCGGATAACCCAGGGCGCGGAACAGCTCGAACTGGGCCCGGTTGTAGTCGGCCACCGTCGTGAAATACTCGTCGAAGGCCAGCTTCATCAACTGGAGTGCGAAGACCACTTCCTGGGGCCGGTTGACCAGCACCAGGACATCGCCAAACCGGGTGGTGTGACGCAAGCCCTCGTAATTGCCGTTGAAGGTGGTGATGGCCGTGCGCAAGGCGCGATCGGCCTGTTCGACCCGCAGGGACGCCGACTGGAGCCGCGCCTGGGCCCGGGTCACGTCCCCCGCGACCATGTCCTGGGTCTTGAGGAAATCGATGATCGCCAGGGACTGCATGCCGCGCTGCTCCTTGATCCGCGCCAGGTTGCCGATCCCCATGGATTCGAGCTGCCAGACGAGCTGAGGGCTCATGTCGAAGCGGCCGGTCCACTGGTTGAGGCTGGTGTTGGGTCCGATGCCGAAGATCCCGGCCTGGAGTAACTCGTAGGGGGTCTGGAAGCCGTTGATCAGGACCGTGGGCAAGAGCGGACGACCCTTTTCCCGGCGGATCGTTTGCACCATCGCCTGAACCAGCGCCTGTTGCGACGCCAGCTCGGGGCGGTTGGTCAGGGCGATCACATGCAGGTCGGGCAGTGGCCGGTCGGGATCGATCAAGGTGACCTGGAGATGATCCGACTCCAGCGGCACCACCACCGCCCGCGGGTCCAGCCGCAGCACCTGAGTGAGGTCCGCGCTACTGACCCGCCATCGCTGGCACGCCAGGACGGATTGCTGCTCGAGATCGGCGAGCATGTTCCGGGCCCGGTCGACCTCGACCGCCGGGACCAGCTCGCGGCTCAATTGCGCGATCCGCTCGACCAGGTCGCGCCCCCGCTCGACGCAATAGAGCGCCCCGGCAAACATCCCGCGATGCTGATGCACGCGGAAGTAGGCATCGGCCGTCTGGAGCAAGGCGTCGTTCTTGGCGGCCTGGACGCCCCAGTGCTGGGCGTTCAGCACCTGCCGCGCGGCCAGGGGCTGGAAGATGGCATCGGTCGTGGCGACGTACTGGGTGAGGCCACCACCGGCGTAGAAGAAGTTGACGCTGGGCGCGGTCATGATGCCCTTGTTGAAATCCGGGCCGCCGCCATCGTGCCGGATATAGTCACCGCCCAGGTTGAGCGTCGGGACCCAGAGGACCTTGGCGCGCGTGAGCTGGGCCTCGGCCACCCAGACGCTCGCCTGGGCGGCGGCGACGATCAGGGGTCGGGCGTCGGACAGTCGCAAGGCGGTGGCCAGGTTGATCGGGAATCGGAGATCGGTCGCTTCCAGCGGGGCGGGCTTGAGCCGCAACGAGAGGTCCCCCGCCGGGGGCGCCAGGGCCGCCGCCGCCGCGGAGAGCGCCGCCGAGGGTTCGGTGACCTGAGGGCCGGGGACCGATCCTGGCCCGGGAACCCGGGGGAACGTCGTCGCGGGCAAGGGCACGGGTTGCGGCTGGGCCGCGGGTCCAGTGCCGCTCGGTGCCGGCACGCGCGCCGGGGGCCGCGCCGCCGCCGGCCCGATCGCTGGGCTCGGCGCTTGAAAGGTGGCCGCGAAGCTGATCGGGCGGCGAAGGTCGATCGGCAACCGCGACGTGGGCTGAGGCTGCACCGCCTGGGCGTCCCGCGCCGCCGGATTGGCCGGAGGTGATGTCATCGCCGCCGCGCCGGGCGGCTGGGCCGCGCACGGTGCGGGCTCGGCGCAGAAGAGCAGCATGGCCACGATGGGGATCGGCAACCAGGTGGATCGTGCCATCATGCGGACTCCTCTCCATGACGAATTCGGCCGCGCGATCCAACGGATCAACCGCTCCGGCGCGCCGGACTCAAGGGTTTTATCGGTTGTTCGCGATGGGTCAGATGATACGAAATGCCGGACTGGGTTCATCGTGCGGCTGAGTTCGCTGCCTGAATCTTCCGGCAACTCCAGTGCCCAGGGCAGCTGCTCGAGCTGAACTACTTCCGAGAAGGATGCGATCCCGGCCTAGGCCGGGATCCTAGGTCGCACCCTCGACGTGCTGCTTCAGCAGCCTGCAAAGGTTTTCGATCTTTTCCGATTTCTCCGGGTCGTCGAAGACCAGTTCGGCTCTCCGCTTGAGATCCTCGATGTTCCGAGCGCTGGTATCGTCCAGCGCGCTGACCCCTTCGCTGAGGCTCGGTTGGAAACGAAAGTAAAGGTACGGCCTTTTGACGACATGCATGAGCTGCCTCATCTGGGCGTCGACCGTGTCGCTGCCGCCGTCATAGGCGATGTCAATGAGTGGCCGAGCCCAGCGGAGAGTGCCCCAGCTCTTGGCATCCTCATACCGGATCGGCGCATTGATCTCGCCCGTGCCGAGCGACAGGACCAAGTAGTCGATGCCGGCCGCGTCGTCGCCGGATCGGACCTCGACGGGGCGCTCGCTCTGCCTCGATCCACCGGGCTGCCCTTCGGGGGCCGCAGCGCCCCCCGGCTGGCGGTGCACGCCGACGGCCTCGGCGTAGGCGCAGAGGGTGGGATTGTTCACGAAGACGCCGGCGTCGATGAAGGTGAGGGGGGGCAAATGCGAGCGCTTCGATCGCCGGATCTGGAACGGCGCGAAATACGCGGGTGCGGCCGTGGTCGACCGGGCCACTTCCCACATGCGGGGGTCGAACCGCATACCGCGCTTGGCCCTGGCCTTCCTCCTGGTAAAGAAGAATGGCCTGCACGTCTCGATTTCGTAACTGGTGATGAGGACCTCCGTGAGCGCCTGGCTCAGCCGCGTTTGCTCGCCGAGGTACTTCTGCAGCACCCCTTCGATCGGCTCCGAGGGATACCGTTCCTCGACCAGGCCGTGGAGCGAGACGACATCGCGCCAGAACGAGCGGAAGATCTCTTTCCCGTCTTCTTCATAGAACGAGACCAGTTGGCTGGCCTCGTACCGGGGTCGCTTCCCCGTGGGTTCCTGGGGTACGGTCAGGCCGAGGGCCAGGATGCCCCCGGTTGACGTGCCCGCGATCAGGTCGAACATCTCCGCGATTCTGCGGCCCGTCCGTCGTTCGATCTCGGCGAGGATCATCGCCGGGATGATGCCGCGGATGCCGCCCCCGTCGATCGACAAGATAGTAAAAAGAGGCATGAACCATCCCACTGCGTTTGTTCGGAAGCAGGGCGTCCGGACGGTCACAGACGCTCGCATCCGTTCGGGATACAGCAATCCGACGACGCATGCAAGGGGCACCCCGCGATCAGCCGGCAGGGCTCGCGACGGTCGTGAGGAACCGCCCCGGCGGGTAACCCGGCTGTTTCGCCACGGCGTGGGCGTCGGTCGCCAGGAACAGGGTCGCCGGATGGGGTGGAAATGAGAGGATCCTGCGATCGGACGAGGGAAACCGGGACGGTGCACTAGCCGAAGAAGCCGGTAAGCGTCTATGATTCTCGGAAGATCCCTGGGTGCGACGGTTGAATCCGATGGATGTGCAGACGATGACGATGCGATCAACGGGGGACGGGCAAGGGGCGACGGCCAGGTCGCGACTCGCAACATGGGCGGTAGTGGGCTTGGCGGCCAGTCTGCTGGTTGTGCCCGGGTGCAATTCCGCCTCGTTCCTGCCGCCACCGCCGCCGGAACTGAGCAACGCGGAGGTGAGTAGCAACCTGTTCGCCGGCACAACGCCGTCGCCACCCAAGGCGGCCTCCCTTGCAAATGCTGGGCGAACGGACGCAGTGCGGCCATCCCTTGGGACGGCCAAGATCGTCGAGCTCATCCTGTCCAGGAGCCCCAACGGCGACCGGTTGTACCTGAAGCAGGCGCTGCGGCGTGAGCTCGGGAAAGTCCAGATTGTCTTCCGGTCCGTCGAACCGAAAGCCCCCGAAGGGGACCCGATATCGGACCGGGTCGTATCGTTCACGCCGACGCAGTTGGCCCAGGCGATCCGCACGGCGGTCGAGCGCGGGGTCTCAGGACTGATCGTCGAGCCGCTGGAGGAACCGGGTGTCCTCGATGCGTTGGCCGAGGCCGACGCGCGCGGGGTGGCCGTCCTCCTACTCGACCGGTCCGTCGCAACGCACGACGGCAAGCTGCTCCACTCCGTCGGCTACGCGTCCTTCGCCGAGCCGGGACGGCAGATCGTCGAGGCGACCCTGGATGCCGCCCGAATGCTCCGCAAGCCCGAGGAGAGCCGGATCCTCATCCTCCATGATCGCTCGGCCGATGCGTACGACGTCGAGCGGCTCGAGGCGCTGGCGGGCCCGCTCAAGGCCGCGGGAAAGTCGTTCGACGTGATCGAGTTCGATCGGGACTCGACACAGGCGGCCGGCGCATTGAAGCGAGCGCTCGCCGCCGATCCCAAGATTGCCATCGTCCTGGCCGACGGCAGCAACGGGATGTATGCGGCTTATCAGGTCTTGCAGGACCGGAAGGACACGGACCTCCCCGAATTCCTCTTCGCGGGTTTCCTCGCCTACGACCTCCGCGCGCCCCACGATCTCTTGCAACGCGCCATTGCGTTCAGCGACCGATCGGTCGAGTCCTATGCGACCAAGACCTTCCAGGCGATGGCCAGCTTGCTGAACGGGAAGCCTTTGGACCCGCGGGTTGAGGTCCCGATCACCTTCCACAAGAAAACGGTCCTGTTCGTGCCCAAGGCTCGCTAGCGGCCAACTACCGACCGTTGAGCGAGCGGCGCCAGCGGCGTGCGCGAATGCTCTCGGGGAACAACCGGGCCTGGTCCAGCGCGCCGTCGTCCCCGATGGGCAAGGGGAGGTATTCGGTCTCCAGGGTCAGATGGGGGTGGGCCCGGACCTCGTCCTCGAGCGGGGGTGAGACCCAGAGGGTCTGAAGCTCGAGCGTGTTGGGGATGATCACGACCCGCGCCTCAGACGGGTCGACGCGCCAGCAGGTCTCCAGCGCCGCCTGGATCACATCGCGGTCTGTCGGCAGCGTGATCGGAATCCGGGATCGCTCGAGGCAACAGGAGGTCAAGGTGTTGATCCGGAACGGCTCCGGGTCCATGCGGGAGACCAGCCGTTCGGTGGTGAGGTCGGCGAAGCCGACGCCGACAATATTGCCGTGGCTTTCGTCCGAAACGTCCAGGACGGCCAGCCGGGTCACCAGGGGACGGTCGAAGTCGGGCTGGGTCTCAACCATGAGCCGGCCAATCACGTTGGGATCCATCCCCGCACCCGAGTAATTCTTGCCGAGCTCCCCGACGATCAGCACGTCGATCTGGTCGAAGGGGAGCCGGCCCATCAGGCCGCGGGCGCGCTCGAGCAGGCCCGGCTCGACGTCAAAGATCGTCTCGGGCTCCAGAGCGACGATCTCGGCGGGCACATCCGCGGCGTTTTCGAGGATCGCCAGGCCCAGCGCGAACCGGGTGTTCTGCACCAGGAAGCGGCCGACCGCCGGCAGGACGTCGCGTAACCCCCGGACGCCCAGCTTGTGGACCTGGCTGGCCCCTTCCCGTTTGCCCAGGCCGATGACCAGCATCTTGACCACGCCCGACTCGTGGACTCCCCGGAAGTCGGTATGCGGCTTGACCCGGTTGGCCAGGATGATCCCGTCCGCCTCGTAGGCGTTGCGGTCGAAATAGATCGGCAAGCCGACCGGGTTGGTGCCCAGGACCAGGGTCTCCAGATCGGTCTTGACCGGCACCCCCATCGCTTCGGCGGTCACGCCGTAGTCGGCCAGGAGGGCGCGCTGGCCCTCGGCGGTCGCGCCGCCGTGGCTCCCCATCGCCGCGACGATGAACGGGCGGTACTCCATCCCCTTCAACGTCTCGACGATCGCCCGGGCGATCCCCGCGATGCCGTGGATCCCCCGGCTGCCGATCCCCACGGCGATCGTGCCCCCGGGTCGAATGCGCTGGCGCAAGCGGCTCGAACGGATCAACCGGCGGATCGTGCCAGGCACGTCCTCCACCTGCGGCTGCGGGATCGACTGCCGGACGCGGGCCAGCGCAGGGAACAGCATTGCTTGCAGACCTCGGCTTGCGGCGGCTGGGACGGTGGAACGACCGAGCTATTCTCGCACGGAGGCTCACCAACCGTAAAGGGCCGCAGGCCCCAGCGCCGGCGCGTACAGTCCGACCGGAGGCGATGGAGCCACGGGACCACCTCCCGGCCCGGCCCCGTACACCATCGGAAACGTCCGATAGGCAAACGCCGACGACGGGTAATACGAGGCTCCGTAAACGTACCCGGGCGCCAGATAACCAGGCCGCCAGAGGCCGACCCCGTAACGGCCCGGCATCAGGCCGTAGGGTGGGAAGTTCGAGCCGTACGAGGGACCCGGGAACGACGAGTAGACCGAGTAGGTCTGGGGCATCCCGTAGCTGGCAAAACCGTAGCTCATCCCGTACCACCCCGGCGCAATGAAGTAATTGCTCACCCGGTACGAACTCAGGACTCCGCTGCCGGCGACCTGGGCCTCCGCCTCCGGTACCGCCAACCCCAGGACGATCACCACCGCCAGCAGCATCCCCAGACGTTTCCCTGCTCTCAGAGCGTGCATGAGTGTCCCCTCCCCGTCGGCTTCACGCCGAGTCCAGCCTGGTGCTCGGACCGACGGCCGAGTCCACCAGAACAATCCCCACCCTACCATTTATACCACCCGATCGTCCCCAACGCGGCCCTTCGAAATCTGGTTCGAGCCACCCATCCATCCACATTGCCGAGAGCGGTCCGTTGCCATTTCGGTACACCCTGTGAATCCACGCTACATCACGGGCCTCGGTGGGAAGGATCGAGGGGATTTTGGACGACCCAAAAATTTTTTTTATTATTCGGAGACAACTCTTGGAGAAAACCGAAAGATAAGTTATAAGGAGATCACTGACGGGTACGGTGAAAACGCAAAAAACGCGCCTTCCGATAAGGGAAGGTGTGGGGTGGCCGCCCCCGGCTGGCAGGCGTCAGCCGAGGGCAGGGGCGCGTGCGTGAGAGGATGGTTCGGCGAGATGGCGAGGCTGATCATGGCGATGGCTGGGGGAATGACACCGCAACGGAGGTCGCTGGAGGAGGTCCACGGCTCGGTGGCGGTGCCGGGGATTGCCGGAGACGGGGCGTCGCGGCGGCTGCGGCATTTTCTGGCCTTCTTGGGACCGGCCTATCTCGTGAGCGTGGGCTACATGGACCCGGGCAACTGGGCGACGGACCTGGCCGGGGGCGCCCAGTTTGGCTATGCGCTGATCTGGGTGCTGCTGATGTCCAACCTGATGGCCATCCTCTTGCAGACGCTGGCTGCCCGCTTGGGGGTGGTGACCGGCCACGACCTGGCCCAGGCGTGTCGCGCCGAGTATTCCCCAGCGCTCAACGCGGTGCTCTGGGTGCTGGCCGAGATCGCCATCACGGCCACCGACCTGGCGGAAGTCCTGGGGACGATCATCGCGCTGAAATTGCTTTTCGGGTTGCCGCTGTTGTGGGGCTGCCTGGTCACGGCCTTCGACACCTTCGTGCTGCTGTATCTCCAGCGCTGGGGGATGCGCCAGGTGGAAGCGGTGATCCTGGCGCTGGTGGCGACCATCGGAGTCTGCTTCCTGATCCAGATCTTCCTGGCGCAGCCCGATGTGGTGGGTGTCCTCTCGGGGCTGCGGCCGAGCCTGCCGCCGGGGGCCTTGTACGTGGCGATCGGCATCCTCGGCGCCACGGTGATGCCGCACAACCTGTACTTGCACTCGGCCCTGGTGCAGACCCGCCGGATCGGGGCCGACCGCGCCAGCAAGTCGACCGCGTGCCGCTACTATCTGCTCGACTCGACAATCGCGCTGAACGCGGCGTTCTTCGTCAATGCGGCCATCCTGGTCGTCAGCGCGGCGGTGTTCCACCGCGCCGGCGTGGAGGTCTCCAGCATCGAGGAGGCGCATAAGCTGTTGCCGTCGTTCCTGGGCCGGGGCGCGCCGATCTTGTTCGGGATCGCGCTTCTGTGCGCCGGCCAGAGTTCGACGCTGACCGGCACGCTGGCCGGTCAGATCGTGATGGAGGGCTATCTGCACTTGCGGATGGCGCCGTGGCTCCGCCGGCTGATCACGCGGATGCTCGCCTTGATTCCGGCGGTCGTGGTCATCGCGATGGCGGGCGATGCGGCGACGCAGCGGCTGTTGATCCTCAGCCAGGTGGTCCTGAGCTTGCAGCTCTCCTTCGCGGTGATCCCGCTGATCCACTTCACCTCGAACCGGCGGAACATGGGGGAATTCGCCACCCCCTGGTGGGGCCAGGTCCTGGCCTGGTCGGTGGCGGCGATCATCGTCGGGCTCAACGGCAAGCTCGTCCTGGACCAGGTCGGCGAGTGGGTCGGCGCCTTGGGGGAGCTGTCCCTGCGTCTCGGCCCGATCCCGGTGCGCTGGCTGATCGCCGGGGGACTTTACGCCCTGACCGGGGGCGCCGCCGCGCTGCTGGTCTGGGTGACGATCAAGCCGATGCTGCTCCGGTCGCCCGCCTGGCTGCCCCAGCCCAGCGTGCAGCTCGACTGGGTCGAGGCCCTGCGACCCCGCCCGCTGGCCCGCATCGGGGTGGCGCTGGAACACGACCGCGCCGACGCCGAGATCCTCAACCGGGCCCTGGGCCTGGCGCAGTCCCAGCGCACTCCCAGCGAGCTGGTGTTGCTCCACGTCGTCGACACGGCCATGACGCGCGTCCTGGGCGCCGAGACGGCCGACCAGGAGACCGGGGCCGACGAGCGCTATCTCAGCGAGCTGGTGTCCGCTTTGCGCGACCGCGGTTATGAGGCCCGCGCCGTGCTGCTCCACGGGCCCGACCCGGCCGGCGAGCTGGTCGCCCACCTCCGTCAAGATCCGGTCGACCTCCTGGTCGTCGGCTCGCACGGGCACGGCCTGGTCCGCGACCTGCTCCTGGGCCAGACCGTCGACCGGGTCCGACACAGCGTGGAGGTCCCCATGCTCATCGCCCGGCCCGGCCGCGACAGCACCTCCAGTACCCCCCTGCCCTCGTCCAACTCCGCGCGGAACGCCCAACACCTCCACGAACACTTGGTTCCCGACGGTCACGTGTAGGATGTCGAGTGTGCGGGGCATCTCGCCCCCTACGAGGAAGCCTCGAGCCGCCGGCGGACATCCGCCAGGGTCGAGACGCGGCCCTCGTCCGCTTCGCGCCGACGCTCCTCGGCCAAGCGGCGAAACGCCTGGTCTTGTTCCAGAAGCCGGTCAATGAACTCGGCGTCGTCCTTGGCCTTTGGGTCGTTCAGGTTGTTCGCTTTCATGTTGATTGCTCCGGGTACGAGCGCGCCCGCTCAGCCTTTTTGACTTCGGTATCGCCTTTGATACTATGCGCAATATGGCGAGAAAGGCGATCCTCCTGATACCTCTGACCTAATCAATGATGGGACCCGGGTCCCCCAGGACATTCGGGATGCGATCGACGACGCACTGTTCATCCTCAGCGGTGGTCATACCCACGCCGGTCCGGTCAAAGGCGCATACCGAATGAAGGACGGCTCCAAGCAGACGGATGTCCTGGAAGAGGTTTGGGTCGCCTTTGAGGAAGGCGATCAACCCGCGCTTCGAGAGCTTGTGGCACGATTCTGCTCCCTTCTGGGCCAGGAGGCGATGTACCTCGAGTTCACTGCTTCCGAGATCGAATTGATCCCACCCTATGAGGAGTCTTGATTCCATGAACGCACTCGATGAGCTCATGAGAGCCGCCGAGCAGGCTGCCCAAGAAGCGGAGTCGTGGGCTGATCTTTCGAACGCACTCTTTAACCCCGTCGATGGACTGGTTTCCCGCGCTTATCGCACGCGCGAGGCGCGGGAAGCGTTCGTCAAGACCGAGGAGTATCGCAAGATCCGGCAACTGGTCTCCGACGCCATCGAGCGATTTGGCTTAGTTGAGGGAGCCACACCCAAGAAGAGCGGACGGTTCGTGGTCCGGCTGCCCCAATCGCTCCATGGGGCCTTGGAGCGCGAGGCCGTGGCAGAAGGGGTCAGCTTGAACCAGTTGGTTGTGTCCAAGCTATCTCTCACGCTTGGCCGCCTGTCCAACCTGGTCCGCCAGGAGGCAGGGACCGGCTCCCACTCCCAACTGGCCGATTCATCACGCCGGTGATGGCTCCACAGCCATCTTGAGCACCCACCCGCCCAGGTCGCGGTGAAGGTCGACGAATCGGTCCAGGCAGTGGATGAAGATCGGCGCAGTGGCCAGCACGAAGCCCAGCGTCGCCGCGATGGCCAGCGGGCGCGGGACGCGCCGGCCTGTGATGGCTCGATAGGAACGTCCCAGCCCCGCGCCGGCGATCGCCCCCAGCCCGTGCAGTCCGAAGAACGTGCATTGCCAGCCCAGCAAGTCGGGAGCGGCCGGCAGCAAAAGGTACTCATGGAGCAACCCGCTGACCGCGAAGACGGCGAGGATGCCCAGGACCGGTCGTCGTCGTCGCCGCCCGATCGGCTCGAAGACGTGCCGCTTGAGCCAGCGGTGGATCCACACGTTGTACCGGCTCCAGAAGTCCAGGACCGAGTGAGCCAGGATCGGGTAGCGGAAGGCGTCGGTGCCGCGGTAGCCGGCCAGGCCCAGGGCCGCGACCATGAGGTCGTTGGCCCCGCCGCCCAGGAGGTAGATCTCCATCGCCTTGAGGGAGCCGTCGAGCCAGAGACTCCCCTCGGCGACGCCCAGTGACTGACCCACGGCCGTCAGCGCCAGGCCCAGCGCCACGCGCACGGCTCCCGACGCCAGGCGGCCGGAGGCCACGGTCAGCCGCCGCCGCATCCCGGGGATCCGGATCCCCACGTCCTCGATCTGCAGGCTCGGCCAGAACGTCAGCGCCAGCCCGACCCGCACGGGATGGTCCGCTTGCCGCGGGCACGCCAGCCAGTCGATCGCCTTGAGCATCACGATCCCGCCCAGGATCGCCACCAGCACGATGGCCAGGGGATGCCGGGTCCCGGCCAGGGCCCAGGGGGCGGACAGCGGAACCAGGCAGACGACCCCCGCCAGCCGAGTCCACCACCGCGCCGGCAGCCGTCTTCGGGCCCGGACCAGGAGCGGGGCCAGCAGTGCGGGCGTCCCCAGAGCGCTCAATATGGCCACCACGTGAGTCATGAGTCCGTGGTCCGTGGTCCGTGGCCCGTTGTCGGAACTCCCGCTCCGGTGCGCCGTCAGCGCCTTCTTTCGAATGCCTCAGCTTTCCCGGACCAGGCGAGTCAGCCCGCGGCAGCGAACCACGGACCACGGACAAAGGACCACGGACAAATGGGTGATTGACCGCCCGAAGAAGGCCATCTTATAATGCCTTACGACGACAGGGGGCTCTGGCGCCGGCGAGTCCTAGGGCGCGTGCGGGTGGTGACCACGCGATGGCCATCACGTATTACAAACGGTTCCGGATGGAGATCGACCTGGACCGGGCGATCACGACCGCGGTGCTGCCGCAATCGTTCACCTGGGTGCCCTGGGACGAGGCCCTGCTGGAGCCGCACGCCGAAGTCAAGTATCGCAGTTTCCTGGGCGAGATCGATGCCTATGTCTTCCCCTGCCTGGGTGATCGCTACGGATGCCGGCGGCTGATGAACGAGATCCGGCGGAAACCCGGCTTCCTGCCGGGCGCCACCTGGCTGATCGCCTGTGCGGAAGGCTATGTGGGGACGGTCCAGGGGGTGATGGACCAGGGTCCCATCGGCGCGATCCAGAATGTCGGGGTGATCCCGACGTACCGGGGGCTGGGGCTGGGCAAGGCCCTGGTCCGCCGCGCGCTGGCCGGGTTCTGTCAGGCGGGCTTGCACCGGGCCTATCTCGAGGTGACCGCCGAGAATGCCGCCGCCGTGCAACTCTATCGCCACGTTGGCTTTCGACGGGCCAAGACGCTCTATAAAGCCGTCGACAATTGAAGCAATTCCGGGCGGATTTTGGATTTCGGATTGCCGATTCGGGACGGAACGAACTAACATCCCAAGAAGCTGCACGCGAAAACCTGAGGCCGGCAAACCAGAATCCAAAGGGGTGCCCGTGACCGACGCAGATCCCTCGACAATCGAGCAACACACGTACGCGAATGGGCTGGTGCTGGTCGCCGAGACCATGCCCGGCGTGCAGTCTGCCGCGTTCACGATGCTGCTCCCGGCCGGGGTGGCCTACGAGGGGGCCGAGGGCCTGGAGCTTGGCGGCGGCGCTGCGACCATGGCCGCCGAGTGGATCACGCGCGGGGCTGGCCCGCGCGACAGCCATGAGCTGGTGACGGCCCTGGATCACCTGGGGGTCAGCCACGCCGAGGGTGCCCAGACCCTGCACACGTCGCTCTCGGCGGCGACGCTGGGACGCAACCTCGAGGCAGCCCTGGAGATCTTCGCCGACGTGGTGCTCCGCCCCCACCTCGACGACGAGGAGGTCGAGCCGATCCGGGCGCTCTGCCTGCAAAACCTGCGCAGCCTCGAAGACGATCCCGGGACGAAGGTGATCTACGAGCTGCGGCGGCGCCATTTCCCGGACCCCTGGGGACGTCCCTCGCCGGGGACGCCGGAGGGGGTCGCGGCCTTGACGCCGGAGCAGATCCGGAGCTTCTTCACGGCGACCTATCGCCCCAACGGCGCGATCCTGGGCGTGGCCGGGGCGATCGACTGGCCGAGGCTCCGCGATGCCGTGGGCCGTCTCTTCGGCGACTGGACCGCGCGGCCGGAGCCGCGGGTGCACGCGCGGCCCGCCGGCCCGCGCCGCGACCACATCCTCCGCGAGACCCAGCAGATCCAGATCGCCCTGGCCCTCCCCGCCGCGACCGTTTCCAGCCCCGACTATTACCGCGCCCGCGCGGCCGTGGCCATCCTGGGCGGCTATTCCTCGGCCCGCCTCTTTACGGAAGTCCGCGAGAAGCGCGGGCTGTGCTACTCGGTCTACGCCACTTACGAAGGCCACCGCGACCGGGCGGCCCTGCTGGCCTACGCGGGTACGTCCACCGAGCGGGCCCAGCAGACCCTCGACGTGATGCTGGCCGAGCTCGACCGGCTCGGCCGCGAGGGCGTCGCGCTCGACGAATTGGAGACCATGCGCGCCGGCCTGAAGAGCTCGCTGATCATGGCCCAGGAGTCGAGTATGAGCCGCTCCGGCGCGCTGGCCTCCGACTGGTACTTCCTCGGGCGGGTCCGGCCCCTCGCGGAGATCGCCGGCCAGCTCGATGCCCTGACCCCCGAGGAGGTCTCCACCTACGCCGCCGGCCTCGTCCGGCCCGACGACCTGACGATTCTGACCCTCGGACCCACTGCACTTCGCTGTCCGAAGTCCGACCAAGAGTCCGGTGTCCGTGATCCGTAGTCCGCGGTTCGCTTCGCGGGCTGACGAGTCGGATCCGGAGAATCGAGGCACTCGGAAACGGGGCAGGACGGCGCAATGGAGCGGGAGCTCCCACAACGGACCACGGACCACGGACAAAGGACGATCATGGAATTTCACCACACCACGCTGGACAACGGCATGCAGGTCATCGCCGAGCTGAACGATCGGGCATACTCGGTCGCCGCCGGCTTTTTTGTCAAGACCGGGAGTCGCGACGAGTCGAGTGAGCTGGCGGGGGTCTCGCATTTCCTCGAGCACATGACCTTCAAGGGGACGCCGCGGCGCGACGCCCTGACCGTCAATCGCGACTTCGACCGCGTCGGGGCCAAGCACAACGCCCAGACCTCGGAGGAAGATACGTTCTACCATGTCACCTGCCTGCCGGAGTATCTCCCACCCGCCTTCGACGTCCTGGCGGACATCCTCCGGCCCACGCTCCGCGACGATGACTTCGAGACGGAGAAGCAGGTGATCATCGAAGAGATCCGAATGTACCTGGACAACCCGATGTCGGTGGCCTACGAGGCGGCCAAGACGGCCCACTTCGGCGCGCACCCGCTGGGCAACAGCATCCTGGGGACCGTCGAGTCGATCACGGCCTTGACGGCCGGCCAGATGCGCGACTATTTCGCCCGCCGCTACAGCCCGGCCAATATCGTGCTGGCCTTCGCCGGCAAGGCGGACTGGGGCTCGCTGCTGGAGCTGGCGCGGGCCCATTGCGCGGGGTGGCAGGGCGGCCCGGCGAGCCGGCAGGCCGGACCGGTCCGCGGTTCCGGCGCCTTCCGCGCGATCCTCCGCGCCGACGACCAGCAGCAGACCGTCGTCGGCGTGGCCGACGGGCCCCCGCTGGAGAGCCCCGACCGCTACGCGGCGCATCTGCTGGCGACGATCCTCGGCGACCATACCGGCTCACGCTTGTACTGGGCGTTGATCGATCCGGGCCACGCCGACGGCGCCGAGCTCTCGTACCAGGACTTCAATCAGGCCGGGACGTTCTTCACCTTCCTGAGCTGCGAGCCGGAGTCGACCCAGGTCAACCTCGGCCGGATCGCCGAGGTCTATCAGACCCTGATGTCCCAGGGACCGACCGAGGATGAGCTGGTCCAGGCCCAGAACAAAGTGCTCGCCCGCACGGTCCTCCGCAGCGAGCGCCCCATGGGACGGCTGGCCTCGCTGGGCTTTCACTGGATGTACCATCGCGCCTACCTGTCGGTGGAGCAGGAGCTGGAAGCCTTCAGCCGGGTCACCCTGGCCGACCTGCGCCGTCTCCTCGGCGACTGGCCCCTCTGGCCGATGACAGTCGTCTCGGTCGGCCCGACCACCAACGTGCACCCGCTGAGCTAACCTGTTTACATGGCTTCGAAGAATCCTCCATAATAATCGTCCTCAACGCACGCCTGACCTGCCGCCGAGTTTTTCGAGCCGATCGCCACGGCCTCACGAACCGGGATCGGCGCCGGCGCCCGGCGCAGTGTGAGCCTTCCACCACGAGAGCCCCCCGAGAACGATGCTCCCATGACCACGACGCCCGCGGCCCCGGCCGCACCTCCCAAGTTCGACAACCAGGGCCAATACAGCCGCTCCGGGATCTTGCGCTATGAGAAGATCTTCGGCGCCGGGTATATCAGCACGGGCGGCCAGGCCACGACCGAGGATTTGTGCGCCCGGCTGGGTCCGGCGCTGCGACCGGGGGTGCGCGTCCTCGACGTGGGCAGCGGCATCGGCGGCGCCGCGTTTCACCTGGCGCGGACCTACGGCGCCACGGTCACGGGCATCGACCTGGCCGAGGAGATGGTCGCCATTGCTCAGGATCAGGCGGAACGGCTGGGCATGACCGACTCGGTCACGTTCCTGCTCGGCGACGTGCTGGAGATGATGTTTGCCGAACCGTTCGACCTCATCTGGAGCCGCGATGCGTTCATGCACATCGCCGATAAGCCCCGGCTTTTCGGCCGGCTCCATCAGCTCATGGCCCCCGGCGGCCACCTGGTGATCACCGACTACGCGCGGGGGAAGACGCCGGGCTCCCCGGACTTCGAACGCTACCTCGAGAAAACCGGCTACCATGTCCTCGAGCCGGCAGCCTACGGCGAGCGGCTCCGCGCCGCCGGGTTCGAGCACGTGGTCGTGGACGATGCCACGGCAAGATTCATCGAGATCCTCCAGAGTGAGTCGGACCGCCTGGTCCAGAATCAGGCCGAGTTCCTGACGTCGTTCACCCAGGCTGACCTGCACTACCTGGTCGAGCGCTGGGCGATGAAAGTCGGTTTCTGCCGCGACGGCGACATGAAGTGGGGCATCTACCTGGCAACCAAGAGGAGCTGAGCTCTGCGGCCGCCGTGCTCCTTCGCGGCGCGGAGGGACTGGTCTTCACGCACGCGCCGCACCACGCACCACGAGATGATCCCGTGTCGCGGAGCCCGACGGACGATACTCGGGACCTGGCCGCCTTCGGCTACAAGCCGGAGCTGGATCGGACGCTGGGTGGCTTCTCGTCCTTCGCCGCGGGGTTCTCGTATATTTCAATCCTGACCGGCGTGTTCCAGTTGTTCTACGTGGGCTACGGCGCGGGGGGTCCGGCCTTCTTCTGGACCTGGCCGGCCGTCTTCCTCGGGCAAATGACCGCGGCCCTGTGCTTTGCCGAGCTGGCGGCGCGGTACCCGCTCTCGGGGGGGGTCTACCAGTGGTCGCAGCGGACCGGCTCGCGGGCCGTCGGCTGGATGGCCGGATGGGTCTACCTCTGCGGGTCAATCATCAGCCTGGCGGCCGTGGCCCTGGCGCCGCAGGCCACGCTCCCCCAGATCTCGCCCGCGTTCCAGTTGATCGGAGACCCGGCCGTGAAGTTGGATGCCGCCAAGAACGCCGTGCTGCTCGGTTGCATCCTCATCGTCGCGACGACAGTGATCAACGCCATCGGAGTGCGGCTGATGGCGCGGATCAACAATGTCGGAGTCATCGCCGAGCTGGTCGGGGTGACCCTGCTGATCGCCTTGCTGGCGGCCCGGGTGCGGCGGGGGCCTGCGATCCTGTTCGAGACTCAGGGGCACGGCAGCGGCCAGGCCCTGGGATATCTGGGCCCGTTCCTGGCCGCGGCGCAGATGGCCTCCTACGTGTTGTACGGGTTCGACACCGCGGGGACCCTGGCCGAGGAGACCGACCAGCCCCGCCGCCGTGCTCCGCACGCGATCCTCTCGGCCCTCGGCGCGGCCGCGGTGGCCGGCGCCCTGTTGATCCTCTGCGGCATCCTGGCCGTCAGCGATCCGACACGGGACGAGCTGGGCGAAATTCACGGCGGGCTCCCCTTCCTCGTGAAGGACGTGCTGGGATCCCGCCTCGGCGCCATCTTCCTGGCGGATGTGGTCTTCGCCGTGTTTGTCTGCGCCCTGGCCGTCCACGCCGGAACGGTCCGGCTCGTCTTCGCGATGGCCCGGGATAACAACCTGCCGATGGCCCATGCGCTGGCGCACCTGCCGGAGCGGACGCGAACCCCACTCCTGCCGGTGGTCCTGATCGGCGGCCTCGCCGCAGCCCTCCTGATCGTCAATATCAACCTGCCCTACGTGGTCGAGACCCTTTGCTCGGTCGCGATCATCTGGGTGAACCTGGCCTACCTCCTGGTCACCTTGCCGATGCTGATCGCACGGCTTCGAACCCGACGACCGCCCGCGCAGGCGCGCACCGAGGTCGAGGACATCGCGACCGGCGAGGGCCTGTTCTCGATGGGCCGCCTCGGGCTGCCGGTCAATGCGGTCGCGGTCGTCTGGGGCCTCTTCGTGATCATCAACATCAGTTGGCCGCGCCCGGAGATCTATGGATCGGACCCCTGGGGCCGCTTCGCGGCTCCCCTTTCCACCCTGGCCCTGGTCGCCCTGGGCGCGGTCTACTATCTGTTGGTCCAACGCCAGCGTGAGGGAATCCTGGCGGAACACGCTGCTTCGCCCGAACGGGTCGGGGGACGCAGCCCCCTCCTCCAAGAGGCCCCGACCGGACGGTAGTCCCTGGAGGAGGCGGCTCCGTCCGCCGACCTTGATCTGTTCAAGGAGACGCGGCCATGGTCAAGCTGCAAGTACGGAAGCGGCGGCGGTCGGCGAAACCGCCGCGCGAGCGGCGGGTGCCTGGCGCGCTCCAACGCGTCCTGGGCTGGTGCGTGCACGGCTACACGGCGCTGGGCTTGGTGGCCGCCGCGATCATCGCGGTGCTCCTGGTGCAGGGCGGTCCGGCAGCCTTCCGCTGGTGCTTCCTGCTGATGGTGGCCGCCACGGTGGTGGACGCGACCGACGGTACGCTGGCGCGCCGGGTCCGGATCAAGGAGGCCGTGCCCAACTTCGACGGCCGCCGGCTCGATGACATCATCGACTTCCTGACCTACACGTTTCTGCCGCTCCTGTTGATCTGGCGCGCGGGGATCCTGCCGGCAGGATACGAGCCGTGGCTCTTCCTGCCCCTGCTGGCCAGTGTCTACGGCTTCTGCCAGGTCCAGGCCAAGACCGACGACGGCTACTTCCTGGGCTTCCCCTCGCTCTGGAATGTCGTGGCCCTTTACCTGTACGCCCTGCCGTTCGGGAGGGGGATCTCGCTGGCGATCGTGGTCGTGCTGGCGGTCCTGACTTTCGTGCCGAGTCGCTACCTTTATCCATCGCTGCCGGGCTCCTTCAATCGGGCCACGACGATCCTGGGCATCCCCTGGACCATCTCACTGGTCTGGATCATCTGGAACCTGCCTGACGGCTCCGGATCCCGATCCGGACTGGATCCGGCCGCGATGCGGGTGGCCTGGGTCTCGATGAGCTATCCCGTCTTCTACCTGGTCGCCTCGTGGGTGATCAGCCTGGCTCATCGGCTGAAGCGCGCGCCGGCTCCCCCAGACAGCGGCGCTTGAGCGCCGATCGGGCGGATCAGTTCGCGGCCCCGCCCCAGTCGGGGTCGAGGACGGCTTGAGGGGCCGTGGTGCTGGCGGCCAGGTCTTGGGCCTCCTCGGCCCGGGCCAGGCGCTGACCCTCCGGGACGTCGACCAGAGCCAGCAGCAGGCCGCCGGCGACGAAGAAGGCAATGACGGCGAGGATCGCCCCGCGGCTGGAGCCGGTCCAGCGATTGATCTGGCCGAAGATCGCGGGGCCGAAAATGCCGGCGAATTTCTCGGCGGTCCCGAAGAAACCGAAGAATTCGCCAGACTTGTCCCGCGGGACCAGGCTGGCGAACAGCGAGCGGCTCAGGGCCTGTGTCCCCCCCTGCACCGCGCCGACCAGGAACGCCAGGAGCAGGAAGTGGAACCCGGTCCTCATGAAGTAGCCGACGATACAGATCCCCACGTAGGCCGTCAGTCCCAGCGCGATCGACCGCTTGGCGCCGATCCGGCCCGCCAGCGCCCCGAAGAGGAACGCGCACGGGATGCCGACGAACTGCACCAGCACGACTGAGCCGATGATGATTCCCTGGTCGATCCCGATCTCGGTGGCGTAGGGGGCGGCCATCCGGATGATCGTGCCGATACCGTCGTTGTAGATGAGGAAGGCCAGGAGCATGAGGAACGCCTGGCGGTAGTGCCGCAGGCCGCGGCCGGTCGCGATCAACCGGTCGACGGCGGCCCGGACGGGCAGGACGGCTGCGGGATCATACCCCGCCGGCAGCCCGGCCGAGGGCGGCTCCGGCACGCGGCGGAACAGCGGGATCGAGAAGACCAGCCACCAGACCGCGACCGACAAGAACGACAGTCGCGCGGGGAGCGTCTGCTGGGCATCGGTGAGGTTGGCTCCCGACGGCAACCCGAACCACTCCGGCTTCTGAATCCACGCCAGGTTCAGCGCCAGCAGCCCGCCGCCACCGAGGTAGCCCAGGGCATAACCGGCCGTGGAGACGCGGTCGACCTCGTCGTCGCGCGCAATGTGGGGCAGGAGCGCGTCGTAGAAGACGAAGCTGCCGTTGGCCCCGATGTTGGCCAGGATGAACAGGATCGAGGCCAGCACCCAGTCGCCGGTGTCGATGAGGAACATCCCGGCGATCGACGCCAGTCCCAGCGCCATGAAGCCGCCGAGCATCCGCTTCTTTCGGCCGTTGAAGTCGGCCATCGTCCCCAAGAGTGGCCCCAGCACGGCGATGATGACCATCGCCAAGGTGGTGGCATCGGCGTACCACCGGGTTGCCTCCTCCCGCTTCATCCCGGCGCAGGCGACCTTCTCGTAATAGATCGGGAAGACGGCGGTGATGATGGTGCACATCATCGCCGAGTTCGCCCAATCGTACATCGCCCAGGCCCGGAGTTCCGGACGGTCCAGACCCAGCTTCCTCAACCAGTCGTTCATGGCGCGCGACTCCCTGCGACGGCTCGCTCCCATGGTGGTAAGATCCCCAATCCCCGCCCCGCGTCAAGAGAGGAACGACTCGGAGCATGTCTGAGACGGGCCACCGAGGCGACCGCGCGGCTCCGCTCTCCCCCGGATCGCCGGGAGGAACGGGAACGAGGCCCCCAGACCCAAGGGAACCGGACCTGGTCCGGCCCAGAGACCACCGCCTCCGACGCCGGCTTCGGGGTGCATAACCCGGCCGCGGCCGTTTGTAAGAATTCGAGACCTGCTCCCCCCGAAATTACGTCACATCACGTCACAGCCTTGTGCCGCTTGGACTTACAGCACGAAACCGGGCCAAGAAATCACGTCACGCTCGTCACAGCCTTACGCCGCTTGGACTTCCGTCGCGCCACGGCGTGCGATCCCGCCGCGACGGCTCATCCCGGAACTCGCCTCCTGTCAAGAGGGCGCGGCGACGGTGAGTTTGGCGCGCTGGAGCCGGATCGGCGGGCAGCGGGGACGGGGGCTCGCGGCGGCGCAGACCCCCTGGCCTCTCCTGAAAGGGTGTACGAAAAGTCGGTTGGTGCCTATAATTCCACTCGACTCTGGCGATTTTACTCAATCTTCGAGGAGTTTCTCTCCCCAATTCCGCGCCGGTGGCGCGGACAACGAACCTCGGGTGCGTCCGGTGATCAAACGCACCC
>JAJPJC010000409.1 GCA_021324445.1 Isosphaeraceae bacterium
CCTTCTGCTGGACCTACACCGACGGTCATGCGGTGCGAACCGAGGTGCAGACCGGGGTCAGCGATGGCGACTGGATCGAGGTCACCAATCGCCAGCAGCCGCCGGCCAACGGCGCGGATCCCTGGGTGCCGATCGACGGCAAGGAGCAGGTGATCCTGGGGGATCTGACGACGCTCGCCGAGGGCACCGCCGTGGCGATTGCCCCGGCGACGGAGGGGACGAAACTGGCGCGCGAGGCGCCCACCGTGGATCGTCGTCCGACCAATGCCTTGACCGCTCCCAAACCCCTGGAGGCGTCGAACAACAAGATCGGGAAACTGGAGAGCGAAATGTAGACATCACTCATTGGTCATGGAAGTCGGAAAACCCAGAGTGGGGGAGACTGCGAGGGATCACGTCAGAAACCAGACAGCCTGGATGAGCTGGGTTCCTCCCGTCTGCTCCCACTGACTGCCGAGGGCCGACCCCCGAAGGTCGCATGATCGGCCATAGACTTTTCGGCATCCTTGTCCAAAGATAAAGAAGGGGAATCGTACGCAACAGCGCGAGTCTCGTCGGAGGCAGCCAGCATGAGCCAGGTGGAAACTTCGGTGGGCCCGAGCATCGTGGCAGTCTATCCCGACCACGCCGCAGCCGAGCAGGCGGTACGGCGGCTCCATGAGGCCGGGTTCGCGATGCGCGATCTGTCGATTGTCGGTCGGGATTTTCAGGTGAGCGAGGAGCCGGTCGGCTTCATCAGCACCGGCGACTACGCCAAGGCCGGGGCCGGGACCGGGGCCTGGTTCGGGGGCCTGTTCGGCCTGCTGGTCGGCGCGGCGTTCCTGATCCTGCCGGGGGTGGGCCCCGTCGTGGTCGCCGGCCCGCTGGCGGTGGCGCTGCTGGGTGGCCTGGAAGGGGCGATTGCCGGCACGGCGCTGGGCAGCCTGGCGGGCGCGCTCATCGGCTGGGGCATTCCCAAGGACCGGGCCCTCAAGTACGAAACACAGATCCGGGGAGGCAAGTTCATCGTCGTCGTCCGGGGCGTCCCGGAGGTCATCGCCCGCGCCCGGAAGCTCCTGGCCCCCCACCCGCCGGAGCACCTGGAGGTCTACCAAGGGGAGTGGTGAATTGGACCCGTTCCTGGCTCGATCGAGCCGCCTGCGCTGTCATCTCCACGCCGTGCCTGCGGCGCTTGGAAGAGAGAATTGCGGATTCCAAATTCCAGATTCCAAATGAAAGAAAGAGGATATTATAAGTTTGTTTATGATATAAATTTGGAATCTTAGATATCAAGATTCCATATTCAAATGATTTTGCAGGCATGCTGCTATGCAATTTGGTTCTCGAACCTCGATCCTTGGAATATCCTGATTGCGAATCTGGAATTCGGAATCCGGAATACGTGATGGGAGATCAGTAATGCACCGCGTCCCCGTTGCTCCCCCTTCGGATCGTCTGGCCGGCTTCGGCCGGCTGGGGTCCTGGCTGATGGTTGGTCTCGTGGCCGTCCTGGCGGCGCCGGGGTGCCACCACGAGGAGGAGAACCGTTATAAGAGCGTCGCGCGGCCCCCGGTTGTGCAGCTCATTGAGCCGCGGGCCCGGAACATGGTCCGGGTCGTCGGGCAACCCAGCTTCATCGAAGCGTACGAGCGCTCATCGGTCTATCCGAAGATGAATGCCTACATCCAGGAGTGGAAGGTGGACATTGGTGACAAGGTCAAGAAGGACCAACCGCTGGCTTACCTGTTCGTGCCCGAGCTGGTGGAGGAACACGGTACGAAGAAGGCGACCGTGGTACTCGACCGGGAGCGGGTCGACCTGGCGCTGAAGGTGGTGAAGGTGGCCGAGGCCGATGTGGAGGCGGCCCAGGCGCGTCTGGAGGAGGCGCGGGCCGAGCTGGCCAGCGACCAGGCCGAGGTCGAGCGCTGGGACTCGGAGGTCAAGCGGCTGGACAGCGAGGTCAAGCGCGGCGTGCTCTCCCCCCAGGACCTGCTCGAGGCGACCAATCAGTGGAAGAAGAACATCGCGGCCCGGGACGCGGCGAAGGCGACCGTCATGAAGGCGGAAGCCGAACTGCTCTCCCGGCAGGCCGCGCTCTCCCAGGCCCGGGTCGATGTCCGGGTCGCCGAGGCCGCCCTGAGCGTGGCCGAGAGCGAGGAGAAGCGGCTCAAAGCCTGGGTAGGCTACCTCACACTCCCCGCCCCCTTCGACGGCATCATCGTGGCCCGCAACGCCAACACCTTCGACTTCGTCCTGCCCACCACCGGCGACCCCTCGGCCGACCCTCGCGTTCCCCACCTCTCCCCCAGCGGCGCCGCCGCGCCGATCTACGTCGTCGACCGTACCGACGTGGTCCGAGTCTTCGTCGATATCCCCGAGCAGGACGCCAACTATGTCCAGCCCGGGACCAAGGCGAGCGTGCTGGTCCGAGCGTTCCGCGACCAGCCGATTCCGGCCACGGTCAGCCGCACCTCCTGGGCCTTGAACGTCAAGAGCCGGACCCTCCGGGCCGAGATCGACCTGTACAACTCCGACGTCCCGAAGGTCTACAAGGACCTCGGGTCGCACCAAATCGCCACGGTGGGCCTGTCCAAGACCGGCAGCCAGCTCCTCCCCGGGATGTACGCCTATGGCAAGGTCATCATCGAGCGGCCGGGGGCACACGCGCTGCCCGTCGCGGCGCCAATGCACATCGACGACAATACCTTCTGCGAGGTCCAAGGTTGCAAACGCGAGCATGCTATTATGTCTGCGTTGATGCGGGTCGGCGAGAAAACCTTCTGCTGGCGGTACGAGAATGGGCACGCGCGGCGGCTGGAGGTGGAAACGGGCATCAGCGACGGCAAGTGGACCGAGGTCACCAATTACCAGGTCCCGCCGGCGCCCGGCAGCGCGGACCATTGGGTGCCGGTCACCGGCACGGAGCCGTTGATCCTGGGCGACCTGACGCTCCTGGCCGATGGCGACCCCGTGGAAGTCGCGCAGACGCCTGAGTCCACGAAAGTCGCGAGTGCCAGTTCGCCCCCGGGCTTGGAACGGAAACGTCCCTAGCTGGCCGCGGTCCCGCCCCTGCCGCACCAGCCGGTCCCCTCGCTGCCGCAGACTGACGGCCACGGCCCCGCGCCCGCGGACGGCCCTGCGCCGCGGGACGGCTCCAGCGCAGCGCTGGAGGAACCTCCCTTGGGTGGCTCATCGGGGTAGGGTTTTCCGCTGGGTCGCCGGGTCTGGAAAGGGCCTGGCCTTGCGGATGCGTCGACCGGCTTGGCGCGCGTGGGATGGCTCGTGGAGCCTCCGGGACCTCGTCCGGGTTTCCGAGTCGGCGAGCTCATCGTGGAGAGGCTCCGGATCTGCCGGTCGGGATCGCCGGGGTCGCCGTAGCCGGGAAGGTTGACGGGGTCTCAACTGGGGTGATAACTTGTTGGCAGACGTCGGGTCGTGGAGGACACCGCGATCGCGCATGGGGAAGGTAGTGTCAACGCCCCCATCCCGTCAAGTCAACCGGCTGTTTCGCAGTGCTCTCCGCGCCGGCGGTGTGGAACTCGGCCACCTGAGGAGTGGCCGTCGGGTTCTTCGCCCTGGGAGTAGTTGGCGCCGAGCCCATCCGCCGTCGATCAAGCGGGAGGCACCCTGAAGTGCACTCCGGCCCGTTGGTCTTCGCTGATGGGTGCGGGTCCGCCGAAGAGGCCGCTGCGGCGATGAGCCCGCCGGTCCCGATCCTGGCGCAACCCGATGGAATCAGCCAAGCCTCGGACGGTGGTCAGGCACGGGTGATGACACCCCCTGCGCGGGTGGAGGAACCCTCGAGATCGGGAGGTCCCAGATGGGCCAGGCCCTTTGGTCTCTGCTTTCAGACCGCTGCGCCGGCTGCCGCTGGTTGGCGTGGTGGCTCCTGGCCGCCCTCCCGGCAGCGGGTTGTCGTCACGAGCCGGAGATCGACCTCGCGGACGTCGCGGAGCCGCCGACCGTACGGCTGCTCAATCCGCCGGTCCGCGACATCATCCGGGTCGTCGTGCAGCCGAGCTTCATCGAAGCCTATGAGCGCACATCAATCTACGCCAAGCCGACCGCTTATCTCAAGCAATGGAAGGTCGACATCGGCGACACAGTGAAGAAGGGCGACGTGCTCGCGACCCTCTTCGTGCCCGAGCTGAACGAGGATCACGGCACGAAGAAGGCGACGGTGGTGCTCAGCCAGCAGCGGATTGACCTGGCCCAGGAGGTGGTGGCAGTGGCCCGGGCCGACGTCAAGGCGGCCCAAGCCCACCTCAGGGAGGCCCGAGCGATCCTCGAGAAGTACCAGGCCGAGGTCGACCGCTGGGACGCCGAGGTCAAGCGGCTCCAGTTCGAGATCTCCCAGAACACCGTCGCGCCCCAGGTGCTCCGCGAGTCGACCGATCAGCTCAAGTCGAGCACCGCGGCGCGGGACCGGGCCAGGGCGACGGTGAAACGGGCCGAGGCCGAGCTGCGCTCGCGGCGGGCCACGCTCGCCAAGGCCGAGGTCGCCGTCAAGGTCGCCGAAGCCGACCTCAAAGTCGCCGAGAGCGAGGAACGCCG
>JAJPJC010000467.1 GCA_021324445.1 Isosphaeraceae bacterium
TGCCAAGGGGAGAGGGGCGCCGGAACGGTCCCAGGGGCTGACGCCCCTGGCTATTCACCACCGCCCCCATTCGGGGGCTCAGATACCTTTCGGAACAGACTCTCAGTCGCAACGAGTCCTGCGTGATCACTCCTGGGTATCTCGATCCGTCGGCCCTCGACGATCTCATCCAGTTCGCCGTCCGGAGATTCGATCTCCCTGGGAGGGGCGATCTCCAAGCTCCCTCGCACCGCCGTGGCCACCATGATCGTTCCTCCTCACTTGGGGTTGTGGCCATCGATGATTCGCCACTGCTTCCAATTCCGCTTTTCTCTTCGGAGTCATTCCGTTCCAACCTGAGAGTTCATCCGCGCGACGACTCGCACGCAACGCTCGCACAGTGTGGGGTGCTCGGCGCTCTGGCCGACGGTCGGCCGGTAGTTCCAGCACCGTTGGCACTTGGCGTGCTCGGACCGCTCGGCCTGGACTCTCTCGCCGGCCGCGGTGGGGTCGGCCACGATCTCAACCTCCGACACGATGCAGAGGGTCGCCAGCAGCTGGCGGTCGGGCCGCCACCGCTCCGGGCGCGTGGTGGCGATGCGGACCTTGGCCTCCTGGGCGCTGCCGATCTGCTTGTTCTTCCTCAACCCCTCCAGCGCGACGAGGACCTGCTCGCGGAGTCCAGTCAACTCGTCCCAGCGGCGGTCGCGGGCGTCGTCGTCCCACTGGGGGTCGGGCTCGGGGAACTCCGCCAGATGGACGCTCGATCGCCCTTCGGGCGGGGCGGGCCGGTAGTCCCACAATTCCTCGGCCGTGTGCGGGATGATCGGCGCCAGGAGGCGGGCCAGGTGGTCGTGCAGCCGGGCCAGGACGAACTGGGCGGCGCGACGGTCCGGGCCGTCGGCGGCCTCGGCGTAGAGCCGGTCCTTGAGCACGTCGAGATAGAAGCTCGACAGCTCGACCGCGCAGAACTGGTAGATCCGCTGATAGACCCGGTAGAACTCGAACCGCTCGTACGCCGAGCGGACGTCGCGCACGACCCGGTTGAGCTGGCCCAGCGCCCAGCGGTCGATCTCGTGCAGGCTCGCCGGGTCGACGCCGGCCGGGTCGAACCGCTGGTAATCCTCGAGGTTCCCCAGCAGGTAGCGGAACGTGTTGCGGATCTTGCGATAGGACTCGGACATCTCCTTGATGCCGCGCTCGCTGACGGCGATGTCGTCGGCATAGTCCATGCTCGCGACATACAGCCGCAGGACGTCGGCGCCGTAAGTGTTGGTCATCTTGTCGGCGGGGATGTAGTTGCCCAGCGACTTGGAGATCTTCCGCCCCTTCTCGTCGACGACGAACCCGTGGGTCAGGACCGTCTCGAACGGGGCGGTGCCGTTGGTCCCGACCGCCGTCAGGATCGACGCCTGGAACCAGCCGCGATGCTGGTCCGAGCCTTCCAGGTACATGAAGGCGGGATAGCCCAGGTCGAAGTCTTTCGACAGCACGGCGCGATGGCTGGAGCCGGACTCGAACCAGACGTCGAGGATGTCTCCCTCCTTGCGGAACGACCTGCCGCCGCACCGCGGGCAGGCGGCGCCGGGCGGGAGCAAGTCCTCGACCGGCCGGGTGAACCAGACGTCGGCCCCCTCGGCACGGAACCGGTCGCGGAAATGGCGGACGGTCTCGGCCGTGAGCCACTGGGTGTGGCAGGAGGTGCAGCCCAGCGCCGGGATCGGCACGCCCCAGGACCGTTGCCGGCTGATGCACCAGTCCGGGCGGAGCGCCACCATGGATTCGATCCGGGTCTGGCCCCAGCCGGGGAGCCATCGGACCGCGCCGATCTCCTTGAGCGTCCGGCCCCGCAGGTCGTCGTGGTCCACGGCGATGAACCACTGCTCGGTGGCCCGGAAGATCACCGGCTTCTTGCAACGCCAGCAGTGGGGGTAGCTGTGGACCTGCGGCTGCTCGTGATAGAGATGCCCCGACTCCTTCAGCCGGGCCACGATCGCCGGGTTGGCCGCGAAGACCTGCTGGCCGGTCAGCCAGTCCGGGGCCTCGGCGGTGAACCGGCCCGACTCGTCGACCGGGCTGAGGACCGAGAGCTGGTAGGCCCGCCCGGTCTGGTAGTCCTCGGTACCATGCCCGGGAGCCGTGTGGACCAGCCCCGTCCCGTCCTCCACGCTGACGTAACTGGCCAGCACGATCGGACTGGTGCGGTCGATGAACGGGTGACGATACTCCGAGTGCTCCAGCTCCCGGCCCCGACACCGGCCGATTTCGGTGAATGCCGTGATCTGCCGCAAGGCCATGATCCTGGCGACGAGGTCGGCGGCCATGATGGCCGAGACGGTCTGCCCGGTCGCCGGGTCCTTGTACCGCACGGCCGCATAGGTCAGGTCCGGATGGACGGCGATCGCCACGTTGGCCGGCAGCGTCCACGGCGTGGTCGTCCAGATCATGGCGTGCCACGCGTCGCCAGGATCTCGGCACCACCGCGCGGGCACGCCCGCGACCATCGGGAAGTTGACGTAGATGCTCGGGGTCGTCTCGTCGTGGTATTCCAGCTCGGCCTCGGCCAAGGCGGTGCGGTCGGTCAGGCACCAATGGATCGGCTTGAGTTGCCGGACGACGTAGCCTTGCTCGACCAGGTCAGCCAGCACGTCGAGGATGCCGGCCTCGTACCGCGGGTCGAGGGTCAGGTAGGGCTGATCCCAATCGCCCAGCACGCCAAGCCGGCGGAACTGGGTGCGCTGGACCTCGACCCACTTCATGGCCTCGGTGTGGCAGAGCGCCCGGATCTCGGCGTGGCTCATCCGCGCGGCCTTGGCCCCCAGGTCCTTGACCACTTTGTGCTCGATGGGCAAGCCGTGACAGTCCCAGCCGGGGACGTACGGGCTGTCGAAGCCGGCCATGGTCAGCGACCGCACGACCAGATCCTTGAGCACCTTGTTGAGCAGGGTCCCCATGTGGATCTCGCCGTTGGCATACGGCGGGCCATCGTGCAGGACCCGCCGGGGCCGGCCGGCTCGCGCCCGCCGCACCTGGCCGTAAAGGTCCTCCTCCTGCCAACGGGCCTGGAATTGCGGCTCGCGTGCTGTCAGGTTCGCCTTCATGTCGAACCGGGTCGCGGGCAGATTCAGCGTGTCTTTGTAGGGCTTGGTGTTGCTTGACATCGGTGAGCAGATTCAAGAAAAGCGGCATGGATCTCACAAGGCCGAGCGCCCGCTCGGCCCGGCTCTCAACCGGGGATCGCAACGAAGATCCATTCTGGGGGGTCGACAAGACCAGACTCACCGCGGAGACCGCAGCCACCAAGACCGAGGAGGAGAGCCGACTCACAGCGGTGGGATCGAGAACCAGCCAGGAGAAGGACGAGATGAGGGATTCCAGGAATCCTCTCCGGTCTCCTCTCGCACTTTCACGTCTTCAGGGATCGCTCTCGGCAGTCTCCGCGGTGAGTCTGGTCTTCTCGATTTTTCCCGCCCTTTCTCTGCGATCTCTGCGGTCTCTGCGGTGAGTCTGGTCTTGTCGAACCTTGCCCCCGAGGTGAAGGATCCCAGTCAGGCCCTCCAGCGCTCCAGGACGCCACAAACGATCGTCCGCAGTTTGGACTCGGCCGCGTTGGCCACGGCGATGATCTCCTCAATGCGGACGGGCTGCAAGGCGTCGGGGAGGCACATATCGGTGATGATCGAGAACCCCAGCACTCTCAGCCCGGCGTGGACCGCGACCAGGACCTCGGGCACCGTCGACATGCCGACGACATCGGCGCCGATGGCCCGGAGGAAGCGGTATTCGGCGCGGGTCTCGAGGTTGGGACCGACCACTGCGACGTAGACACCGCGGCGGGCGACGATGTTCGACCGCAGAGCCACCTCCAGGGCCAGCTTCTGGAGACTGCGATCGTAGGGCTCGATCAGATCAGGGAACCGCGGCCCGAGCCGATCGTCGTTGGGACCAATCAAGGGGTTCAGCCCCATGAGATTGATATGGTCCTCGATCACCACGAGGTCGCCGCGATCGTGGAGCGGGTTCAACCCTCCCGCGGCGTTGGAGACGATCAGGAGCCGGCAGCCGAGCTCCTTCAGCACCCGGATCGGGAAGGTGACCTGCCAGGGGGAGTAGCCCTCGTAGAGATGGAACCGCCCTTCCATGGCCACGACGGTCTGGCCGGCCAGTTGGCCGCAGACCAGTTGCCCCGCGTGGCTCTCGACGGTCGACCGGGGAAAGAACGGGATCTCGGGGTAGGGGATCGTCGCCTCGGCCGCGATCTCCCGGGCCAGGGCGCCGAGGCCCGTGCCCAGGACGATGCCCACTCGCGGCGCGCCGGACCACTGCGATCGGATTTGCCGCGTCGCTTCCTGAACATGCTCCCATTCGTGGTGGATCATTCCTTGATTATCCTCGAGCCCTGCAAGTCCCGGGGTCAGAGGGAGGCAGCCGTGGTCGTGCTCAGCTCAGGGACGCAAGGACTCCAGGACGGGAGGACCGACCCTAGCGGAACCCGAACCGGCGCAGCAACCGCGCGAAGCGCGGGTCGCGGCGCAGGGCGTGGAGGTCCGGGTCGCGGCGCAACCGCCTGCGGCCAGAGTAACCCAGCTCCAGGGCCCGCTGGAGGGCGAAGAAGGCCGGGTCGATCATCCCCAGGAGCGTGTAGGTGCAAGCCAGGTTATACCAGGCAATTGCGTCTTCGGGCCTCAGCCGCGCCAGCCGCCGATCGAGCTGGAGGGCGCGCGCAAACTGCCCCTTGGCGGCCAGGTTGCTCGCCTGCGCCTTCAGGGCATCGACGAACCAGGGGTCGCGATCCAACACCCCGCCCAGGAACTCAATCTCGAAGTCGAGTTGACTCTGCTCGCGCAATCGTCGTGTCGACGTCTCGGGAGTTGGGCGTTCCGCGGACGAATCGCCCGGACGATTCACAGGTGCGGCCATCGCAGCGTGTCCCCCTCCCCACCAGGATTCCGGCACCGCCTGGGACCGAATCGCTTCAACGATCGAGGGTGGATTGGTCTCTTCAGGCCCACAGGGGATGGAGTCCCCGTGCCCCCCGTCTCGAACAAACCTTCACCAGGATATCCGCTCCCGAGCCCATCCGACAAGGCGCCAGGCGCTCCAAACTCCTGAGCTCCTGAGCCACCCCACCAGAAGCGCCTCACCCCCGCTGGTCAAGGGGTGTGGTCGGTCCTGCTGTGATGTCAATCCTGGAGGACGACTCCGCACCGCATCCCAGCGGCTCCGAGCGAACAACCAACCCCGGCAAGGAATCCAGAAAAAAAGAGCAATCCCCGCGAAATCCCGCAGGGACTGCTCCATGCAAACATTCAACAACCGGGAGGCGTGTGGGTCGGAGGCGGTCCCGCGGCGGGGCACCTCGGATGGCGCAATCACCGCTGAGGTGAGTCCTTAGATCGCGTCGAGATCCTCTTCTTCATCGTCCTCCAGTTCGTCGAGGTCCTCGTCGTCGAAGTCTTCATCGTCCTCGTCTTCGTCGATGTCGATATCCTCGATTTCGTCGTCAAGGTCTTCGTCGATATCCTCCTCATCCTCATCGTCGAAGTCCTCGTCGTCGAACTCCTCGTCCTCGTCATCGAAGTCCTCGTCATCGAGATCCTCCTCGTCGTCGAGACCTTCGTCGTCCGGCTCCTCTTCTTCATCCGGATGTCGGGCGAACAGCGGGGCGGAATCCAACCAACCATCCCGCATCGCGTCGGTGGCGGCAGGGTCGGCCAGTGGGTCGAGCAGTTCCAGGCAGTCCAACATAGGATCAGTCCTCAGGCCAAGGGAGTTCATTGGTAAGAGCCCAGACCAACGCGTGGTGGTTGGCCGCTTCGCCCCCTGGGATCAATCCCGCACAAGTCCAGGGCGGAGCCACAGTGACGGTGAACCGGGGGCTTTATTGTCAAGTCTGGAAATCACCGGGATTGCGACCGGTGAGGCGTGTGGACCTGGCGCGAGTCCATCGGATCGAAGTCGTGGTGCTTGGCGACCTTCAGGCCGCTGGTTCAGGGAAAAGGTCGGCAAGCACACCCGGGGACCTTGAGCGACTCTCCGGGAAGACCCTCCCCGTGGGGCACCCGGAGGGGCGTTGGGCCGGCCAGGCCCGCGCTCCTGTCGTTTGCCCGGTGGATCGTGATGAACCTGCGCGGATGAACACGCCTCCTTTCTGGTCGGGTCTGGTCTGGAACGCGAGGATCCTTCAGAGAAGCCGGACGACCTGGTGGGTCGTGGCGGATCGGGCGATGGCTTCGAGAAGGCGCACCGTGTCGAGGGCCTGTTCGGCCGGGCAGCACGGCGGCGTTTCCTCTCTGAGGGCGGCCACAAAGTCGCCATCGATGGTCTGGGTGGGAGCGGGCAAGGGGATCTCGTGCCGGGGTGAGCCGAACCGCTCCTCTTCCAAGGTCTGGTCGGTCGCCCGGAGTCGGCCCA
>JAJPJC010000256.1 GCA_021324445.1 Isosphaeraceae bacterium
ATGTTGCCGGATCGTCGCTCACTCCGGCAGCGGCTCATCCTTGGTCTCGGGGGCGAACGGCAGGACCAGCAGCCCGAGCAGGAACACCACGCACATGGTGATCCCGGAGTATCGCAACGGCTCGGCATATCCCTTGAAGACCTTATCCGTGAGCAAGCCCTTGACCGAGCCGCCCACGGCGGCGACCAGCCGGCCGCCCACGTTGTAGCACAGCGAGACCCCGGTGCTCCGCAGCCGGGTGGGGAACAGCTCGGGGAAATAGATCGCGTAGCCGCCGAAGACCGCGAGCTGGCAGAAACCCATGATCGGGATCAGCACGAAGATCTGCCAGAAGGCGTTGAGCGACCAGAAGGTCAGCGCCGTCGCCGCCGCGGCCAGGAGGAACGAGATGGCGAACGCCCTCCTGCGCCCGATGTACTGCGTGACGTAGGCGAAGGCGTAGATCCCGAAGAAGGCCCCACCATTCTGGACCAGTGAGGTGATCCCCTTCCAGAACGTCAGTTTGCCCTGGATCTGCGCGTTCGACAGTCCTTGCCCCTGGAAGTGCTTGCGGAAGACCGAGTCCACGAGGTCGAAGCTGAAGAAGCCGATGCCCCAGAGGCCGACCACTCCGGCGAACGCCAGCACCATGCCGACGATCGTGTTCCGCCGCCAGCGGGGGTCGCTGAACAGCTCGACGACCGATCCCAGCCGCGCCTCGCCATCGCCGACCTCGCCCTCCCGCGCCGCGGCCTTCCACCGCTCCGGCTCCTTGAGCCGCAGGAAGACCGGGACGGCCAGGAGCGCGGGGACCGTCCCCACCAGGAACATGGCCCGCCAGGAGCTGCCGATCATCTTGGACTCCTCGAACCAACCCAGCGCCATGCTGATGCACGCCGCCAGCATGTTCCCCAGGGCCGAGAGCGCCTGCAGCGAGCCCAGGGCCATCGGTCGGGTCCGGTCCGACAGGACTTCCGCCACCAGCGACACGCTCACCGCGAGCTGGCCGCCGACCCCCAGGCCCGTCAGGAAGCGGTACAGCGCGAAGTCCCAGATCCCCGTCGAGGCGGCACTGAGGCCCGTGAAGGCCGAGTAGGCTAAGATGGTCAGCGTCATCGTCTTCACTCGGCCGATCTTGTCGCCGAGGATGCCGAAGAGGATCCCCCCGGTCGCCCAGCCGATCAGGAAGATCGACGTCGCGTAGCTCGCATACAGGTCGATCTCCCCGGAGCGCGTGGTGTCGCCGGGCTGGATGTCCAGCAGGCTGCGGACGGCCGAGACCCGGGCCAGGTTGAAGAGCTGTTGGTCCATCGTGTCGAACAGCCAGCCGAGCGACGCCACGACGAAGACGAACCACTGGTATCCCGTCAGCTCCCTCCACCAGGCGCCTTCGCGCGCCGGCGCCGGCGAGGAGGGTGACGCGTCGCTGAAATGCATCGGCAGGGTCTCCGGGCCGTGGGGGTCGAATGAGGGACGGGTGCCGGATGCGGGGGGGCCGCGCCCGGTCCCATCGATCGGGTAGGTGGGGGCGCCTCGGCGAATCCCGGCGCCTCGACCAAATGATGAGACCATGCCGGGGTCCGCGCCGCAACCGAGCGGTCCCTTTTCGACGGCAGGTCTCGCGGCCCGGCCGGTGCCTCGCTAAGATCGTCCCCATGCGATGGAGACTGGGGCTGATCGTGATCATCCAGGCGGCGCTCGTCGCCCTGCTAACGGTCTCGGTGCGCACGGGCCTGATGCCGCTGGGCATCCGCGGCGAGTGGCAATGGCTGCGCCTGCCCGATGACGTGAGGCTCCTCTGGGAGTCGTTCGCCCTCGCGCTGATGGCCGTCGCCGCCTACGCCGTGTTCGCGGGGGTGGGATGGCGCTCCTTGAAGGGCGCAGCGAGGCGCCGGGCCGAGGGGTGCTGGCTCACCGCTCTCTTCGGTGCCTCGCTCGCCGTCCAGGCCGTCATCCCCACGGGAGCCCCTTACGGTTATGGCCTGACCAAATGGTCCTATGTGAATCTCTCCACGGGGGCGACCGGGTACTTCCAGATCGCCCGCGATCGGGCCGTGCGGGACCCGTGGCGATTCCTCGCCCGCTATCCGGAATGGATCGAGGGTCAGGATTCGCTGCACATCGGCACGCACCCGCCGGGCCTGATCATCGCCCAGTGCATCCTGCTGCGCGCGATGGAGCGGAGCCCGGCCCTATCCGGATTCTTGAACGATCACATGCCATCGTCGGTCGAGGCCGGGTTCCGGCTGCCCGAGGGAAGGGACCGGCGGCCGATCCGGCGGCCGGAGCGGGCGGCCCTGTACGCGACGGCGCTCTTGACGCTGTTTGCCTGCGCGGGGACGGTCGTGCCGTTGTACCTCCTGGCGCGGGCCGCGATGTCGGCGCCTGCGGCGTGGGTCGCGGCGGCGCTCTGGCCGCTGGCGCCCGCCGCGAACCTCTTCCAGCCGGACGCCGACACGTCCTATCCCTTGCTCTCGACGATGGCCTGGGCCCTCGCCGCATGGTCGACGCGGGCGCGGAGCGATGCGGGCCGGCCGTCGGTGAGGGGGCTCGCCCTCGCCGCGGCCTCCGGGCTGGTGATGGCCTTCGGCATGGCCTTCACCCTGGCCTTCCTGCCGGTCGGATTGATCGTCGCGTTCGTCATCGGCACCGACCGTGGCCTGAGCCTTCCGCGTCGTGCCGCGCTGATCCTGGCGACCGGCTTGGGATTCCTGGCAGTGGTCTTGGCCGGCTGGCTGCTCACCGGGGCCAATCCGTTCGTGGTCTGGAGCTGGAACCTGCATCATCACGCACGGTTCTACGACGAGTATCCCCGAACCTATCGGCTCTGGCTATGGGCGAATTGGGTCGAGCTGGCGATCGCGATCGGCCAGCCGACGGTCGTCTGGATCCTCGTCGGGCTATTGGGTGCGCCGCGGGCGATCCCTCGCGCCGTCTGGGCCACGCTGTTCGTGCTGATGCTCGTGGACTTGACGGGCCGCAACATGGGCGAGGTCGCCCGGCTCTGGCTGCTCTTCACGCCCCCGTGCCTCATCGCCGCCGCGGGCGGGTTCGAGCGGCTCGACGGAGGACCCATTGCGCTGTCCTCTTCGACCGCTCTGGTCGGAATCCAGACCCTGGCGCTCCAGGCGATGATTCAGGTGGTTTATCCGGTGTAGTCGCCGTGAGGATCTTGTCGGAATCGACGAATGCAGCGAGGCCCTCTGGTTGGTATGATCGAGTCAGGGCGGATTGCCGGATGGATCATCGTCTCCTGCCGTCCGGTCAAGGAGAGAATGAGGGCTATCTGATGCAAGGTAGCTGATCCTGCCGATCTCTCATGGGACGAGCCAACCGTCACCAGGCACGTGCGGGCTGGACCATGGATGATGCGGCCGGCCGAAACGAGGGGGCGACGCCTCTGCTGAGACACGGGAAGGTCCGTCCCTTCCCGCCAGCCTGCCTGATCTCCATGAGCTTCCGGGAAGGGTCCTGGTCCGGGTTGTGCGAGTCGATGCAAGGGGACGGTCCTTCGGAACACCGCGGAATCCTCGCCTGCCGACCTTCGAGGAGTTCCATCCCCGGATCGCCGAGATTCGAGCGGGTGACCTGGAGAGCGTGATTACGGGCAGAAGGCATGGACTCTTACCGGAACAGATCGAGAGTATCAGCCAGTCGAGTGATGAGGAGCTGATCCGTTTCAGGTTGGACGATCCCATCGGCGCCGTCGAGGCGAGGGGCGGCCTGTCCTTGACGGGCGGGCACCACTGCACGGCGGAAATCCTCCATAGGGTGCGGTTGGGACGGTTGTCGCCAGATACCATCGTCA
>JAJPJC010000072.1 GCA_021324445.1 Isosphaeraceae bacterium
GGCGAAGTAGAGGGTGTTGCCCACGACGGTCAGGTCGGTGGGGTTGATGCCGCCGTAGGTGCTGGCGTTGGCGTCGGTGAGCTGGAGGGTGCCGCTGGCGGTGCCGTTGCTCTCCCAGAGCTGGGTGCCGTGGGTCGAGTCACTGGCGGCGAAGAACAGCTTGCCGTTCATCACCACCGGCGGCGAGGTGATCGTCGCCGGGAAGCTGATGGGGAGGGGGTTGGGACTGCTGCCACTCAACAGGGCCCTCCCTTCCAGGCTCTCCACCTGGACGTGGCGGTGAACTCGCCGACGGCGGACCTTCGGCCTGGGGAAACGGCTGTTGAGCTGCGAAAACATGAGTGGACCCTCTCGCGGTAAGGGTGGGGAACTCGATGTCCGTGCGGCCCCACACGGCCACGCCCCATCAATCACGGGGCGGCAAGGCCTCTCGGGGACTCTGCCGGTCGTCCGGCATCCATCAGGCAGGAATTGTTCTGGGTCTGCGGTTCAACGACCGCGTGCTGCGAGGTCAGTCGGGGATCGACGCCGCCCGGCTGGATCGGGCTTCCCGGAGATCGGAACTCAACTCCTGTCCGTCGAAGGATCTGGAAGGATCGACGCCCCGCGCAATCCGCACGGGTCCCCCACTCCCAACGGGGGCCTGCGGGTTTGTACGGGAAGCATCATCGATCCATCCTTGAGGACTCTGGGGAGGCGTTCTCTCCCATAAGCGACTGTGGTTTGGTTCGCTTGGGAAACTTCGGCATCATGGAGGGTCTTTCTGAAATCTTCAGTCCAAATAGTTGCTTCGCCAAAGTCGCCTAATATTGCAAGGAGAGGGTACCTTGGGTCATTCCCGGTCTTCTTCTGCGAAAGCAAAGTGGCGTCAATCCTGGACTGGAAGAGGATCCTGTCGCCCTGACTCCGCGTGAACGGGGGGGAGCGCGGAGCCATCTCATGGACTTCAACCGTCTGGACGACTCGACTCCTCCGACGCGGGGCCGCACGGAGTGCGGACCACGATCAGGCCGAGTCCAGGATGAGTCAGCCCCTGGTGGAAGACCTCGGCCAGCCGTGAGTCGAGGTCGTCGGGCCCGACACTGTGGACGAAGTGCACGCCGATGGCCCGCGCGATCCGCTCGAAATCGAGCGCGGTCGCCGGCCGGCCCAGGGCATCGCGCGGCACACCGGGATTGGGCTGGAACCCCGAGGTGACCGTGGCCCCGTTATCCAGCACCACCATCAGGATGTCGCTGCCGTGATGGACGGCGTTGCCGATCGCCGGCAGCGTGGTGTGGAAGAACGAGGAGTCGCCGAAGAGGGCGACCGCGCGACGGCCGATCCCGGCCCGGCTCAGGCCGTCCGCCACGCCGACCGCCGACCCGATCGCGAACTTGGCGTCGAGGCGATCGCCCAGCGGTGCCAGGCAGCCCGGGTCGCCGACCAGGACAGGATCCTGCCCGAGCCGCTCGGCCGCCGCGCGCAGCGCATCCAGGATCACCCCGAAGCGACAGCCGGCGCAGTGGTTCTCACGGGGCGGTCGTTCCGACGCCTCGTCCTGCTCGAGGTAGGCGGCCGCCGGCCGGAAGCCCGGAACGAACCGCGTCAGGGCCTGCTGGATCTGCCAGCGGAACAGCTCCCCCTCGCGGCGCGTGTGGCCGGTCGCTTTGCCGCGGATCCGCGTGCGGATGTCGGATTCCTGGGCGACCGCCTTGATCTGGGTCTCCAGATACGGCTCGTTCTCTTCCAGCACCAGGACCTCACGGCAGCCGGCCAGGAAACCGGCGACGAGACCGCGCGGCAGGGGGAACAGCACGCCCAGCTTGAGCAGGGTGAGGCCGTCGCGGGGCTCGTCTCCCAGGACGTCGAGCAGTTTCCGGTAGGCGAATCCGGCCCCGATGATGCCGAGATCTCCCTTCCCGACGACCCGATTGAAGGGGGCGGCGTCGGCCCAGGTCTCCAGGACCGCGAGCCGCTCGTGCAGCGCGCGGTGCTTCGCCACCACGTTGCGGGGGACCGGCACGAACCGCCAGGGCTCGCGAAGGAACCCCAGGTCGGGCTGGGGGTAGGGTGCCTCAGGGAGATCGATCGGCTCGACCTGCTGAGTGAAGCTCCGCGTCTCGCGGACGATCATGGCCGTATGGTACTGCTCGGAGACGGCGAAGGCCGCGCGCATCATGGCGAACCCCTCGGCGGGCGTCGCCGGCTCCAGCCAGGGCATCTCCAGCATCGGGGCCAGCGGCCGGGAATCCTGGTCATTCTGCGAGCCGTAACCGCCGGGGTCGTCGCCCAGGAGAATGACCAGGCCCCCGTGCACCGGCGTCAGGTTCAGCGCCATGAGCGGATCGATCATGACGTTCAGGCCGACACTCTTGGTGCAGACCAGGGCCCGGCGGCCGGCGATCGAGGCGCCGATGCCGATCTCCATCGCCACCTTCTCGTTGCTCGACCACTCGACGTACACGCCATGGCGTTCCGCCAGCTCGATCAGGACCTCGACCGTCTCGGAGCTGGGCGACCCCGGGTAGCTGGTCACCACCTTCACGCCGGACACCAAGGCACCAGCGGCCAGGGCCTGAGCACTCGTCATGGGCTTCATGGGCATGGCGCAACTCGATTGTGATCAGGGGGCAAGGCAAGGTAGCAAGGAGCCTTGCGAATGAGGCCTCGTGGTATAATCGCTCATGGGAACAGCGTACGCCAGAAGGAGCAACACGAGCCATGCCAGCCAAGTGAGCCCAGGTCCTGGGATGAATCAGCGTGGAGCTCGATGTGGCTGACCACGACGATCTGATTCTGATGGAACCGGGCCTGTTGCCGCCGGACCCGGTGCGTCGGGTTTCCCAGCCCAGGGCCGGGGCTCGATTCCCTCTTCGCCTCGGAGAGGCGACGGTCGTTAGCCAGGGGTGAAACCCCTGGACCCAACCAGACGCCCAAGCGCATCCAGCCCCGGAAGGGGCGACGGTCGTTAGCCAGGGGTGAAACCCCTGGA
>JAJPJC010000360.1 GCA_021324445.1 Isosphaeraceae bacterium
CGGGCCACCCCCTCACCGCCATCAGCTACCACAACCTGGCCACGACCCTCAGCGCCCAGAGGAAATACGCCGAGGCCGAGGCGATGTCCCGCCGCGCCCTGGCGATCAACCTCCAGGCCCTGGGCGCGGGCCACCCCCTCACCGCCGCCAGCTACACCAATTTGGCCCGGTCTCTCGACCGTCAAGGCAAGCACGACGACGCCCTGCGGACCTGGGCCGCGGCCGCGGCCAGCCACGAACAGGCCCGGTTGCGGGGCGCCAAAGGGCTCGAAGCAGCGCTGACGGCAGGCAAGTCGCCGCTCCCCTTCTTCGCCCTGGCCCTGGCCCGCGCCGGCCGGCCCCGCGAGGCCTGGGCCCGCTGGGAGCAAGGGCTGGCCCGCGGCCTCATCGACGAGGTGGCCGGGCGGGCCGCGCGGCCGCTCACCGCCGAGGAGCACGACCGTGAAGCCCTCCTGCTCGGCCAGGCCCAGGCCCTCGATGAACGCATCGGCAAGCTCCTGGCCCTCAAGGCACTCTCCCAGGAGCAAGACAAACTCCTCAATGATCTCAAGCGCCAGGGGAGCGAGATCCGTCGCCAGGTGCTCGAACTCGAGCAACAATTCGAGAGCCGGTACGGCCCCCTCGCGGGCCAGCCCGCCACACTCGAAGCCGTCCAGAAGGCTCTCCCCGAAGGGACGGCCCTGATGGGCTGGGTCGATCAGGATCCCGATCACTGGGCCTGCCTGCTGCGGCACTCCGGCGACCCCGTCTGGGTCCGCCTCCCCGGCTCCGGCCAGGACGGCGCCTGGACCAAGGAGCAGGACGACTTGGCACAACGCCTCCGCGCCGAGCTCAACCCGGAAACGACTCGAGGCCACGCCCGCCCGCTGGCCGAGGGGCTGGCGCGTCAGCGGATCGAGCCGCTGAAGCCGCATCTCCAGGGCATCAACCGGCTGGTCGTCGTGAACTCGCCGGGTCTGGCCGGCGTGCCCCTCGAGGTGCTTCTGGCCGCGCGGCCGGACCCGGCCTGGGACCGCCTCACCGTCTCGTATGCCCCCTCGGCCTCGATGTTCGCCTACCTGGTGGGCAAGCCCACGCCGCGCGACCGCGCCCCCACGTTGCTGGCCCTGGCTGATCCCGCCTATCCCGAGCCGAAGCCCGACGCCCCCGCGCCCACGCCGCCGGAGGCCGGGCTGGCCATCGCCCGCGTCGTCCCCAATGGCAACGCCGACCTCAACGGCATCCGGGCGGGGGATGTTTTGCTCACCTACGCGGGGACCGCCCTGAAGCAGCACGCCGACCTCAAGACCGTTCCCGCCGACGCGGGGCCGAAGAAGGTGCCGGTGCGGTACTGGCGGGAGGGGTTCATCCATGAGGGCGAGGTCGCGGCCGGGCCGCTCGGCGTCATGATCGACAACCGCCCGGCCAAGGAGGCGGTGCTAGCCGGTCAGGCCGCCGAGCACGTGCTGCTGGGGATGCGGGGCGGGTCGCACGCGCGCCTGCCCGGCACCCGCCGCGAGGTCGAGGCTCTCGTCCGGCTCTTCCCCGCCGGCACCGTCACCACCGTGATGGGCACGCGGGCCTGCGAGTCCACCGTACAGGGACTGGCCCGCTCGGGAGGCCTGAAGGCGTTCCGCTATCTCCACTTCGCCGCCCATGGCGAGTCGGACCCGCGCCACGCCTATCGCTCGGCCCTGATCCTGGCGCCCGACCCCGACCGCTCCGCCGACCCGCTGGCCTTCGACAGCGACGGCACGATCACCGCCGAGCAGATCGCGCGGACGTGGGAGCTGGACGCCGAGCTGGTGGTGCTCTCGGCCTGCGAGAGCGGCCTGGGCCGCGCGGCCGGCGGTGAAGGGTATCTGGGCTTCGCCCAGCCGCTCTTCGCCAAGGGGGCCCGCAGCCTGGTGCTGAGCCTGTGGAAAGTGGACGACAAGGCCACAGCCCTGTTGATGACCCGGTTCTACCAGAACCTGCTGGGCCAGCGGCCGGGGCTGTCGGGGCCGTTGCCCAAGGCCGCGGCCCTGGATGAGGCCAGGCGCTGGCTGCGGGAGCTGACCGTGGACGAGGTGGGCAGCGAGCTGGCCGCGTTGGACCGTGGCACGAAGCGCCTCCTGGCCAAGGCCGCCGGTCCGGCGTCGCACCCCGCGTCGGCCGCACCCCAGCCCGCCGTCGTGCGGCCGTATGCCCATGCCTACTACTGGGCCGCGTTCATTCTGATCGGCGATCCCCGGTGAGCCGGGCCCGCGCCACGATCGGGTCTCCTCGAATGGGACAGCAGCGCCGCCTCACGCCCAACCGAACCGCGACCGTCATGGGGCCGGCGGCGCGCGGCCGGGCCGGTCCCTTGACACGACGTCCGCGATGCCGCACCATCCGAGCAGGCAAGCCATTCTGCGCCCAACCGCGACCGTCAGCGAGCGGCCGGGCTCATCCCACTTCCGGGGTTCGATCCGGCCGGTCATCGGAGAGAGCAACATGGCAGGCTCGATTTCCGTCGGTGGATTGAAGGTGGACCAGAGCCTGTACGACCTCGTCCGGGACGAGATCGCACCTGGGACCGGCGTCGATCCCGACCGGTTCTGGACGTCGCTGGGCGCGATCGTCCGGGAGCTGGGCTCGAAGCACGGGCAGCTCCTCGAGCGGCGCCTGACCTTGGAAGCGAAGATCGACGAATGGTATCGACAGCATCAGGGGAAGCCCCTGGACGTGGCGGAGGAGGAAGCGTTCCTGCGCGAGATCGGCTACCTGGTGCCCGAGGGCGAGGACTTCCGGATCGCCACGGGGGACGTCGATCCGGAGCTGGCCAAGGTGGCCGGCCCCCAACTGGTCGTGCCGGTCGACAACGCGCGCTATGCCCTCAATGCGGCCAACGCCCGCTGGGGCAGTCTCTACGACGCCTTCTATGGAACCGATGTGATCCCCGAGGACAACGGGGCCGAGCGTCGGGGTGCGTACAACCCGGTGCGGGGCGCTCGCGTCATCGAGGCCACCGCGGCTTTTCTGGACCGGCACCTCGGGCTCCAGGTCGGGAGCCACGGAGATGTGACCGAGTTCCTGGTGGTCGACCAGGGAGGTCGCAAGCAGCTCGGCGCGACCCTCAAGAATGGCCAGCGGACTGGCCTGGCCGATCCCGCCGCGTTCGCCGGCTTCGACGAACGCAACGGCCGGCTCAGCAGCGTCCTGCTCCGGCACCACGGCCTGCACATCGAAATCCAGATCGACCGCGCGCACCCGATCGGCAAGGGGCATCCGGCCGGGATCAAGGACGTCGTCCTCGAGGCGGCTGTCACGACGATCATCGACTTCGAGGACTCGGTCGCCGCCGTCGACGCCGAGGACAAGGCGCATGCCTATCGCAACTGGCTGGGAATCATGAAGGGCACGCTGGAAGCGTCGTTCGACAAGGGCGGCCGCACCGTGGGTCGCCGGCTCAATCCGGATCGGACCTTCACCACCCCGGAGGGGACCACGCTCACGCTGCCGGGGCGCAGCCTGCTGCTGGTCCGCAACGTCGGCATCCACATGGAGACGGACGCGGTCACCACCGCCGAGGGCCGCCGGATCCCCGAGGGCTTCCTCGATGCGATGGTCACCTCGCTGGCGGCCCTCCACGACCTCAAGGGTTCGGGCCGGTTCCGCAATAGCCGGACCGGCAGCGTCTACATCGTCAAGCCGAAGCTGCACGGCCCGGAGGAAGTCGCCGCCACCGCCGAGCTCTTTGCCCGGGTCGAGGATGCGCTGGGCCTGGGCCGGAATACCTTGAAGATCGGCGTGATGGATGAGGAGCGGCGGACCACGGTCAATCTCAAGGAATCTATTCGAGCAGTCCGGGAGCGCCTGGTGTTCATCAACACGGGCTTCCTGGACCGGACCGGGGACGAGATCCACACGGCCATGGAGGCCGGTCCGATGATCCCCAAGATGGAGATCAAATCCGCGCCCTGGATGCTGGCGTACGAGGATCAGAACGTGGACATCGGCATCGCGACCGGTTTGCCGGGCAAGGCCCAGATCGGCAAGGGGATGTGGACCATGCCCGACCGGATGCGGGCGATGGTGGAGTCGAAGATCGCGCATCCGCAAGCCGGTGCCAACACCGCCTGGGTGCCGTCACCGACCGCGGCGACATTGCACGCCTTGCATTACCATGAGGTGGATGTCGCCGCCCGGCAGACCGAGCTGGGCCGGCGTCCGCGCGCGAGTCTCCAGGCGATTCTCACTCCTCCCTTGCTCAGGGGACGCGCACTCTCGGCGGAGGAGGTCCGCCGCGAGCTGGAGAACAACGCCCAGGGCATCCTCGGCTACGTGGTGCGCTGGGTCGAACAGGGGGTCGGCTGCTCGAAGGTCCCGGACATCCACGACATCGGCCTGATGGAAGACCGGGCCACCTTGCGGATCTCCAGCCAGCACATCGCCAACTGGCTCCATCACGGGATCACGAACCGGGAGCAGGTCATCAGCATCTTCCAGGCGATGGCGCGGGTCGTGGATCGGCAAAACGCGGGGGATCCCCACTACCGCGCGATGGCCCCGGCGTTCGACACGAGCCTCGGCTTCCGGGCTGCGCTCGACCTGGTGTTCCAGGGCCGGGCCGAGCCGAATGGCTATACCGAACGCATCCTGACGGCCGCGCGGCGCGCGGTGAAAGCAGCCGCGCGCCGCGGGTAAGCGGACGTGAAACCATCAAGGGCCACGCTCAGGAGCTTCTGCTCGCCTGCCTGGGGAGTCCCAGAGCTTGACGGTGGCATCGCGGCTGGCCGTCAGGACGGTGCGGCCATCGGGGGCGAAGGCCACCCAGTCGATCGCGTCGGCGTGGCCGCGGAGGGTCGCGCGGAGGGCGCCCGAGGAGGTATCCCAGAGGCGAAGGACCTCGTCGGCGCCGCCAGCGGCCAGGGTCTTGCCGTCGGGGGCAAACGCCAGGTACAGGGCCGGACCGGAGGGCCAGGTCATGGTGGCGCGCGGGGAGGCCGTGGCGAGGTCCCAGAGCATGATGCTGGTGGTCTCGGTCGCCGCCGCCAGGATCTTGCCATCGGGCGCGAACGCCAGGCGCGTGACCTTCCCGCTGGGGACAGCCAGGACCGCCAGCCGCCGGCCGGTGGCGACCTCCCAGAGGCGGACGTCCCCTCCAGGCCCGGGGGAGGATGCCTGCTGGGTCCGGCTTCGACCTCCGACGTGGCTGCCGCCGGTGGCCAGGGTCTTGCCGTCGGGAGAGACCACGATCATGTTCATGCCGCCGAAGTGGTTGAAGCTCGCGCGCGCCTTGCCCGAGGCGACATCCCAGAGCGTCACCAGGCCCGCCACCGCGCTGGCTCCGACCAGGGTCTTGCCGTCGGGGGTGAACACGACGAGATCACAGCCCCCCTCACGCCCCGTGAGGGGGACCGTCTCCTTGAAGGTGGCGGTGTCCCAGAGCTTGACCTTCCCGGTGCGGCTGGTGGTCGCCAGGAGTTTGCCGTCGGGACTGAAGTCCAGCGCGACCACCTCGCCGCCATGCCCGGCGAGCCGCGCCCGCTCGCGGCCGTTGTCCAGGCTCCAAATCTTCGCCTCGACCGGCGGTGGCTCCGGCGGTGGTGCGGGTTGGCCGGCCTGGGGACGGGCTTGAGCCTTAGCCTGAGCCTGACCCTTGGAGGGCCCGGGGCCTTGTGGAGGGGCCACTCGGCCGGGAGCCGGGCGCGCGGGCGCGGGAGGGGGCGCGGCGCCCGGAGCCGGTGGGGGCGCGGGGGCGGGTCCAGCCGGTCGCGCGGCCGCTCCGGCTGGACCCTGGGGCTCCGCGGCGCGAGGGGGGGCAGCCGGACGACCGCCCGCGCCGCCCGAGGGCCCAGAGGCGGGGGGGCGGGCTGCGACAGTACGGATGCCGGCGGCCAGCAGCCGTCCGTCCGGCGAGAGGCCCATGCAGCGGACCGGCGAGTCACTGTCGCCGAGGGTCAGCCGCTCCCGACAGGCGCCGAGGTCCCACACCTTGATGACCCCATCCTCACCGCGCGTCGCCAGGACCTTACCGTTGCTGAGGATTGCCAGGCTGCGCACGGTATCGGCATGGCCGCGGAGCGTGGCCTTTTCCTGACCGGGTGACGAAGCCGAGGCGCGGACCAGGGCGCGGCTCCCCGGTGAGACGTCCCAGGCTTCGACCCCGCGTTCGCCGCCGGTGTACAACGTCTTGCCCCCGGGCGCGAAGGCCAGGCACGCCACGCCCTCGCCGGTCGCTGCCTGGGGCAAGGTGAGGGTTGCCTCCAGGTGGCCCGTCGCCACGTCCCAGAACGAGACGGTCGGGTCGCCGTCGGCCGCCGAGGCGAGCCGACGGCCCTCGGGCGCGAAGGCCAGGTCTGTCGTCGGCAGGGTCGGACCGCGGAGGGTGAACCGCTGCGACCGGGTGGTCAGGTCCCAGAGGCGGATGGTCCGATCGCCCGCGCCGCTGGCCAGGGTCTTGCCGTCGGGCGCGAACGCGACGACCAGGACCCCCCGGGTGTGCCCCTTCAGCGTGGCGCGCGACTCCCCGCTGGCCACGTCCCAGAGCGTGATGTCCCCGTCGCCGCCGGCGGTGGCGATCGTCGCACCATCAGGAGAGACCGCGATCGATCGGACCACGGTGGTCGGCCCCTTGAAGGCCCGCAGAGGTGGTTCGGCTCCTCCCAATCCCAGGAGCTGGACCGGCCCGCGGGCTCCAGCCGCGGCCAGCGCGCGACCGTTCGGGGTGAAGGCCAGGACCTGGGCGCCGCTCGGCTCGACGGCCAGCAGGTTCCGCTCTTGCCCGGTCGCGGTGTCCCAGAGCTTCAGGGCCTCTCCGGGATTCGAGGCCACCGGGAGCGTGGCCAGGAGCGTGCCATCGGGCGAGAAGGCGATGCGGACCACCCGGGCACTGAACTCGATGGGCTCACCCTGTTGCCGGCCGCTGGCGATGTCCCAGAGCTGCACGACGCCATCGGCCGCCGAGGCCAGCCGCTTGCCATCGGGCGAGACCACCAACGACCGGACCTTCGACTCGATCCCCGCGAAGGGCCGGGGCGCAAGCTGGCTGGCGAGATCCCAGAGCTTCAGCTCGCGGTCGCCACCGCCGGTGGCCAGGGTCTTGCCGTCGTCGGATAAAGCCAGCGTGGCCAGGGGGCCGGCGTGCGCCCCGGCGCGGAAGGCTTGCAGGTGGCCGTCGGCAGGGTCCCAGCGCCGGAGCGAACCGTCGGCGCCGCCGGTGATCAAGGCCCGACCATCGGGGAGGAAGACCAGCGGGCCGACCGGTCCGGCGTGCGCCCGCAGCACGGCCCGCTCGGTGCCCTTGGCGACATCCCAGAGCCGGGCCATGCCGTCGCGGCTGGTCGAGGCCAGGGTCTTGCCGTCGGGCGCGAACGCCACGGCGTCGATCGCCTCGCGGTGCCGCTCCAGGGAGTGCCGGACTGTGCCCGAGGCCAGGTCCCACAGCTTCACGGTCCAGTCGAGCGAGCCCGTGGCCAGGGTCTTGCCGTCGGGCGCGAACGCCACCGTGGTGACGGCGCTGGTGTGCCGGGCGAGCGTGGTCCGCTCGGCGGCCTGGGCGACGTCCCAGATCGTCACCGAGGCGTCGCGGCTCCCCGAGGCGAGAGATTTGCCGTCGGGGGAGAACGCCAGGGAGGTGATTGCGCCGGCGTGGCCGGTCAGCTTGCCGCGCTCGCGCCCGGTGGCGAAGTCCCAGAGCGTGACGACCTTGCCGTCGCCGCCGGTGGCGAGGGTCCGGCCGTCGGGGCTGATCGCCAGGGCCCGGACCACGCCGGAGGGGTCGCGGAGCCGCCGCCGAGGTTCGTGGGTCGAACGGTCCCAGATGGTGACGATCGGGGTCCCGGTCGCCGTCGCGATGGTCGTGCCGTCGGGCGCGCAGGCCAGGGCCTCGACGGCGTCGAGGTGCGTCATGATCCGGTCCCGCACGGGACCGGGCGGCCAGGGGCCCAGCCAGGTGACTCGGTTCGAGATCGACCCGGCCCTCAGGTTCCAGAGCCGGACCGCGCGATCGCCACCGCCCGAGGCGAGCGTCCGGCCGTCGGGCGCGACCGCCAGCGCGCGGACCGGACCCAGGTGGCCCCGCAGTTGGGCCCGGACCTGGCGGCTCGGGGCATCCAGGAGCACGACCGTTCCCGGGATCGGCCGCTTCGCCTGAGAGTCGGAGACCGCCGCCACCAGGGTCTTGCCATCGGGAGCATAGGCCAGGGCCAGCACGTCGCCGCCGAGCGACACGGCCGGCGGCGGCTGGTTCGGCGCGGCCGGCACGGGTTGCCCCGGCTGTGGCGGGGCTGTGTCCTGCTCGAACGGGGATTGTCCCGGCAGCGGGACCGGCTGCGGCTTGGCCGGGGTCGGCTGCGGCCGGGCCCGACCCCGCTGCTGCGGACCGGGGCGGGGTTGAGCGAGCGCCCAGAACCGGACCGCTTTGTCGAGGCCGCCCGAGGCGACTGTCTTGCCGTCGGGCGCGAACGCGACGCACAGAGCGGCCCCGTTCTCGTGGATGCCCAGGGTTGCCCGCACCTGCCCGGCGGCCAGGTCCCAGAGCTTGACCGACTGGTCGCGGCTGGCCGAGGCCAGGGTCTTGCCGTCGGGGGCAAAGGCCAGGCCCAGGACGCCGGCATCGTGTCCCTCGAGCGTCCGTGCCACCCGCCGCCCGGCGACATCCCAGAGCCGGATCGTCGTGTCCAGGCTGGCCGAGGCCAGGGTCTTGCCATCGGGCGCGAATGCCAGGGCCGTCACGGCACCCGAGTGGCCCGAGAGCGTGCCCAGGCGCGCGCCGTCGGCCGCATTCCACAACCGGATGGTCCGATCCTCGCCGCCGGTCGCGATCGTCTTCCCGTCGGGCGAGACGGCGAGGCAGTCGACCTTACCCTCGTGGCCGGCAAGGTCGGCCCGCATCTTGCCCGCCGCGATGTCCCAGACCTTGGCCAGCCCGTCCGAGCCGGCCGTGACCAGCGTCGCGCCGTCGCGCGTGAACGCGACGGCGAGGACGTCACCGGCATGCCCCTTGGGGTCGATCTGCTCCGGCGGCAACTCCTCGGCCAGGGTGAATCCGGACAGGAGCACGAGCCAGGCCGACGCCAAGCCGCGCGGGACCGAGGCGCCGCGGGGCCCTCCACGAGTCGAGCGGTGGGGTCGCATCGTCGAGCCTCCCTTCGCTGGGGAAACGGCGGGGAACGTGCATCGGGACCCGTTGGGTGAGGGGAGCTCAGTACACCTCGGCGCAAACCCACCGGGTGCTCCCCAGCGCGCGCATCCTGGGGACGCCAGACGGAGATTCCAGATTCCAATATTCCAGATTCCAAATAATGATGTATTTGGAATCTGGAATATTGGAATCTGGAATCTGGTGTCTCCGGAACTCCGCGAGGGTCACGTACGGTTGCTGGGATGCGCCGGGCTCGGTCCGGCTGCACCCACCCTGAAAAGGAAAGCCGCTCAATCCCCTCGCTGGGCGAGCTGGATTCGCGTGGTCGGGGCCGTCAGCGACTTGAGGAAGGCCTCGACCTGGAGGCGCTCGCGGGGCGCGAGCTGCAGGAACTTCTGCGCCGCGGCCGCGCCCTGGCCGCCGTGCAGGGCGACGGCTTCCTCGAGGGTCTGGGCCCGGCCATCATGGAGATACGGACCGGAGTCGCGGAAGCCCCACAGGGGGGGCGTGCGCCACTCGCGGCGGTTGGCGCCCCGGGGGGCGCTCGGCGCCTTGGTCGGGGCCTGCGCGACCAGCCGGGGGACCAGCGGCTCGTCGCTGCCGTCGTCGGCGCTGTCGCCGTAGGATCCTTCATCGCCCAGCTCCTGGCCCATATCATGGAGCAGCAGGTCGCTGTAGATCCCCACAACCTCTCCCACCCGGGCCGCGTGGCAGCCCGCGCAGCCGATGCTGGCGAAGGTCGCCTTGCCGGCCTCGATGTGCTGGGCCTCCGCCGTGCCCGACGGCCGGCGTTCGGCCGGCTTGGGCAAGCTCTGCACGTAGGCGACCAGGGCGTCGCATTCCTGGGCCGTCAGGTCGAGGCCGGTCGTGCGGTACTTCGGGGCCTGGGGCGAGATCGCCTGGTGATGACCGGGGACCTCCAGCCCGAGCTCGACGGCACAGGCGTTCAGAACGATATCCTGGACGCTGGCCATCTGACCTTTCCAGCCCAGGCGGCCGATCCGGCCGTCCTTGACACGGCTGACCCGGCCCTGGATCTCCGGCGATTCCTTGGCCTCTTTCTTGGCCATCGCCTCGATCGCCGCCTCAGGGATGGCGTCGATCAGCCCGATTCCGAACAGCGCCGTCGGGTTGCGCTGCGAGCGCGTGACGAGGAACTGTCCGACCGCCAGCGCCTGCCGGCTGGCGAAGCCGTTGGACGCCATCGCATTGCGGATCTGCATCATCCGCTCCGCGGCGCGGCTGGCCGCCGGATCCTCGGCGGATCGTCGCCTGCCTCCCTGCATCTGCGTGATGATCCCAAATCCGCCGCCGCCCGCCTGGCCGATGAAAACCTGATCGGCATTGGTGAAGGCGACGACGTTGGTGGGATTCCCGGCCGGCGCGTTCGTGTTCAGCGCCCGGCTCCGCCAGGAGCCATAATTCGGGTCGGTGCCGAACTTGTGGAGCACGACCGTGCGGGTCGTCCGGAACCCGGCGTGGACCTCGGCCAATGGATCGAGCATCGCCGCGGCGGACGGGCTGGCCGATCCACCCTGGGCCGGCGGTTGCTGGACCGCAACCCCCCCGTTGTTCGAGGCGCTGAGGATGTCGATGTTCTTGCCGACGGGCCCGCCGCCGCCGCTGCCCCCCGAGTTGTGGCAGGCGACGCAGGACGTATCATTGTAGACCGGCCCAAGCCCGTCGCCGCCGTGGCTGCGCGGGTCGTTGGGCATCCACTCCCGGTGGAAGATCTCGGCGCCCACCGCCACGGCGTCCGGCTTCGCCGACGGCGAATCGGCCCGCGCCCGGCTGTCCCCGATCCCGTATCCCACCGCGACGTACAACCCGAGCCCCACCAGCATCACGCCGAGGCTCGTCGCCGAACGTGTTCCCCGCATCGCGAGTCCCTCCGTCGCCTGTCGTACCCACCGCCGGCATACCCCGTAGCATGGTCCCTCATCCTAATTCGTTCCCTCGAGCGTTTCCAGGGGATGGGGCGGAAACGCTGAACACCCTCCCCAAGATACAACCGGCAGAGGCGAATCCTTTCACGAGACCCGAGCTTTTCGCTTTTTTTGAAGTGCCCTAAAGAATTCGCTTGCATCCCGGCGCGGGCTCGACTACAAGTGTCTTATTCGAGGCGGCTCGGCGGTCCCGACGGGATGACCACGTTCGTCAGAACGGAGTTCGGACAGGGAACCGCCAACCGCGCACGTCCGTGCGATCCGCCGGCCTGGAGATCGGGCTGCCGCCCGAGGTTGGTGGGCCCTCGCCCCGTCCGAACCACGCACTCCCGCGCGTGGTCACCGGCGCGTGGGAAGTCGGCGAGGACTCGCCGAGAAGGAAGGCCCGACCTTCGGAGCCGGCCTGAGCTGGAGCTGACATGACCGCGATGCGTTGGGCGATCGTGATCCTGTTGCTTTCCCCGGCGTTGGCTCTCGGCCAGGCTCAGACCAAGGAGGAGGAAGCGGAGAAGGTCTCCAACGACAATCCGGCGCGTCCCTTGCAGATGCCGCCGGCGTCCACGGAAGTGAAGGAGGCCTTCGACGATTTCGAGCGCTTCCAGCGGCGCGGGGCCTGGGAACGGGCCTTGAAGGCGCTGTACACCATCCCCGAGAATCAAGCCCTCCGGTTCGTCGACGGCGAGAATGGCTTCATCATCCCGGTGGCGCGCAAGCGCCGGCAGGTCCTGACCGGATTGCCTCCGGAGGGCCAGTCGGCCTACCGGCTGTTCTACGATGCCGAGGCGCGGAAGCTGTTCGAGGAAGCCGAGGGGCCGTCGGAGTTGAAGAACCTCGAGCGGATTTACTCGGCCTATTTCACCACGTCGATCGGCGACGATGCCGCCGATCGGTTGGGCGCGCTCTACTTCGAGCTCGGGCGGTTCGATCGCGCGGCCGACTGCTGGCTGGCGATCTTGCGCGAACGGCCCGATAGTGATCTCTCCCCCGGCTTGATCGGGGTCAAGGCCGCCCTGGCGCTCTGGCATGCCGGCCGCCGGTCGGAATTCGAGCAGGTCCGCGGCGAGCTGGCGGATCGATCCAGCGGCGAGACCGTGACCCTCGGCGGGCAGAAGGGGACGCCGGCCGAGCTGCTCCGCCGCCTGATGGAAGCGGAGAACTCGGCGGCAGTCGCCCAGGAACCGAAGCCGGCGACCGGCGCGGCCGCGGCCGCGCCGGGCCCCGATCTGGCCGGCCCGGTGGATCCCGCCTGGCAGTTCCGCTTCGCCGAGTCGATCGAAGCCGGCATGGGCCCCATCGAGTTGAACCAATGGCAGACCCATGGCCTGAGTGCGGCCCTGCCGGCGGTGACCATCGAGGGGACGACCCTGTTCGTCAACTACCTCGGCCACATCCTCGCCCTGGACCTGGCCAGCGGCAAGCTGCTCTGGCGCACGGCGTCGTTCCATAACCTCGAGCTTCTGGCTATGCAGCCTGCCGCCCAGATGCTGGATCCGGGCCGGTTTGCGATCGTGGCCGACGGCGAGCACGTCTGGACCCTGGCCCGTGACCTCAAGGACCAGAACTTCGCCGCCCCGTATCAATTGATCTGCCGGCGGTCGGACAACGGCGAGATCATCTGGCAATCGAAGGACTTGCCCGATTACGCCCCCTTCGACCTGGTCGGCCTCCCCGTGCTGGCCGAGGGGAAGCTGTTCCTCGCGGCCAAGACCGGGGCCAACCCGCAGCAACCGCAGCAGGGCCTGCCGCAACAGCTCCTGCTGGCGATCCAGCCCCACGACGGCAAGGTGCTCTGGAAGACCGAGGTGGGGACGTTCCGGCAGGGCGCCCAGTTCCGCATGTTTTATCCCAGTCGCGACCCGTCGCCGCAGCCGCGACTGGTCTCGCGGGGCGGGGCGGTCTATCTCGACACGCACGTCGGGGTGCTGGCGCGGCTCGATGCGGATACCGGGACCCTCGACTGGGGATACGCCTACAAGACCGACCCGTTTCAGTCTCAGAGCCGGTTCCTTTTCTACTATTATCAGACCCAGGAGCCGCAGGCGGCCCCCAGCCAGCCCCTCCCCAGCGGAGATGCCTTCCTCGTCAAGGGGGCGCAATCCGGCCGGCTGTACGCCGTCGATCCCAACCGGATGAAGGTCCTGTGGGAGCGGCCGATCACCAAGGCGTCGCGCCTGCTGGGCGCCGACGACCGATGTGTCTACCTGGGCGGTGCCGAGCTCAGCGCGCTGGATCTCCGCACCCGCAAGCTCCAGTGGGCGACGCGCGTGCCGAATGGCAGCATGGACGGGCACGTCCTGGTGCGGTCGGACGGCCTGTGGCAATTGACGCCCCGCGGCATCTATGAGATCGATCCCCAGTCGGGCGAGGTGCGGCGGATCTTCCGCGGCAAGGACCTGGGCGGCGTCGGCGGCGACATCCTGCTGACCGACCGGTTGCTGCTGGCCGTCTCCAATCGCACCATCTCGGCCTATCCGCGGCGGGCGGCCGGGGCCGGGTCCGAGGTCTCCGCCCGCGCGGATTCCGCGACTCCGAAAGGGAGGGCTTCGCAATGAATCGAGTCGGCCCTGGTGGATGCTCAGTGCGGTGCTCGCGGCTTGAGGAATCCCAGGATTTCCGATTCCGGATTCCAGATTCCAGATTCCGGATTCCAGATTCCAGATTCCGGATTCCAGATTCCAGATTCCGGATTCCAGATTCCAGATTCCGGATTCCAGATTCCAGA
>JAJPJC010000250.1 GCA_021324445.1 Isosphaeraceae bacterium
ACCCTGCTCGAGGCATCCTCCCGGCTCGAAGCCCTCCAGCTCCTCCACAACTACCTCACCCGCGAGCTCCAGATCCTGGAGCTCCGCCAGAAGATCTCCAGCCAGGCCGAGAGCGAGATGAGCCGGGAGCAGCGGGAGTACCTGCTGCGCCAGCAGCTCCGCGCCATCCAGGGCGAGCTGGGTGAGACGAATCCGGAGAAGGCCGAGGTCCAGGAGCTCCGCGACCGCCTGGCCGCCGCCGCGCTCCCCGATGAGGTCCGCAAGGAGGCCGAGCGCGAGCTGACCCGCCTGGAACGGCTCCCCGCCGCCGCCCCCGATCATCAGGTCATCCGGACCTATCTGGATCTCATCCTGGAACTCCCCTGGAGCAAGGCGACCGACGACATCCTCGACCTGGATCGCGCCCAGCGAGTGCTGGACGAAGATCACTACGACCTGGAGAAGATCAAGGAGCGGATCATCGAGCACCTGGCCGTCCTGAAGCTCAATCCGAAGGCCAAGGCGCCGATCCTCTGCTTCGTCGGGCCGCCGGGCGTGGGCAAGACCTCGCTGGGCCAGTCGATCGCGCGGGCGTTGGATCGCAAGTTCGAGCGGATGAGCCTGGGCGGCCTGCACGACGAGGCCGAGCTGCGCGGCCACCGCCGGACCTACATTGGCGCCCTGCCCGGCCGGATTCTCCAGGCGATCCGACGGGCCGGCGTCAACAACCCGGTGCTGATGCTCGACGAGGTGGACAAGCTGGGGCGCGACTTCCGTGGCGACCCGACATCGGCCCTGCTGGAGATCCTCGACCCGGCCCAGAACGCGACCTTCCGGGACAACTATCTGGATCTGCCGTTCGACCTGTCCCGGGTCTTCTTCATCGGCACGGCCAACACCCTGGAAGTCATCCCCGGTCCGCTGCTGGACCGCATGGAAGTGCTGCACCTCTCCGGGTACAGCGAGGAGGAGAAGACCCACATCGCCGCGCGCTACCTGGTCCCCCGGCAGCTCGCCCAGGCCGGGCTGACGCCCGAGCAGCTCACGATCCCCGAGGAGACGATCCGCCGGATCATCGGCCGGTACACGCGCGAGGCCGGAGTGCGCGAGCTGGAGCGGATGCTCGCCCGGGTGGCGCGGAAGGTGGCGACACGGTTCGCCCGGGGCCAGACTCAGCCGGTCATCGTCGCTCCGGACGATCTGGCGGAGTTCCTCGGCCCGGAGCGATTCTTCCTCGAGCAGGCGCGCCGGGTGCTCGAGCCCGGCGTGGCCACCGGGCTGGCCTGGACCGAGGCCGGCGGCGACGTGCTCTACGTCGAGGCCAGCCTGCTCCCCGGTGCGCGGGGCCTGCGCCTGACGGGCCAGCTCGGCGACGTGATGCGCGAATCCGCCCGCGCGGCGCTGAGCTACGTCTGGTCGCACGCCCGGCAGCTTGGCGTGGACCCGGACGAGTTCCGCAGGGCCGGCGTCCACATCCACGTCCCGGCCGGCGCCGTGCCCAAGGATGGGCCCTCCGCCGGGGTGACGATGACGACGGCACTCACGTCGCTCTACACCCGCTTGCCGGTGCGCAGCGACACGGCCATGACCGGCGAGATCACGCTCACGGGGTTGGTGCTGCCGGTCGGCGGCATCAAGGAGAAGGTGCTGGCGGCCCGCCGCTCGGGCATCAACCGGGTCATCCTGCCCAGGGCCAACGAGAAAGACCTCCGCGAGCTGCCCGACCCCGTCCGCAGCGAGATGGAATTCGTCCCGGCCGATCGGATCGAGGACGTCCTCAAGGCAGCCATTCCCGAGCTGGCCCCGCGGATCGCCGCGGTCCCGGCGGCGTGAGAGGACCTGCGAGGAACTCCGATGAGGGAGCCTCAGTCAAGCAGTAATGACCCTCGTCTCGGCTACCGCGGCCCGACGCGCAGGCCGGATGATGATCTCGGCATCGCGACCCAGCGCGTTGAGAAACCGGAACAGGCGATCGATGGAGAGCGACCCGAGTTTCGCCGCGGAGAGCGCAGAGACCGCAGAGATGGGGACAGAGCACGGTGAGCGGGTCGGCAGGGTTCGGGGGAGGGAAGCCCGATGCGCTCGCGGTCGTCTCCTCGGCGTGTTCCTCGGCGGTCTCTGCGGTGAAACTCGGGTCTCAATCGCCCCAGTGTCCACGCCCCACTCCCCACGCGGAAGGTCTCTGCGGTCTCTGCGGTGAATCCATCCCCTCCCTCTCGGCGGTGCGACGGGTGGTCCAAAGGTGGTGATCGCCCAGGAGTGTCGGGTATTCCGTCTTGGGGTCTTCCTCGACGCAGGAGGCGCCGGCCATCGAATCGAGTGCATCTGCATCGAGGGACCGCTTGCGACCGAGGACGGCGGTTGTCGATTCTTCCGGGGCGCCGTCGCTATAATGGAGGAGGAAGTCACGCGGGAGCAGAGGTGGCGAGGTCTCCGTTGACGACCTGGCTCCAGGAAGGTCGCCCGGATGATTACCCCGTCGCGCCGGAGGTCCGGCCCATGAACGTCCGATACGTCGGCGCGACCGGCCGCGCGGTCCTTGCCGTGGTCCTCATGGGAGCCAGCGGTCTGGTCAGCGCCGCCCCTCAACGGTCGAGGGGCCAGGGCAACCAGCGGCCGGCGCAACCGGTCCCCAGTTCGAACCCGTACGCGATGTCGTTCCGTTGGGGCAGGTACGCGCCCTATCCGGTCAAGGACCCGACTGCCGCCGAGCGGGTCGTGCTCGCGCGCCTGGCCTATCGGATCGTCCTGGACGAATCGGTGCGGCGGGCGATGACACCGCCCCGCCCGGGAGGACGACCGCCTGAGGTGGCAACCCTCTTCCGCCCCGAGCTCGCCGAACGTCTGGGACTGTGGTCGATCCGCTGGCACGACGCGCAAGACAATGTGGAAAAGAGCCTGGCTGGTCGTTACCAGGCCCTGTCGGATCACCTCGCCCGGATGAGCTCCCTGGAGGACGGCCGTTTCTGGCACGAAGCTGCCCGGACCGCCGAGTTGCCGGCCGGCCGGCCGGTCGAGTCGAAACCGCCCCGCGTCTTCGCCGAGATCGCACGGTTCTTCCGGCCGGTTGACGAGTGGGGAGTCGACCGAGTTGTTCCCGGGCTCCTTGACCTCGAGCGACCCCTCAATCCCCGGGGCGTCGCGGTGACTCCCGCCGAGCAGGTTGAGATCGCGGGCCGGACCTACCGGGCGATCCTGGACGAAGCCGTCGACCGATTCCTGGCAGCTCCGCGCGTGGGCGCGGTGCGCCCCGACGCGGCTGCGATCTTTGATGCTCACCTGGCCGAGCGGCTGGGGTTCTGGTCGGAGCTGTGGCTTCAGGCCGAGGACGCTGTGCTGACGCAGCCGGACCTGAGCTCCTCCGCGGCGGGCAACCGCTCGGCTCGCCTCGCGTCGGCGGGGGTCCGACTCGCGGGCCCGCCCTCGCTCTCGGCCCTGCTCCGGTCGCACATCGAGCGAATGCGTGCGCTGGAGTCCGGCCGTTTCCTGGACGACGCCCTCCAGCAAGCCGGACGTCCCGCCCTCGCGCCCCTCGCTTGGACCCGACTCCGCGACTTCCGCGACGTCGCGCGGTTCTTCCGGATCGAAGCCGAGCGCTCCCTGCGGGAGTCGGCAAGGCCCCTGGCCAGGGACGAGACCGCCGCCAGCCAGGCCGAGGCCGCGAGTCGGATCTACGAGGCGATCCTGGACGGGGCGGCACGCCGGTACCTGGAGGCAACCCACGCCGGCGCCGCGCCTGCCGACGTCCGCCTCAGCTTCGACCTCCGCCTGGTGGAGCGACTCGGGTTCTGGTCAATCCGCTGGGGACGCGCCCAGGCCGGTGAGGATCCCGGCCGGAGCGCACAGTTCGCTGCGGTCCGGTCGCACCTGGAGCGGATGGGATCCCTGGAGGACGGTCGAGCTGTGCGCCAAGCCCTTGCGCGCGTCGGCTCCCGCGACGGCGGACCCGTCGCGCCGGCACCTCCCGGCGAATTCGCTCAGATCGCGCGGTTCTTCCGATTGGAAGCCCTGTGGGAGCTGGAGCGGATCAAAGCTCGGTGAAAGGCAGTGGATCACTGGATGGCCAACGCGACCGAGATCTACGTCGTGAGTGTGATCTTCCAGGCCACGGTGATCCGTTCGGCGTTCGGTTTCGGCGAAGCCCTGGTGGCGGTGCCCCTGCTCGCACTGGTGATCCCGGTCGAGGTGGCCGCGCCCCTGGCGACGCTGGTCTCGATCACGGTCGCCGGCATCATCATCGTGCAGGACTGGCGGAACGTGCGCGTGCGCAGCGCCGGCCTCCTGGTGGCCTCGACGTTCCTGGGCATCCCCGTGGGTTTGCTCCTGTTGAAGACAGTGGCCGAGTCGCTGGTCAAGGCGATCCTGGCCCTGGTCATCATCGCCTTCTCGTGGGATCGGCTGGCCAGCCGCCGGCAGGTCCATCTCGCGGACGATCGACTGGCTGGTCTTTTTGGGTTCGGTGCCGGGGTCCTGGGAGGTGCCTACGGCATGAACGGACCGCCCCTGGTCGTCTACGGGACGCTGCGCCGATGGCCGCCCGAAGACTTCCGCGCCACGCTTCAAGGCTATTTCCTCCCCGCCAGCCTGGCCGGCATGGGGGGTTACTGGCTGGGCGGTTTCTGGGTGCCCGCGGTCACACGCCATTACTTGTGGTGCTTACCGGTGGTCCTGGCCGCGGTCGTCCTCGGCCGGGCGATCCACCGGCGCATCCCCGGGGCTGCCTTCATTCGCTATCTCCATGCCGGCCTGATCGTGATCGGCACCGTGCTCTTGATCCAATCGGTCGCGGGTCTGCTGTAGAACGACACCAGGCCCTTCCAGCCCAATGGGCCGAGGCTGGATGTGCGGCGTCGGTTGCCCGCGGCGAGCACCAGACAAAGGGTCGAGTGCCACCCGTGAGTGGAACGTGCGGACGGCACCCTGTGAGCCAGATACGCCCCATTGGGTTTGGGCTGTTCGAAAGCGGCAGGAATGTGTGCGAGTGGTGTTCGGGCCGGTCGGACGCCGATGATTATCGGGGGATGCCCGTGGCATCGCCGCGGTTCATTTCAGCCAGCCTCGCGGCAAACCGGCATTCGAACGATCGTGGGGAAGGACCCAAGTCATGCGTCGGCGGAAGTTGTCGGGGCGCACGATCATGGGATTCAGCATCCGGGTCATCCTGGGATTGGCCGTGGTGAGCAGCGCGGGTTCTGCCGGCGGTTGGGATTCGATGGATCGCGACGACTCGGTCATTGGGAGCGGCGTTCGCGGCGGCGCGATCGGGGAGGGACGCGGCGGCTCTCCCGCGCGCGCCGACTTTGCCGAGCGGGTCTTGGCTCGCGCCCGGCAGCTCGGCGAGTGGCTGATCTCCTGGTACGGTCGCACGCCGCCGCCGGAACGGGCGACCTGGGGCGGCCTGGCGGCGTGTGCCGGATTGGGCTTGGTCGTGTTCTTGGAACGGATGGCGCGCCTCCGGCAGCGGCGAATCATGCCAGCGGAGTTCACCCAGCGCTTCGTCGATCGGCTGCACGAGGGGAAGTTCGATTGCGGGCAGGCGCTGGATTATTGCGAGCAACATCCCAGCCCGGCGGCGCGGGTGGCGCTGGCGGCCGTCCGGCGTTGGGGACGCCCGGCGGCCGACCTGGAGCGTGCCGTCACCATGGCCCACCGCGTGGAGACCGAGCGACTCCGGCGGAACGTCGGGACCCTGCGGCGGGTCGCCGTGCTGGCGCCCCTGCTGGGCGTGCTCGGCACCCTCTTGGCCCTGGGACGGGCCCTGGAGGCCATGCCGCCGGTCGTGGTCCCGGGACCTGCTCTGGCCTGGCCCGCCCAGCCCTCGGCACCGCCGGTCGCCGTCGCCTGGGGGCCGGCACTGGCCGCGGCCCTCATGCCCCTCTCCACCGGCATCGTCATCGCCACGATCGCGCTGGTGGCCTACGACGGCGTGCTCGCACGCGTCGAGACGCTGGCCGGAGCACTCGACCGGCTCGGCGCCGAGACCATCGAGGCCATCGCCACCACCGCACCCATCTCCCCCAGGCCAATTCCCCTGACCCCGCGTCCTTAGTCCCTGGTCATGAGTGATGATTCCGTGGGATCGCTCCTTTGCGACTTGTCCTCCGTCGGGAATCGGTCATACAGTAGTCCTTGGTCCCTGGTCGGCGGCAAAGGGAGTCCGTGCCTCACCGCCGCGGTCTCCATCCTGGCAGAGCGGCTCAAGACCAGGGAGCCAGGGCCAAGGACCAAGCCATGACCGGATTGGACCTCGAGTCGTTCTTGCTGGTGTTGCGGGCCGATCGGAGCGCCTGGCTGGTCCTGGGGCTGGGGACGCTGGGAGTGGCGCTCCTGGTTTGGTTGTGCTGGGGTTCGCGGCGGGCGTTGCGGAAATGCCTGGTGCTCTCGCTGGCAGCCCATCTCGGCCTGGTCCTCTACGGCAGCACGGTCCCGGCGGTGCGATTGGCGGTCCTCGGCGCGGCCGCCGCCGCGGCTGCGGATCGGCCGCATATCCGCCAGATCCGGGTGGCACCACAGGTCGAGTCTGGGCAAGTTACCGCGGCGCCGCGGGAAGATGGCTCGCGGATCGGCTCGCCGGCGCCGCGGTTGGATCGGGCCGCCGCGCCCTTGAGGCTGGGCGAGTCGGTGTTGCGCGTCGCCCGGCCGGAAATCGCCACACCGCCGGGATTCGGGGCCGATCCGCAGCCGGCTGCGCCGGTCCCGGTGGGGACAGCGACGCCCCAGGTCTCCCGTTCCCAGGTCGATCCGCCACCGATGGGTCCGCGTGCCGAGCCCCGGCTTGCGACGGCCGGGGCACCCCCGGCACCACCCTCGCCCTTACCACCCAACCTGGCCGAGGTCGATCGAGCGGCAACCGCTGCGCCGTCCCCGGGAGCCGCGGCGCTCGCGGCGAGCCGCGCGGGGCCGGGGTCGATCGAGGCGGTGTTGCGGTCCACGGACCGGTCGCTCCGCAAGGATGCGCGGCTGCGCCCAGCACCAGCCGGTGGCGAGGAACCCCCGCGTCAGTCCGCGCTCGAGGCCGGGTCGATGCGGCCCGCGCCGGACTCGGGAACACCGCCGGGAGTGCGGGCCGGCGGTCGTGATCCAGGACGAGCCGGCGCAGGGTCCGCGGCTCCGCCCATCGGCTCGGGAGGTCTCGTCCCCCTGGAGCGGGCCACGCCCCGGTCGCACTCGTCGCCCACCGGCGGCTCAGACCTGGCGGCCCTTGTGGAGCGGCCGGGCGGCCGAACCCTTGCCGAGGTCCCGCGGGTCTACCAGCCGCGGCTGGTCCCCGATCGTTCCCATCGAGCGCAACGCGACGGGGCCAGCTCCGCCAGCGAGCGAGCCGTGGAGCGCGCACTCGACTGGCTGGCCCGGCATCAAGATCCGGAAGACGGCCGCTGGGACGCAGGGATCGCCCGCTATGACGACGGCACTCCCGCCCAGGGCGACGATGATTTCACCGTGCACTGTCCGCCGGGAGAGACCTGCTTCGGTGCCTGCGCCTACTGGGAGGCCGACACGGCGATGACCGGCCTGGCCTTGTTGACCTACCTGGGCGCCGGCTACACCCACATTCAAGGGGAGTACGCCGCGACCGTGGGCAAAGGGTTCGACTTCCTCCTCGCCCAGCAGCAAGCCAGCGGGGATCTCCGCGGCCGGAGCCGGGTCGTCGGCATGTACTGTCACGCGATGGCGACCCTGGCCGTGTGCGAGGGCTATGCCCTCACCGGCGACCCGCGGTTGCGCGACGCGGCGACCCGAGCCGTCGCCTTCCTGGTCGCAGCCCGGGCTCGCGACGGCCAGGCGTGGCGTTACGCCCCAGGCGCGCCGGTCGGCGACACGAGCATCCTGGGCTGGGTGGTGATGGGCTTGAAGTCGGCCAAGGAGGCCGGCATCCCGATCCCGGATGAAGCCTCAGTCCGCCGCGGGACGCTTGCCTGGCTGGACCGGGTCGCCACCGGTCGGTCCCAGGGCCTGGCGCGCTATCAACCCCAGGAGCCGGTCACACCCACCATGACCGCCGAGGCCTGGGTCTGCCGCCAGTTCCTCGGCGTCGGCGGACCCGGCCCGGCCAGCTCCGAGGCCGCGGAATCCCTGCTCCGCAACGAATCCGACCGCGGGGCCGCCAACTTCTACTACTGGTATTACGCCACGCTGGCACTCTATCAACATGGCGGCGCGCCGTGGTCCGGCTGGAACGCCCGGATCCGCGACCGGATCGTGAGCCTCCAGCACCCCTCAGGCCATCAGTCCGGGAGCTGGGACCCCGATGACAGCCTCTACGGAACCAAGGGGGGCCGGATCTACTGCACCAGCCTCGCGGCGATGACTCTGGAGGTCTACTACCGCTACCTCCGGCTCTACGACGAGCCCAGGATCCCGCTCGACGCCGGCGCCATGCCCCCAAGCCGGACTGAAGGCCGCGAGCGCACCGTGCCGGCCGCCAGCCTGACCAATCCCGAGGATTGGTGACGAATCGGCAGGGGCTGCTGGGGGCTCCGCCGGCTGAAGCCGGCGGCCCCTCGGCTGCCATCTGCCAGCCGAGGACGGCGACTCGTGTGGCGTCCACCTTCGCTTGACGGGTGCCGCACGGCTTTGGTGGGGTTGGCTCCCGGTAGGACGGCTCTCCCGAGCCGTCCTACCCATCCAACCGTCCATCGAAGCGGGACGGGACACTAGCCCACACTCTGACCGTTCCGGGGCCGATTCCGAGCGCCTCTCGATTGGATGGGCTGGAAAATGGGACTCGCGCGCGAACGATTGCGGTCCCGATCGCTTCGGAATGCTGGCACTTCATTTGCGTGCTGATCCAGGCACGGCTCGAGAGGGTGCGCCTCCGTGAGGACACCACGGGATGATGGGCTTCCAACCGGAGGCGTTCGTGCGCCAGGACGCGCCAGGCGAACGACCCGGAGACTTATGTCGGAGATCCCACGAGATCATTCCTGATGGAGGTGCCTTATGCCTGCGGCTGCTCCGGAGTCACCGGGTCTCGACCTCTCTCTCAACGAGCAGGAGCGGTCGCTCTTGCTGGGCCTGCTGGAACGCGAGCTGCAAGACACTCATGTCGAGGCGCGCCGGACGGAAAACCCTCGGTTCCAGGAAATGGTTCATCAAGAGGAAGCCATCCTGCGGGGATTGATCGGCAAGCTGCGCCGGCCCTGATCGTGGCCGGTTGTGCCGGCAGAGAGCGAGAACTGAATCGGGGATACCTACCTGTTCCGCGGCCAGAACGTAGGTCGGGCTTTAGCCTGACGGAACCGGAATGTCAGGCTAAAGCCTGACCTACGATGACGATCCGACGCAGCGTCGAACCCGTCCGGAGATCGAGGCACGGCCAAGACTACCGTTGTGATCACCCAGCACGATTCAATCGAGCAGGCGATCGCCGATGCTCCGCGGCACATCCCGCTGGAGCTCCTGGTTTCCGGCAAGCTCGTTGCCGTCAAGCCGAACGAAACCCGGGCCTCGCCCGAGGACACGACCGTCGCCGCGGACGTGGTCGGCGCCAAGCTGCTGGGTTTCCGCCCGCAGGCCGTCCGCCACCTCTGGGAGGCGGCCGGCTGGGGCTGGGCGAGACCGACGTCAAGAAGATGGAGTTCCCCGCGCTGAGCCTGCGCCAGGCGATCGAAGCCTTCACCGCGGCGGCCTACGGCGAGCGACGACATGAGTGTCTTGCAGCTCTCGTTCGAGCACGCCTGAGCACGGCCGGAGCGCAGAGTGTGGGGCGCGTTGCCGGCATCCGGGACCTCGAGGTCGAGGCGGTTGATTTCTCGAGGGCGCCGTCCGACGATGAACGTCGGCCGGTTGGTGTGGCCTCGGGACCGCTGCCGAAATGTCCGGCGCACCCTCCCAACCGTCCTCGCATCGGAGCGCTCGCCCATGCCTGGCTTCTCTCGACGATCCGGTCTCGCGTGCCTGTTGGCGACCTCCGGGCTGCTCGCCGGTCTGGCCGCGCAGGAGATCCGTAGCGGGACGACCCCGTTGCGGTGGAAGCAGCACGACATCCGCCGTCCCAGGCCGCCGGTGGTCGAGCCCGCGGCGGGCCCGATTGAGGCGCGGCCCCCCAGGGATGCGGTCGTTCTCTTCGATGGGTCGAACCTCGACGCGTGGAAGTCGCCCGACGGCGGGCCAGCCCGGTGGAAGGTCGCCGATCAGGCGATGGAGGCGGTCCCGGGGGCCGGGCCGATCGAGACCCGCCGGAGGTTTGGCGACCTCCAGCTCCACCTCGAGTGGGCCACCCCGAGCCCGGCCCACGGCAAGGGCCAGGACCGGGGCAACAGCGGCGTGTTCCTGATGGGCCAGTTCGAAATCCAGGTGCTCGACTCCTACCAGGCCGACACTTACGCCGACGGCCAGGCGGGGGCGATCTACGGCCAGTACCCTCCCCTGGCCAACGCCTCGCGGCCGCCCGGGGAGTGGCAGTCCTACGACATCGCCTTCCGCCGCCCGCGGTTCGACGCCGCCGGCAAGCTCCTGGAGCCGGCGCGGGTGACGGTGTTCCACAACGGCATCCTCGTGCAGAACAACGAGGAGCCGTTCGGGCCCACTTCGTGGCTGAAGTGGCTTCCCTACGAGCACGCCGGCGACCGCGGGCCGATCGCGCTCCAGGATCATGACCACCCCGTGCGGTACCGCAACATCTGGCTCCGCGAGCTGCCCGAGCGCCCCGCCCCGACGGCCGAGATCCTCGCCCGGCCGAAAGTCATCGGCCTCCCGGCGGCGATCCTGGACCAGTACGCGGGGCAGTACCTGCTGGACCCGAAGCCCAGCGCCCCCAAGGCCACGATCGCCCGCGAGGGCGACCACCTGACCGTCTCGTTCCCCTTCCGGCCCGAGCCGCTCACGCTGGAGGCGATCTCGGAGACCGAGTTCGACATGCCCGACACCTACGGCCGGTTCTCCTTCCTCAAGGACGCGAACGGTCGAGTCAGCGGGGTTGTGTTCCGGATCGGTGATAGTGAACGGAATCTGAAGCGGATCGGGCCGTGAACGGTTGATCTCAGTGTTTTCAACCGGGTCTCAAGAGTCTCATGCCTGAGCCGAATGCCAATGATCGGCCCGCCCAGGGCCGGGCTTCGCTCCGGATTGTTCCGGGGCTCGGTTACGTGGGGTATAATCCATCTCTGGAGCGCGAGTCGCCCAAACGCTCTCCGGGATCTGGCCCGTGTCGGGGGTGGTGGAGTGAGGCTTGAGCTCTCGAAGATCCTCTGCGGCTCCAACAACCCGCCGCTGGCATCGCATCGGAGTGGAATCGAGACCATGAGCACGGCAGTCCAGTATCCGCATCTGACCATCGATGACGACGGCACGGCGCGAATCCAACGGACCCGGTACAAGGTGATCCACCTGGCTGGCGAGCACTATCACTACGGCTGGTCGGCGGAGGAGATCCTGCGCCAGCACCCGGACCTCCGGCCCGAGCAGGTTCACGCGGCCCTGACCTATTTCTACGACCACTACGATCCGCTTGTCGAGGCGATGCGGGCGTCCGCCGAGGCCGCCGAGGCCGAACGCCGCAAGCAACCCCTGTCGCGCGCCGAACTCTTGAAGCGGCGGTCCGCGAGGAATCCTTGACCATGCCTCTCGCGATTTAGATGGACGTGCATACCCCATCGCCATCACGGAAGGTCTGAGGCGTCGGGCGATCGATGTACTCACGAGCCAGGAAGACGCAACGGCGGAAATGGATGATGACCCGCTCCTCGCCCGGGCGACGCAACTCGGCCGGCTCCTGTTCACCCAGGACGAGGATTTCCTCCGAATTGCGGCGCAATGGCAGCAAGCGGGAAGCCAGTTCACCGGGATCCTCTATGCTCACCCGCAGGGGGCGAGCCTCGGGCGGCTCATCGAGGACATCGAGCTCATCGCCACGTGCAGCGAACCGGACGAGTTGTCGAATCGCGTGACCTACCTCCCTTTCTGAGAACCTGCTCGAGCCACCTCCTCTTGTGGGGCAAGCTTCTCGCGATCGGGTTTCTGGGCGTCAACGTCGCCGCAGCATAACCGCCAAGACCGGCTGCGAGCAGGATCGCCGCCAGCCGCGCCGGGGACGAGCCGGGCTCACGGGGTGTGGCGGGCCCGGGCGGGACGCTCGTGCCCCGCACGATCGGATCGCCCAGGACTGGGGCGTCCGCCATGCCGGCCCCAGGAAGCGTCCAGATGCCGATGGCTCCGGCCTCCGTTGGCTTTCCCAGCAGAACCGCGTTGGAGGCCAGTTCGTCCAGGACCGAATCGGGCGCCCGATTCGTACGCTGGCGCACGATCGCGTGCTCGGAACCTGCCTGGCGGTGGATCGCCGGCTGCGCCGTGGCTGCGGCCGGTTGCTGCGACCTGAGTTCGGTCGTGACCGGGGCGAGCCAGGGAGCGTCCGGCAGAGTCTCATCCTTCTTGGCGTGATTGCCGGCATCCTCGGCCGCCTCCTGCCCCGGCGCGGGGATCGAGTCAGCGGCCAGCTCGTCCAGCACCGAATCGAAGAGGAGACCGGCCCGGGATTTTGGCGGCAAGAGTCCATGCTCGACTTCCCGATCGATTCCCAGGACGATCAGCGAGGGCCCGGAATCCATCAAGAAGGTCACCGCGTGCTGAGCCATGGTCGAAGCGGGCTGTTGCGCCGTGAGGCCGGTCGAGAATGACGTCGCCATGGCTCCCATTGCGGTCGAGGAGAGTGGCATCAGTCCGGCTGGGCCGGGACTCGATCCCGGGCCGAGCGCGGCGGCGAAGCCGTTGGGTGCGAGGGCCGGCGGTGTCGAGCCGGATCGGAACCCGGCCGCCATCTGGGGGTCGGCCCCCTCGGGCGGGTCGGGGATGTTGAGATCCTGGGTGGTCGGCGTGCGGTCGGCCACGCCGGGTGCCAGCGTCTCGTACATCGGCGAGCTGGGGTTGGTCGAGCCGCCCAGGCCCAGCGCGCGGAACGATGGCGGCACGCACCGAGCCGACTGGAGTGCGGCGGCGTTCGCCCGCATCAAGAGCATCATCGTCACCGGCATGAAGAACCATGTCCGATTCATCCAGGATGGGATCGACGTGGTGCGTGTCAAGCTCCGAGGCGAGCGTCTACCCCTCCCTCTGGCCGCGACGCCGGACACCGGTTAACCGCTCAAGACCATCAGCCGGCCCAGGGCCGGGCACCCGATCCCTCCCACAGAGACATCTCTCCGGGCCCACGCGCCCACCCTTCCACCGCCAGCCCGACGCGGCTACGATGATCGTACGCGCGGGGCACGGCTTAACAGTTACGCGACAGCAACCCGGCCGTGGCCACATCCCTGGCGGCGGTCCTGCTCGTGCTCTCGCTGTCCAGTGTCGGGATGGCGGTCTTGTGGCGGCGGGCCGACGAGCTGCGGATTCTCTCCGAGCGGCGGCGGATCGAAGCCGAGGGCAGCCGGGCGGAGGCTGAGCGCCAACGCGGTGCCGCCGAGGCCCACTTCGCCAAGGCCCGCGCCGCGGTCGACGAATTGCTGACCCGGGTCAGCGAGAGCCAGCTCCTCAACGTGCCGGGACTCCAGCCGCTGCGGAGGGACCTGCTCCGCTCGGCCCTCGCGTATTACGAGGGCTTCGTCCGCGAGCGCGGCGACGACCCGGCGGTCCAGGCGGGCCTGGCGGCCGCCCAGCTCCAGCTCGCGGTCATCCAGCGCGAGCTGGGAGCGGAGGGTCCGTCGGAGCAGTCGCTGCGCCGCGCCATGACCTTGCACGAAACGGCCTTGCGCGACCATCCCGACGACCCCGTCCTCCGAACCGGGATGGCCCGGTGCTGCGTCAACCTGGCCCTCCTGGGTGTCGATCCGGTCCATCCCCGGCTGACCTCCGAGCAGACCCTTCCCCTGATCGAGCGGGCCATCGGCCTGTGGGACGGCCTGGCGCGCGCCGAGCCGGGTCGCCTCGCCTACACCCGCGAGATCGCCAACGCCCACAACCTCGCCTTCGTGCTGCATTCCAACCACAAGCGGATGCCCGAAGCCCTCCGGGCCCTGCAAACCTCGATTGCGCTGCGGGAGCACCTGGCGGTCTACCGCGCCGGGCGATTCGACGAGGCGGTCCGGCGGGGGACGGAATCGCGGGCGGCTGTCCCGGCCGACGACCCGGAACCGCTGGGTGCGTTCGACCAGGCGGTCCTGGCGATGGCCCACCACCGGCTCGGCCAGGCCGACGCGGCCGCGCGCCGGCTCGAGGCCATCACCCGGCTCGACTGGGAGGCCGTCGAAGGACGGACCGATCCGCAGGATTGGTGGCTGCGCGCGCGCCGATTTCCTGACGTTGCGGCGCGAGGCCATCGCGACGGTCAGCGGCGCGCCGGCCCCCGACGACCCGGCACTGCGCCGTCGCCGCGGCCGCGCCCTGGCGCAACTCGGCCGGACCGCCCAGGCCGAGGCCGAATTCCAGGCGGCCGACGCGGCCGCGCCGCGGCCCTCGAAGCGATCGAAATGAGATGGGCGCGCTCCACCGATTGCCATCTCATCGTCAAGCCTGCGGCGCAAACCGAGTTCCCTGAGGGAATTCCAGTTCCCGACTCGCCCTGAGTGAACTAAGATTCTCATAGCGGATTCGCACGAGTCTCCGGGGGGGACCCCGAGCAATTCGACCGTCCGAGTCAATCAGGCCGGACTTCCCTCGCAGGCGGACGTGGATGGCCGACTCGGGAGGATGGGCAATGGCTTCGCCTGTCGATCAGAGGTGTATCCGGCTCAGGGACCAATCCCTCCGCCAGCGGCTGACCTGACCTGCCCTGTCGAGACCCGGGACACCCCACATACCTGGAGCTCCGGCTTGTGAAGGAACGACCATGCAAGAACGCCGAGCCTCGCCCCGTTATACGGTAAAGCGGGCAATCGAACTGCGTTGGGAAACCGGCGAAGTCCTCCCGGCTTGGCTGGAGAACTTCAGCCTGGGCGGTGCCTTGGTCCGGGTGGACCGACGACCTCCCCGGGCTCGCGAGGTTTCCGTCTGCATCAACGGCCCCGAGCGTCAGGTGTCGGTGGAGGGGACGATCCTCGAGGTCAGGAAGCGTGGCGGCTGGATGCGAAGGGGCCCGTTCGCGATCCGGATCCAGTTCGCCCAGTCGTGCTCCTATGACTTCTTCAAAGACAATGTCTTTGCCTGGGCTCCTCCCGAAACCTTGGCGGAGTATGAGAGTTACTGGCGGTGAGAGTCGGTTCCGAACGCCCTGTGAGCCCCCGAATGGGGGCGGCCGTCCGTGGCCAGGGGCGTCAGCCCCTGGGACTGTAGCCTCTCCCCTCGGGGAGCCCCGGAGGGGCGACGGCAACCCCTGTCGCCCCTCCGGGGCTGTGGGAAGAGCGGGGGTGCTGGGCGCTCCGCGGTCGACCAGGGGCTGACGCCCCTGGCTACGGACGACCGCCCCTCCGGGGCTCTGGGAACAGACTCTGAGTCGGGGCTCCTCTGCTGCGAACCCGGAGGGGACCACCCCCATTGCGTCGCGAAATCCCGCTGCTTCTCGCGCTGGTCTTGGTCGCCGCCGTCCTGGGCGGGCTGCTCGTCGGCTATGAGCCGGTCGGCGGCGACCCGGACCGGTTGTATCGCCCGCTCAAGAGCGAACTGGCGCGAGCCCTGCATGCGGGCCGGCTCCCCTTCTGGAGCGAGCGGTTCGGCCTGGGCATTCCCCTGGTCGCCGAAAGCCACGTGGCGGCGTTCTATCCTCCCAACTTGCCCCTCTATCGATTCCTCGACATCGCGACGGCCTATCGACTGGCGATGTGGCTCCATCACCTGGCCCTGGTCGCCACGACGTATCTCTATGCTCGATGCCTCGGCCTGGTGCCCTGGGGCAGTGCGCTGGCCGCGGTGGCGTTGACCCTCTGCGGATTTCAGGCGATCCATTCCAGCCACGAGCCGTTCTATCATCTCATGCCTTATTTGCCGCTGGCGCTGGGCATCGCCGAGCGGTACCTGGCGACGGGCGGCTTCGGCTGGCTCGCGGCCTTGCCCCTGACCCTCGGTCTCCAATGGACCCTCGGCCATTTCCAGATCCAGACCTGGACCGCGGCGCTGGTCGTCGCCACCGGCCTCTGGCGGGCTGCGTTCGATCGACGGCCCTGGAGGCGAGTCCCGGCCCTGATCGCCGCGACCGGGTTGGGAGCGGCCCTGGCAGCCGTTCAGCTCGGCCTGAGCTGGCAGTTCGCCGAACGGGTCGGGCAAACCCAACGGCCGGTGAGCGAGCGGCTCTTCTACTCGTTTCCTCCCGCGCACTGGTTCGAGCCGGCACTGCCGCGGCTGGTCCGCGAGCTGCGCCTGGGACCCGAGGATCCGTACTGGTTCGGTCAACAGACCACCGGATTTGAGGCAGCGCTTTATGTGGGGACGATCCCCCTGATCCTCGCCTGGATCGGCGGCCTCGCCCGGCCGGCCAACCGATCGACGCTCCCCTGGCGGATCCTCGTGCCGTTGAGCTTCGCGATGGCCACGATGCCGCGGTGGTGGCCCCAGGGGTATTTGTACCTCCTGGCCGTTCCGGGGCTGGGCTATTTCCGCGTGCCGGCACGATATACCTTGATCACCTGCCTGGGCCTGGCCCTGCTGGCGGGCGAGGGATTCGATCGGTCGCTCGCGCCGGCCCGGTTTCGCCTCGGCCTGGCCGCGGCGGTTCTCTTCGGTGGATGTGCGGCCGTCGCCGCTGGACTCTGGACGGCGCGGGCGGACGTGCAGCTTCGGTCCGCCCTGGGCGTGGTCGCCGACGGGTTCCTCTGGGCGGTCCTGGCCTGGGCGCTGGCCCTGGCCGTCGTGCTGGCCTGGCGCCGGCAGGGGCTCGGGTCGTGGGCTCCGCTGACGGCCGCGGCCCTCGAGCTGGCGATCCTCTATTACGCGGGGACGACCCAGTGGGGCTGGTCGATCACGTTACCCGGGCAGAGTCGGATCCTCGGCGAATTGAGCCGACAGTCGCCGGTCGGGCTGGTCGGCGGAGAGCTCGAGAACCTGCCGGTGCGGGCCGGGCTGGAGACCGGATACCCGTACCTCGGTTTCTCGCTGCCGCAGCCGGATGACTTGCTCAAGAGGTTGCAGGAGCCACTGGTTCAAGCCGACGCGGCCGCGGATCCCGCGGGTGCGGACGTCTTCAAGCGGTGGCTGCGCCGTCTGCGGGTGACCCACGTGGTTGGCCATCGCCGGTCCTGGCGCTGGCTGGGGACGGAGCTGGGGCGTTGGAGCGACCCGGCGCTCGATCGGATCATCTACCACGCGGCCGGCGAGCCGGCGAGCCGGGTCTGGTCGATCGTGCGTCTGGACGAGCCGTTCCCCGAGGCGCGGGTGGCGATCCGATCCCGGACAGTCCCCAACCGCCGCGCGCTGATCAATCGCTTGTCGCGGTCGGATGACCGCTCGACGGCCTGGTTCCTGGCCGAGGACCGGGTCCCCGAGCACGCCGAGGCGCGCTCGGCCCGGCTCCGCGCCTGGGACGGGACCACCGCCACGGTCGAGCACGACGGCCCCTGCGACCTGGTGATCGCCCGCACCTTCGACCCCGGCTGGCAGGCCCGGATCGACCAGGGACCCGCTCCACCGGTTTTCCGCGTCGACGGCGGATTCCTGGCCGTGCGCCTCGAGGGCTCGGGTGTCGATCGCGTGGTCCTGCGCTACCGGCCGCCGCGGCTGGCTCTCTGGGTGGCGATCACCGGGGTCGCCGCGATCCTCAATCTGGGACTCGCCGCCCTGGCGGTCCTGGGGCCAATCCGATCGCGGAGGCCGCGGTAGATCGGAGGGTTGCGATCCGCCGCCTTACGACGGACCGAACCGGACGATGTCCCGCAGAGAGGGCCGCTCCACCAACTCCTCACGGCTGAGGAGCTCGACGAACCGCCGCAGGGTGAGCTCCAGGTGGTCGGCAACCTCCGGGTGCTGGTCAATCACGTTGTTCTGGTCCCAGCGATCCTCGGGCTTGCGATACAGCTCCGGCGACCGCGGTTCGTCGGGGTCGGACTCCAGCGGGACGACCAGGTGCCAGAGATGGGTCCGGATCGCGAACTCGGCGACGTCCATGCCGAGGCAGGCATAGTCGCGGACCTTGGTCTCTTCGCCCCGGATCAAGGGGAGCAGGTCGTGCCCATGGATCGGCGCCGGGTCGTCACCCAGCGGCGGGAGTCCCAGCGCCGAGACAATCGTCGGCAGCAGGTCGACTGTCTGCACGATCGCCTGGTGACGGACCCCCCCATACCGCGCCTGCGGCATCCGGACGATCAAGGGCGTGTGGATCAGCTCCTCGTACAGCCAGGGCCGGAACCGCCGGACGATTCCGTGCTCGCCCAGCGGCTCCCCCTGGTCGCTGGTGAAGATCAACAGGGTATCGTCCCGCCGTCCCAGGCGATCCAGGGCCTGGAACAGGACGCCGAGCCAGTGGTCGACCAGGGTCACGGTCCCGGCGTAGGTCCGCCGCAGCCGGAACAGCTCGGCCTCGCTGAGGACCTCGCCGACCGCCCCGGCCGGGACGTCGATCAGCACCGGCACCTCCTCGATGTCGATCTCCTCGTCCTCGCCCTCGGCAATCTCCTCGACGAGGTCTCCCTCCTCGCCGGCCTCGAACTCGTCGGGTTCGACGGTCACGTACTGGTCGCGATACGGTTGGGGCGGGTCCCAGGGCCCGTGCGGGCTGAAGAGATCGAGCCAGAGCACAAATGGCTCGGCCTCCTCGCCCCGACGCTCGAGCCAGTCGATCGCGGTCCGGACGGTCCGCGCCACGCCGGTGTTCTCCTCGACGTCGGTACCGAGCACGGCCCGATTCCGCAGGAACTGCTCCCAGCGGGCTTTCCACAGCTCGCGGTTGGGATCATCCTCGGGGGGCAGCCGCAATCCGGGTTCGTCGTCGAGCCGGACATCCCGGGCGCGGCGATCGCCCGCGGGGATCAGCGGATCGTATCCCTGGCCGCGCACCCAGATCACCTCATCGAACCCACGGCCGTAGCCCATGCCGGCCTCGCGCAGCAGGGGGACGTCGGAGATGAACGCCGTCCGCACGCCCTGGTTCCAGAAGACATCGGGCAGGATCCGCTCGTCGGGGCGCAGGGGCGTCCACCCCTGATCCGCATCGGCGAACCCGTAGCGACCGGTCCACCAGCTCCGCCGGGTGGGCAGGGTGGTCAGGTTCTCGGGGAAGTGGTGGTCGAAGACGATCCCCTCGGAAGACAGCCGGTCCAGGTTCGGCGTCTCGATCCAGGCATTCCCGTAAGCACCCAGGAAGCCCAGGTGCAGGCTGTTGCAAACCACGACGATGACATTCATGGCGCCCATTGTAGCGGCTCGCCGAAGGGGAACCAGCAGTCAATCGCCACTCCTCTCGGCATCCGGTCGGGGGCCACGGAACCGGCCGGTGATCAGGGAAGGATGCCGGCCACCAGGATCTCACCGACTTCAACGCTGTCGATGACCACTCGAAGGACGTGGGGAGGCGCGAGCACTTCGAACGAGGCGTAACCCGTGGGGCCCGGGTTGGAGTGGACCTCGACCTGGCCGTCGACCAGGTTGATGATCCGGTAGAACGGGATCCCGGCGCCCGCATAAACCCCGGCCATCTTGCGATCTTCCGCGAGGTGGAGTCGGAGACCTCCACCAGCAGCGCCACGTCGGCAGGGCCGGGATTCCGGTGCTTCCAGTCATCGTCGGAGCCCCGGACGATCGCGATGTCCGGCTCGGGCTCGTCGTAGGCGGAGATCCGCACGGCCTCTTCCATCTGGGAGGTCCATCCGGGCGGCAGGAGGGCGTCCAGCGCCTTGAGGGCTTTCTTGGTGGCCCATTTGTGCTCCGGCTCCTTGGGCATCTTCTTCACCAGATAGCCGTCGATGAGCTCGACCCGGGGGTCATCGAGCAACCCGCCGATCCGCTCGTACTCGTCGACGGTCATGCGGTAGGGCACCGGGGTCCCCGGGACGGCAGTCGGCGCGGCCGTTTGAGGCTGCGTCGGTGCGACCGTGGACATGATTCACTTCCCTCCGCCGTCCTTCTGGTATTACAGGAGCCCGTCCGTCATGATACTCCCCCCGCGACACCAGAACCATCATCCGCGCCGCCGCGGACAACCGAACCGCGACCGGGATGAGGAGAACGTCGCAGCCATCAATCGCTGGAGGCCCATGTCGATGCATTTGCTGTCGATGTCTGAGATGTGCTGTGCGGGATTCTCCAAGAGCAGGTTCGAGTGGTCGAAATCGACCCGGGGATCGTCGGGGCGGAGCCGGACGACCTGGTCGAGATCGGCCAGGGCCTGCTCCGGATCATCCCTGCATTGAGAGCAATACGCGCGCAACCGATCCGCTTCGACCTCGCTCGGATATCCCTCGAGCGCCGGGGTCAGCTACCCGCTACGAATGTAGGTCAGGGCGAAGCCTGACGCTTCAGTCCCGTCAGGCCGAAGCCTGAGCTACGGGCGGATCGCCCCGGCCGGGGTACTTTAGCAAATCCTCGGGGTGGCTCCAGAGGAGACGAACGGCCCGGCGACCCCACTCGAGGTGAGGCGGCCAGGCCGGAGAGAGTCGAGTGCGTGGCGAGTGGCCGGCGGTTCGGCCGTTACTCCACGATGTGTCCATGGGGCAGGACGTAGCCCAGCTCCAGGAGCTTATCGATGATGAGGTCGACGCACTCCTGGACGGAGAGCTTGCTGGTGTCGAGCGTGACCTCGGGGTTCAGCGGCGGCTCGTAGGGGTCGTCGACGCCGGTGAAGCCCATGGGCTTGCCGCTGGCGAGGGCTGCGCGGGCCTTGGAGTACATCCCCTTGACGTCGCGCTGCTCGCAGACCTCCAGCGGAGTGCTGCAATAGACCTCAATGAAATTCCCCTTGGACATCTTGCGGGCCTCGTCGCGGATCGCGCGATACGGGCTGATCACCGAGCAGAGCGTGGTGCCGCCGTGCTGGGTGACCATGCCGGCGACGTAGCCAACGCGGCGGATGTTGGTATCGCGGTCCTCCTTGCTGAAACCCAGGCCCTTGGAGAGGTGGGTGCGGATCTCGTCGCCGTCGAGCAGCGAGCAGTTCCGGCCGTACTCGGCCATCCGCTCGATCGTCGCATGGGCCACGGTGCTCTTCCCCGAACCGGAGAGACCGGTGAACCAGATGGTCACGCCCTGGCGGAACTTGGGCGGGTTCATCTCGGCCAGGATCTCGGCCACGGCCGGCCGGCTGAACCACTCCGGGAGCTGCAAGCCCTTGGCCAGGTATTTCTCGCGGACCTCGGTGCCGGAGATGTCGGCCGTCTTGGCGCCCGGCGGGACCTCGTCGTTGGGACAGTACCGGTTCTCCTCGGGGAGGAAGACCATCTGTTTGAAATCGACCATCTGCATGCCGATCTCGCCCTGATGCTTGGCCATGGACTCCTGGGCCGCGTACGGCTGATAGAACGGCTTGCCGGTCGAGTCCTTCCCCGGCCCGGCGTGGTCCCGGCCGACGATGAAATGTGTGCAGCCGTAGTTGCGGCGGATGATCGCGTGCAGCAAGACCTCGCGCGGGCCGGCCATTCGCATGGCCAGGGGGAGCAGGCTGAGCACTACCGAGCCCGACTTGTAATAGTTATCGACGAGTGCCCGGTAGCACCGGACCCGGGTGAAATGGTCCACGTCGCCCGGCTTGGTCACGCCCACGACCGGGTGGATCAGCAGGCCCCCGCCGATCTGCTGCGCGGCCCGCTTGGTCAATTCTTCGTGCGCGCGGTGCAGAGGGTTGCGAGTCTGGAAGGCGACGATCTGGCTCCAACCCAGCGCGTGGAAGTGTGCCCGGAGTTGCACCGGGGACCGGCGGAGCTCGACAAAATCATAATGCGGCGGGATCCGGATCACTTCGAGCCGTCCCGAAGCGTAATAGCCCGGTTGACGCTGGAGGGCGGCCACCGAAGGGTGCTTGGCATCGAGCGTGCCATACGCATGCCGCGCCTCGGCCTCCTTGTCATAGGGGAAGATCTCCTGCACGTGCAGGAAACCGAGCAAGTTCTCATAGACATCGCGCAGCGCCAGGGGCTTGCCCTCGGCCACGCCGTCGCCGGGGGTGACCGGCAGGGTCACCGGCAGCGGCCAGAGCGTCCCATCGGCCAGCCGCATCTCGCCGACGACGCGCTCATAGTCGGCCTTCCCCATGAAGCTCTTCAGCGGCGAGAAGCCGCCCACGGCCAGCAGCTCCAGGTCGCACAGCCCCCGCTCGTCGAGCGTCAGGCTGGCGAAATCCTTGGCCGTCGCCTTCATCTCGTCGGCCCGTTCCGCGCCGGCGATCAGGTCCACCAGCACCCCGCCATAGGGAGGATTCAGCGCGCCGGTCGCGACCGCGGGACCCGGTGTCGAAGTCGAGGCAGGAATGGTAGGGCTCCTTTCTGGTTGAGTACGCAGTACGCAGGAGGCAGAGGGAGGAAGCCTCGGGGTTGTCCGAGGTGTCTCGGGTTGCTTGAGCGACCTCGATTGTTGATCCGAGCCATCGGTTCCGGCTCTTACCGCGTACTGGCTCCGGCGTACCGTTTACTATTCAAATGATCCATTCATGTGGGGAAAACTGTTCGGCGAGCTGCGCGACGGTGGTGCGATCGAGGACGTCGCGCTCGGCGGCGCGAACGCGTTCCCAGACCGGGTCGAGCACGGCGGCGGCCGGCCGCCGCGTCCCCGAGGGCTCGCGGGTCGCCGGTTCGGGCCCCTCGATCGCGGCGAGGATCTCGCCCAGCGAGATCCGGCTCGAGTCGCGGGCCAGGCGATAGCCGCCCGAGGCGCCCCGCGTGCTGGTCACAAGCCCTGCGCCTTTGAGCTGGAGCAGGATCTGGACCAGGTAGCGCTCGGGGATGCCGAACGACTCGGAGATCTCCCGGATCCGCAGCGGGGGCGCGTCGGGACCGTGCCGGGCCAGGGCCAGGACGGCCAGACAGGCATATTCCGCCTTCGCCGAGATCTTCATCGAGCCGGTTGTCCCCAGGCCCACTCGGGACCGACACCTCAGAGCTGACTGCTGTCCAGGGAGTGCAGCCCACATTCAATCTTCGCCTGACCGGCCCAGCGGCCTGCGCGTTCGTCCTCGCCGGCGGCCACGGCCCGCGTGCACGGCCAGCAGCCGATCGACGCATAGCCCCGGTCATGCAGCGGGTTGTACGGCACCCGGTGGGTGACCAGGAACGCCCAGACATCGCGCCGCGTCCAGCTCAAGAGTGGGTTGATCTTCACCAGGCCGAACTTGGGGTCGGGGCCGACGACCCGGGCGGCGGCCCGGTGCGCCGATTGCTCGGCGCGGATGGCCGTGATCCAGGCCTCGTAACCCACCAGCGCTCGCCGCAGGGGGACGATCTTCCGATCATAGCAGCATTGGTCGGGATTCGACACGTACAACGGCCCCCCGTGCTGGCGTTCATACTCGGCCACCGGGCTCTCCGGGCGGATCAGCTCGACCTGGATGCCGTATCGCTCGGCAATCCGATCCCGCAGCTCCAACGTCTCCGGGAACTGGTAACCGGTGTCCAGGTTGAACACCCGCACCCCGGCATCGATCTCCGCCAGCACGTGCAGCAGCAGACATCCCTCCGCTCCGAACGCCGTCGCCATCGTCAACCGCGGCCCGAACCGATCCACCGCCCACTGGATGATCTCATACGGAGTGGCGCCCGCCAGGCGCTGGTTGACCTCCGTCCATTCATCCACGCTCGGAGCTTCAAGAGTAGCCATCACGCAGGGAACTCCAGTCCAGAAACGGCCCGAGACCTCGTTGCGAATCGGCCAATCTTACGTATCTTGCTAATCAAGGTCAAGATTCAGGCGCAGGGGATCAGTGTGGGCGATGGTTCTGGACGGTCTTCAGCGGAGGAGGAATCGCGGCACCGGCTGGTGCCGGGTTTGGCGGAAGGCTTCCCGCTCCTCGGCGGCGGTGTAAACCCGGAGCAGGTCGACCCCCTCGCGGCGGATCGCGAAGACGGGATGCCCGTGGCGTTCCAACCACCAATCCGAAGGGTAGTAGAGCCCCCGCCGGCGCTGGAGGACGTAGTAGTCGGGTTGTTTCGGTGGGCCTTCGGGCGGGGAGTTCAGGTCGACGCATTGCACGCCGGGCGGGACCGCACCCCACTGGCGGAGCAACTGGTGGTTGGTCGCGTCCATCGGGAAGGCGAGGGTGATGGTCTGGCCGCGGGCGGTCGCGCGGGTCCAGGCGAGGAACTCCGGCCCGATAGTCTCCCAGTAGTAGGTCAGCTCCAACCCGGCGCGCTCGGCTCCCTGCAAGCCCCCAACGGCGCTGTTGAAATACGAGTCGGTATAGGGATACGTCCGTACGGTACCGAGGAGGCACTCGGCCAGCGCCGCCGCGGCGATCAGCGGGGCGATGAGCCGTCCTCGGCCGCTGCCGAACCGATCGGCGAGCCAGGCGACGCCCAGCCCCGCGAGGACCGCCAGGCTGGCGACGCTGGGCAGGAACAGCCGGATGCCGTCGTGCCCGGGGGCGATGGGCAGGGCGCGGACGATCATCAACGTCAGCCAGCTCAACGGCCAGATCAAGGCCCAGGGCTGCCGGCGCCGGCCCGCCAGGCCGGCCGCGATCCCGATCAGACCCAGCGCCAGGACCAGCACCGGCGTCGTGACCGCGGTCAGCACGATCGTGTTATGCCAGGGGAGCGAGAACGCGTAGATCTTGCCCAGGTAGAGGGTGGCCAGGGGCTGAGTCGTGGCCCGCGACAGGTTCGAAGCCAGGAACCGGATGGGGCCGGCCACGGGCTCGACCCACCAAGGGGGCTGGATCGCGTAGAGCGTCAGACCGGCCAGCGGCAGCGCGCGGGTCAGGGCCTTCAGCCCCGGGCGCGTCCGGCCCGGATGGGTCGAGCCGGGCCAGACCTCGAACCAGGCCACCCAGGCCAGGGCCGGGACCACGGCCCACCACCCGGTGAACTTCGTCCCCGCACCCAGCCCGAGGACCACGCCCAGGGGCAGGGCCCACCGCGGCGAGTCGAGGCTCGCCACGAAGGCGACCTGTGCCAGCAGCCAGAGGCAGGTCATCGGCATGTCGTAGTGGGCATAGTGGGCGTGTGCCCAGGTCCGGGGCATGGCCAGGAACAGCACGGCGGCCACGGCGCCCGCCCAGCGTCCCCGGCGTCGCGCCAGGTGGAAATCGATCACGCCCACCGTTGCCGCCGTCAGCAGCATCGGCCCGAAGCGATAGGCCGCCAGCGGTGCCAGCCCGCGATGGCTCAGCCGCCAGCCGGCCAGTCCGAGCAGGGCATAGAACGGCGGGTGCCCGTGCGGCTCCGCGCGACTGAACTGCCAGAAGCGGTCCAGGTCGGCACGGTCGAATGCCTGCCGCCAACGGCCCGGTTGCGGGGGGTTCAGCAGCCGGTGGAACCATCGATCCAGGAGCTGCTCGCGGCGGATGGTGTAGCCCTCGTCCCAGACCATCCCGAACTGCGGGCCGGTCCCCAGCAACACCACCAAGGCCAGGGCCGAGAGCCCCAGGGCGATCGCGCGGTCGACCCACCCCCGCGACCGCGCTCCGGCCGCGGCGGGATCGCCGGCCGGTGCCTCCGGCACGGCTGGGGCGGAACCGCCGGCCGAGAGCACCTCCGGGGTTGGGCGGCGCCGGCCCACTCCGTCCAGCCCTCCCTCAGTGCCCGCCGCTGCCGGCGGCGGTCGCTTCCAGCCACTTCTCGCAGTCCATCGCCGCCGCGCAGCCGGAGCCGGCGGCGGTGATCGCCTGGCGGTAGTGCGTGTCGACGACGTCGCCGCAGGCGAAGACCCCCTCCACCGTGGTGGCCGTCCCATAGTTGGGCAGCGTCTCGAGCAAGCCCGCCGGGGCCTGCACGCCCCGCCAGGCCAGGGCGGTCCTTGTCAAGAGGTAGCCCTCGGGTGTGGTGGCCAGTTGCCCCCGGAACACCTCCGTATTCGGGACATGTCCGATCGCCAGGAACAGACCATCGACCTTCAAGTCCCGCACCGAGTTGTCCTTGGTCGACCGCAGCTTGAGGTTGGTCAGGACGTCATGCCCGTTCTGACGCTCTCCCTCGATCGCCTCCACCACCGAGTTCCAGGCATACTCGATCTTGGGATTGCGAAACATGCGATCCTGCATGATCTTCGACGCGCGCAGGCTTTCACGGCGGTGGATCAGGGTGACCTTGGTTGCGAATCGGGTGAGGAAGGTGGCCTCCTCGGCGGCGGAATCGCCGCCGCCGACGACGCCGATTTCCTTACCGCGGTAGAAGTGGCCGTCGCAGGTGGCGCAGGTACTGACGCCGTTGCCGCGGTAGGGCCCTTCGATCCCCAGCCATCGTGCCGAGGCGCCGGTCGCGACGATCAGGGCGTCGCAGGTGTAGTCCCGCAGTGTGCCGCTGGACGGGTCGCCACTGGGATCATCCGTGGTGCGGACCCGGAATGGCCGGCGGGAGAGGTCCACGTCGACGACGGTCTGCCAGTGGCAGACGGCGCCGAACCGCTGCGCTTGCTTGCGCATCAGGTCCATCAAGTCCGGCCCGTTGATGCCTTCGGGAAAGCCCGGGAAGTTGTCGACGGCGGTGGTGAGCGTCAACTGACCGCCCGGCTCTTTCCCCTCGAAGACCAGGGGGGCGAGATTGGCCCGAGCCGCGTACAGGGCGGCGGTCAGACCGGCCGAACCCGAGCCCATGATGATCACAGCGGCGCGCGTCGGAGATTGAGACTCAGCCATCGGATCCTCAGGTTGATTCGTCGCGTGGCCCGGAACGAGAGCCGCCTCTATGCTGCCATAATACGGCAGCAAGTCCAGCCGCGACCGGCCGGCGCGGTCCGAATCCGGAGCCGCGCCGAGGCGGCGCCGGAGGTCCCGAGCGACCGAGGACCGCGGTTTATCTAGATGGCCGAATCCTGCCGCGTTGGGGTCCAGGGGGCCGACCCGAGAATCCGGGCCACCCCCGCGAGCGCCCCAAGATGTGAACTAGACTCCTATTGAGACTCAACGGCCGCTCGCAGGGACGGCCGGCGGGTTGATCAATCCAACGCGGGCGGCCGGACCGACTTCGGGACGCTGATCAGGAAGCAACTCATGCTTGTGCTGACCCGGAAGCTGATGGAAAGACTCTTCATCGGGGATGACATCTGCGTGACCGTCGTCCGCCTGGAAGGCGGACAGGTCCGCCTGGGCATCGACGCCCCGCGCGACGTGGCCGTCGTCCGCGCGGAGCTGGTCCCCGAGCGCCAGCCGACTCGGTATCGCTCGGACCCGCACACCGCCATGGGACCCAATCGGCCCAGTCTCAGGCATTCACCCCACGAGCCTCGTGGAACCGGTAACCGACGCCGCGGACGGTCTCGATGAGTCCACCCGCCTCGCCCAGCTTCTTCCTCAAGCTCTTGACGTGAACGTCGATCGTTCGCTCCAGGACCACGGCGTCCTCACCAATCGCTGCATCCATCAGCTCATAACGCGTGAACGCCCGGCCGGCCTGCCGGATCAAGACTTCCAGCAGGCGGAACTCGGTCGGGGTCAACGGCAGCTCCTGGTTCCGGTAGAACGCACGGTGACTGTGCCGGTCGATCACGATCCCCTGACTCTCGATCACCTTGCCGGCGGCCGGCGGCTCCTTCACCTGGCGGCGCCGCAACTCCTTCTTGATCCGCTGAATCAGCACCTTGATGCTGTACGGCTTGGTGACATAATCGTCGGCCCCCGTCGCAAAACCCACCAGCTCATCGCTCTCCTCGGCCTTGGCCGTCACCATGATGATCGGGATCTCCCGCGTCCGGGTCCCCAGGCGCAGCTCGCGGCACACTTCCAATCCCGGCTTGCCTGGTAGCATCAAATCCAGCACGATCAGGTCCGGGAGCTTGAGCTGAGCCTGTCTCAGGCCCTCTTGACCATCGTAGGCCGTCAGGACGTCGAACCCTTCCCGTTCCAGGTTGCAGGTCAGGACCTCGACGAGCGGGCGCTCATCTTCGACGACCAGAATCTTGGGCTTGGCCATGGGTGGGTCCCGAACCGCGCCAGGATACGGTCCGATCCCGGAAGGTCGGACTTTCTAGTATCCTACGCGACGGCGTGACGAAGCGATGTCCCGAGGATGAAAAAACGATGAAGGGGGCAATGGAGCGATCGGCCGCATCGGCGGCGTGGGAATTCCCCCGCGCCCGTTCTCAGGTCGTGCCGGAGCCGGGCCGAGGGTCGGCGGCTTCGGTCAATGCGAGCAGGCTTTGCACCACCGCGACAAGGTTCTTGGTCTCACGGAAAGTCTCGAGCTGCCGGACCGACCCGGTCGGCTGTTCGGCCAGCTCGCGGACGCTCCGCAGATACGGAGTGCAGCCGAGCTCCTCGGCTCGAGCTTCCAGCCGGTGGATCAGGGAGTGCACCACCTGCCGCACCGGGAGGGACTCGAACGTGGCGGGATCGACCAGGTTGGCGTCCATGCCATACCGGCAGGCCCGCCACTTGTTCTGCCGCGCCAGGAAGGGATGAAAGCCGTACTGGTAGGTCCCTTGATCGATTTCCTCGGAGAGATCGTAGACCAGGCACTGAATCAGGGCGGTCAGGCCCAGGACGTGGCCGAGGGTGGGGGGCATGTCGCAGATCCGGACCTCGACGGTCCCGAAGTTGTGGTGCGGCCGGACGTCCCACCAGATCTCCCGGATCGTCTTGATGAACCCCGTCTGGACCATCTGGTTGAGCAGCCAGGTGTACTCGGACCAGTTGCGCATCAAGGGGGGTAGCCCGGCGGTGGGCAGGGTTTCCATGACCTTGACTCGATGCGAGTGCAACCCCGTGTTCCGCCCTTGCCAGAACGGGCTATTGACCGACAGGGCCAGCAGGGTGGGCAGGTGCTGCATGATCCGGTCGCAGATCATGATCGCCTTGTCGCCGGAGTCGACCCCGACGTGGACGTGCAAGCCGAAGGTGACGAGCCGGCGGGCGGTCTCCTGGAGCAGGTCGATCAGCGCGAGGTAGCGCTCGTTGGGAGTGACCTCCTGGTCTTGCCATCGCGAGAACGGATGGGTCGCGCTCCAGAACAGGAGCATGCCCTGGCGGCCGGCGATCTCCTGGACGGCCCGGATCTTCTCCTGGAGGTCGCGGTGGACCTCGCCCACATCCTGGCAGATCTTGGTGTTGATCTCCAGGTAGCACTGCAAGAGCTCGGGCTTGACGGCACCCTCCAGCTCGGCCGGCAGGGCAGCCAGGATGTCGGCGATCCCGCTGCGCAGGGACAGCGTCTGGCGATCGACGAGGTTCAGCTCGATCTCCACGCCGAGCGTGGGCCGCTGGTTGGCGACGAATTTGTAGAGGCTCACGCGCGGCGGCTCCTGGGGAGTTCGGAGAGGAGGACCGCGCTGTGCGCCAGGACCTTGGCGCCGATGGCCAGCGCGCCCTCGTCGAGATCGAAGTGGGGCGAGTGGAGCGAGTGGCGGGGCCGATCGAACGAGGCGACGCCCAGCCGGAGCAGACAACCCGGCACATGCTTGAGGTAACCGGAGAAGTCTTCGCCGCCCATGCTCGGCAGCCGGATCTCCTCGACATTCCCGGGGCCGACGACCTCGCTGGCGGCCTGGACACAGATGGCGGTGACGACTGGATCATTGTCCACGGCCCCGGTCCCGCTCCGAAAGGTGACGTCGATGGTGGCCCGGCTGGCCGCGGACAAGCCGCGGGCGATCTGAGCGATCCGTTCCTCGACCTGGGCGGCGGCGCGGTCGCTCAAAGTCCGGAGCGTACCCATCAGCTCCACCTGGTCGGGGATGATGTTCGGGCTCGTCCCGCCGCGGATGCTGCCGAAGGTGATCACGATCGGATCCCGGGAATCGACCGATCGCGGCACCAGATGGTACAGGCTGGTCACGAGCTGGGCCGCCACCGCGATCGGGTCGACCGCCAGGTGCGGCCGGGCAGCGTGCCCGCCGACGCCCCGGATCACCACGTGCACCTCCTGGCAGCACGCCGTCAGGACCCCGCTGCGCTGGCCGATCCGGCCGACACTCAGCTCGGGATCGACGTGCAGCGCGACGATCGCGCCGACGCCGTCGACCGCGCCGGCGTCAATCATCTCGAAGGCCCCCTCACTGACCTCCTCGGCCGGCTGAAAGATCGCGCGCCAGGCGGTGCACTGGGGAACGGCCTCGCGACACTCCCACAGCGCCAGGGCCGCGCCCAGGGCCATCGTCGTATGCGCGTCGTGGCCGCAGGCGTGCATCACACCCTCGTGGCACGAGCGGTACGGGACATTCTTGGCGTCGGCCAGGCGAAGGGCGTCCATATCGGCCCGGATGGCGACCCGGGGCCGGTCGTCTTGCCCTCCCGGCTCGGCGATCAAACCTCGACCGGAAGGGGCGATCTGGACGCGCAGACCCGCCGCGCTGAGCAGTTGCGCGAGATACTCCGTCGTCCGGTACTCCTCGCGGCTGGGCTCCGGGTGGGCGTGCAGGTAGCGACGCACCGTCCGCCACCGTTCCTGGTGTGAATCGATGTATGCATCGATCGCGTTCCGCCACGGACTCATGGGCGAATTCCGACCCCCCCCAGCACAACGGCTCTCAGCGACTTGCTTGATTGTACATCGTGCGGGCTCGGTTCACTACGAGCGAGCAGCCGAGTCGGGGCGGCGGGGCGGCTCTGAGTTTGTCTTCTGCCCCTTTCCGTAACTCTTTTGAGGCCAGAGACTTGCGGAGTCGGTGATCGCGAGAACACTGGATTTCGCAAATCCTTGTGCTAATTGGGATTACGGA
>JAJPJC010000481.1 GCA_021324445.1 Isosphaeraceae bacterium
GCCGGGGAGGTTCTCCCAGGCACATGAAGGTGTTGCTTATGGCTGCTGCGTTCCCGCCCTGACCAGGTTCACAAACCCCCATTGCCCGGGTCCCCCCCGGCTCACCCCGACCCCCGCCGTCACGGCAGGCGCCGCTCAACAGGTTATTGTCAAGGATCGGCCCCATCGGTTCAAGAGCAAGATCCCAAAATCGACTTTTGTACACTTGCATGCAGCCATGCGCCTGGTTCCGGTCCGAAGCGACGTGGTCTGAGCGCGAGCCATCCGGCGGGGATCCCGAGCCGGGTGACTTCGGCCGGATGGGCCGTGATATAATGTCAACCGGAGCCGGACCGGTCCCGGGGGGATGTGACGACGATGCCAGCCTACGATGTCTTTCCTGATGCTGTCAAACGCGGGTTGATCACGGTTGCCAGCTCCACGTGGACATCAAGGGCGGCAAGATCTGGATCCAACATGATGGGACCGAGGAAGGGATCGCCAACCGTCTGGTCGCGGCCGGAGTGCCCAAGGAGGATATTGTCCTGGCATTCCACTCGCCTTTCATGCGGCGGTTCAGCGACTTTGCCGTGAGTTGATGCTCGGGATGGCCGCCGTGGGGAGTGCCCGCGGGACGTCCGGGCCACGGTCGGATCGCGTCGGGCCGATCCGCAAAAAATCAGCGAGGGGCAGCGATGGCCCAACGTCTCAACCGCAGCCACTCGCACGGCATGGGCGGAGACCTCCCGGTCTTCGAGCGGACGCTCGAAAACGGGTTGAAGGCCCTGGTCTTGCCGCGGAAGAGCGCGCCGGTGGTGGTCTGCGACCTGTACTACCCGGTCGGGTCGTTCGATGAGCCGCCGGGCCTCTCGGGTCTGGCGCATTTCGTCGAGCACATGCTGTTCAAGGGGAGCGAGCGGTTCCCCAAGGGGCAGATCGATCGCCTGGTCTCGGCGGCGGCCGGTCAGTGTAACGCCGAGACCGGGGAGGACAGCACGCATTACTGGTTCGCGTTCCCCTCCGACCGTTGGGAGCTGGCCCTGGCGATCGAGGCCGATCGGATGTGCGGGGCGCGGTTCGATCCCCGCGAGGTCGAGCTGGAGCGGCGGGTCATCGGCGAGGAACGGGCCCGCGAGCTGAATTCCCCTCAGGGCCGGCTCGACCAGAACCATCTGGCGCTGGCCTATCTCCGTCATCCCTATCGCAATCCGATCCTGGGCTGGCCGGAGGATGCCACGCGGATCGGCCTCGACGACTTGACGCGGTTCTACCAGGCGCACTATCGACCCGATGGGGCGGTCCTGATCGTGGTGGGGGATGTGGAGGCCGAGGCCGCGCTGGACCGGATCGCCGAGTCGTTCGAGAGGATTCCGCGGGGCACCCTGCCGCGGCCGGGTGTCACGGTCGTCGAGCCGCGGCAGGCGGGCCGGCGCGACTTCGTCCTGATGGGCTCCGAGAGCGTCGCGCGCGGACTCTTCGGCTGGCGGACCGTGCCGCGGGGGCACGCCGATGTCGCGGCGCTGGAGGTCCTGGCCGATCTGCTCTGCTGCGGACGGCGGTCGCGACTCTGGCAGTCGTTGGTGGAGACCGACGGTGCGGCCGTGTGGGTCGAGGCGGCGCACGCCGCGGCGCAGCGGGGCGGGCAGTTCTTCATCCAGCTCGAGGCGGACGGCGGCGCGGACCCCGCGGCCCTGGCCGAGCGGATCCGGGCGGAGCTCGAGCGACTCGCCGATGCCGGGCCGACGCCCGAGGAGCTGGCGCGGGCGCGTCGCCGGCTCGAAGCGGCCTGGCGCTGGGAGCAGGAGGACTTGACGGGCCTGGCGGCCGGGTTGGGGAACGCCGCGCTGTGGGATGACTGGCGGAGCTGGCCGGCCGAGCATCGGGCCGCCCTGGCCGTGACCGCCGCGGAGGTTCGCCGCGTGGTCGCCGCCTACTTGACCGACGCGGGTCTCACCGCGGGCTGGTCGTTGCCCCGCCTCCGGGCCGAGGAGCAGCCGGGGGTCGCGCCGCCTGGGGAATCCTTGGGCGCGGACCGGGGCGTGCCGTCCCGGTCCGCGGCTGTGGCTTGCTTCGAGGCCGGGCCGGCCGAGCGGACCGCCGTCCCGGCGTCGCTTCCACTGGCGGGGCCCGCGCGGGTGGCGCGGCTGTCGGACTACCGGCCGCGCCGCCGCGTCCTGGCCCATGGCTTGCGCCTGGTCTCCGAGCGGCGGCCGGGCACCGGCGTCGTGGCGCTGGAGCTGTACGTGGACGCCGGGACCTTGCGCGAGGCCAAGCCGGGTCTGGCCGCGCTGACCGGCCGGCTGCTGGAGGAGGGGACCACCCATCGCACGGCCGAGGAGCTGGCCGAGGCCATCGAGGAGGTCGGGGGCACGCTGGAGGTGGGAGCGACCGGCGGCTCCGTCCGGGTCCGCGCCGAGGACCTGGCGCTGGCCCTGGAGCTCCTGGCGGACGTGGTGCGGCATCCGGCGTTTCCGGCCGAGGCGGTGGAGCGGGTGGCGCGGCGGGTCGCGGCCGAGGTCCGGGGCGACCTGGACGATCCGGCCTTCCGGGCGGAGCTGTGCTTCCGGGGGTTGGTCTACGGCGCCCATCCGCTGGGCCGGGATCCCCGGGGCTCCGCCCGCGAGATCGCCCGGCTGGCACGCCCGGACGTCCAGGAGCATCATCGCCGTTACTTCGCGCCGGAGGGCGCCATCCTGGTCGCCACCGGCGACTTCGACCCCCACCGCCTGGCCCGGCTCGTGACCCGCCATTTCGGCGACTGGCCCGCCCGAGGGCGGGCCCTTCCTCCAGTCCCTTCTGTGACCAGCCCGGGTCGGCCGCGGGTGCGGCGCATCCAGCAGCCGGGCGATCAGGTCCACATCGTCCTGGGCCACCTGGGGATTCCCCGCAACCATCCCGACTATGACGCCCTGGCCGTCCTCGACCACATCTTCGGCAGCGGGCCCGGGTTCTGCGATCGCCTGGGCCGGATTGTTCGCGACGAGCTGGGCCTGGTCTATGCGATCGGCGGCGGCATGACCGACTCGGCCGACGTGCTCCCGGGGCTCTTCCGCGTGTACGCCGGCACCATGGCCGAGGAGGTCGAGCGGGTGGTCGCCGCGGTCACCGAGCAGGTCCGCGCCATGCGCGCCGGCGCCTTCTCCGACGATGAGGTCGACCGCGCCCGCCGATACCTGGCCGGCGCCTGGGTCTTCGACTTCCAGACCGTGGAACAGCGCGCCGAGCGCCTGCTGGAGCTGGAGCGGTTGGGCTTGGGCCTCGACGAGCCGAGGAACTGGCCCGATCGGATCGCCGCCATCACGCCGGCGCAGGTCCGCAAGGCTGCGCGAACCCACCTCCGGCCCGAGGCGCTCTGTCGCGTCGAGCTGGGCCCGCTCCGCCGCCGGGGCAAGACCAACCAGGCCGAATGCGCTTGAGGATCAGCCCCGGAGAGCCCTGCCGGCTCTCGGAGCCGGCCCTGGTGTGGTCGGGAACACCGTCATCTGGTGGACCGCGACGTCTGGATCGAGATCCGCCGCCCGCCCCAGCGGACCCCGATCACGGTCATCGAGGTGCTCTCGCCCACCAACAAGCTGGGTGAGGGACTCGCCGAGTATCGGCTCAAGCGCCGCACGGCGATCCGGCAGAAGGTCCACCTGGTGGAGTTCGACTTCCGGATGGGTGGCCAGCGGCTGCCGATGGGTCGCGCCCTGCCGCGCGGCGCCTCTTAGGCCCTGGTGGCGCGGGCCGAGCGCCGCCCCGATCGCGAGGTCTACGCCTGGACGATCCGCGACCCCTTGCCGTCGATCCCGATCCCGCTCCTGGCCCCGGATCCCGACGTGGTGCTCGACCTGGGGGCCGTCTTCGCCACGGCCTGCGAGCGGGGGCGTTATCCTCGGTTGATCGAATACGCGGCGCCGCGGACCGCGGTCCGGAAGCCCCAGGATCGCGCCCGGGCGGAGGGGATCGCGCGCCGCGCCCGGCGTTGAGCCGCGCGCCGCTTGACAGGCGCGCGCGGGGGCTTCTACGATGAGGTCAGGTCGCCGCTCTCCATAATGCCGAAAGGCGTTGAGCAAGCAAGCCAGCACCCGGAAAGCGGGACATGCTCCCCTTTCGTCTTACCTCTGTGATGCCGCAAGGCGTTGAACGTCGGAGAGCCGTGCGATGCGCGTAGCCTTGGACGCGATGGGAGGAGATTTCGCCCCTGGTCCGATCGTTGCCGGAGCGTGTGAGGCGGTCGTCGACCTGCCCGAGTTGACCGTGGTCCTGGTGGGCGACCGCGATCGGATCGAGGCCGAGCTGGCCAAGGCGCCGGCGGTGCCGCGCGACCGGTTGCCGATCGTCCACGCCAGCCAGGCCATCGGCATGGACGAGAAGCCGGTCGAGGCCCTGCGGAAGAAGCGGGACAACTCGATCTCCCGATGCTGGGGGATGATGGCCGGCCGGGAGGTCGAGGCGGTCGTCTCGGCCGGCAACACCGGCGCCATGGTGGCCTCGGCGTTGTTCAACGCCAAGATGTTCCTCCCCGGCGTTCGCCGGCCCGGCATCGCGGCGATCTTCCCCTCCCACCAGGGGCCGATCGTCATCATCGATGTGGGGGCCAACATGAACGCCAAGGCCGAGGACCTCTACCAGTACGGCGTGATGGGGGCGATCTACGCCGAGGAGATCCTGGGCGTGACCCATCCCCGCATCGGGTTGCTCAACGTCGGCACCGAGGACGAGAAAGGGACCGAGCTGACCCGCTCGACCCGCGCCCTCTACCAGGCCAGTCCCTGGGCGGGCCGGTTCGTCGGCAATGTCGAGGGCCGGGACATCTATGCGGGACACGTCCGCGTCGTCATCTGCGACGGGTTCGTCGGCAATGTCCTGCTCAAGGCCGGAGAGGGCGCCGTCGAGTTCCTCTTCTCGACGCTCAAGCAGGAGCTGGCTCGACTGATGCCCGATCTCCCGGGTGACGCCGGTCAGCGGATGGCCGGCAGCCTGCAACGGCTCAAGACCCGGTTCGAATACGAGGAGTTCGGCGGCGCGCCGCTCCTGGGCATCCGCGGCGCCTGCATCATCTGCCATGGGGCCTCGGGAGTCCGGGCGATCAAGAACGCCCTGCGCGTCGCCGGCACCATGGCCTCGGAACGCCTGAGCACCCGGATCGTGGAGCAGTTGGCCGGCACCCCCGCGCCGGCCCAGGCCGACCCCCGCCCCGGCACGCCTCCAGCGCACCCTTCGGAATTGGCGCCGGGCTGATCGGCCAGCCGACGGCTCAGCGACCGGTTCGGCCACAGCCACGTGGCGTCGATTCGGGGAGGGACGGCCCATGGCCAAGATCGCCTTCTTGTTCCCGGGGCAGGGGGCTCAGTTCGTGGGGATGTGCCGCGAGCTGGACCAGGAGCTGCCCGCGGTCCGGGAGTTGTTCGACCGCGCCGGGGCGATCCTGGGGATCGACTTGCGGCGGTTGTGCCTCCAGGGGCCGGCCGGGGCGCTGGAGGCCACCGACGTGAGCCAGCCGGCGATCTTCGTGGCCAGCCTGGCGGCCCTGGAGAGTCTCCAGGTCAGCAATCCGGATGTCGTCGCCTCCTGCGAGGGCGCGGCCGGGTTGAGCCTGGGCGAGTACACCGCGCTGGTCTTCGCCGGGGCGATGGACTTCGAGGCGGGGCTCCAGGTCGTGCGCCGCCGCGGCCAGGCGATGCAGGCCGCGGCCGTGGCCACGCCCAGCGGCATGACCAGCGTCCTGGGACTGGACGAGCCGGCCGTCGACGAGCTCTGCCGCCGCGTCGCGCCGGCGGGCCGGCTCTGGAAGGCCAACTTGCTCGGGCCGGGGAACATCGTGGTCTCCGGCGAGGCCGCCGCTCTCGACCAGGTCGCCGCGGTCGCCGCGGAGCTGAACGCGATGAAGGTGACGCCCCTGGCCGTCGCCGGCGCGTTCCACTGCGAGCTCATGAAGCCGGCCGACCAACAGCTCGCCCGCGTCCTGGCCGATACGCCGATTGTCCCGCCGCGAATCCCGGTTTACTCCAACGTCGACGCCGCGCCCCACTCCGACCCGGACGACATCCGCCGCACGCTCGTCGCCCAGGTCCTCCAGGGGGTGCGCTGGGAGGACTCGATGCGCCGGATGCTGGCCGATGGCTTCGATACCTTCTACGAGCTGGGACCCGGCCGCGTCCTTACCGGCTTGCTCCGCCGGATCGACCGCAAGGTCCCGTGTACCAGCATCCCCGCGCGGTAGGATCGCCAGAGAGCCGGGCGGTTTGATCACCACCGAGTGCGTCGTGGCTCTTCGAGATTCGACTTGACAGGTCATGTATCCCGCCGTACAGTTCCGCGTCTGGGCGGCGTTTCTGTACAAGTCATCAGGTGCAGGAGGGACGGCGATGGATCACACGGTTTGCCATTTCGAGATTCCGGCCGAGGAGCCGAAGCGGGCCGCGGAGTTCTATCGGGGGCTGTTCGACTGGGACATCCGGGCCTGGGACAGTGCGGACAACAAGGCGGAGATCCACATGATCTCGACGGTGCCGACCGACGAGACCGGCCGGCCGGCCCGGCCGGGCGTCAACGGGATGATCCTGAAGCGGCAGCACCCGCAGCACCCCTTCGCCAACTACATCAGCGTCGAGAGCGTGGATGAGTATGGGGCCAAGGCCGAGGCCCTGGGCGGGCAGGTGATCATGCCCAAGACCCCGGTGCCGGGGATGGGCTGGTTCCTCTACTTCAAGGACACCGAGGGGAATATCCTCGCCCTCTGGCAACACGACCCGGCCGCGGCCTGAGCCGGGACGCGCGAGCGCCTCGGGGTTGTAATCCCACGAGCGCGGCCCCAATCCTCTCAAAGGCACGATCCTCCCGTGAGCCGGCCGATCTTCGCTACCCTCGTCGTGATCGCGATGACCGGTCCGGGAGCCGATGGTCGCTTTCCTCGGACCCCGCCCCGGGCGCCGGCCGAGGCGCTCAAGACCATTCAGGTCCAGGGTGGATTCCACCTCGACCTGCTGGCCGCCGAGCCGATGGTCATGAGCCCCGTGGCGGGGGCCTATGACGAGGAGGGGAGGCTCTACGTCGTCGAGATGACCGATTATCCTCACGTCGATCCGGCCAATGACAAGCCGTTCGCCGAGAATCTGGCCGACCCGCCGATTGGACGCGTGCGGCTGCTGATCGACCGCGACGATGACGGCGTCTTCGACGAGGCCCACCTCTTCGCGGACAAACTCTCCTGGCCGACCGGGATCGCGGTCTGGAACGGGGGCGTGTTGGTGGCGGCGACCCCGGATATCTGGTACCTTCGCGACCGCGACGGCGACCACCGCGCCGACCAGCGGCGGCGGGTCTTCACCGGGTTCCGCAAGTTCAACGTCCAGGCCGTGATGAACAACCTCCAGTGGGGCCTGGACCACAAGGTTTACGGCGCCGGGTCGAGCAACGGGGGCCGGGTCCGCGCGGTCGAGCGGCCGGACGCCGCGGCGGTCGAGATCCTGCGGCGCGATTTCCGGTTCGACCCGTCCACGATGGCCTTCGAGGCGATCTCCGGCGGCGCGCGGTTCGGCAACACGTTCGACGACTGGGGCGATCGGTTCCTGTGCGACATCCGCAACCCGGCTCAGCACGTCGTCCTGCCGGCGCGCTACCTGGCGCGCAACCCCTATCTGCCGATCCCCCGCGCCCTGCACGACGCGGCCGAGTTCGGCGACACGATCAAGCTGTTCCGGATCAGCCCGGCCGAGCCCTGGCGCGAGCTGCGGGCGCGGCGATGGGCCGCGGTGGGCAAGGTGATGCCGCGCAGCGAGCTGGTCGGCGCGGGCTACCTCACCTCGTCCAGCGGCCTGACCCTGTATCGCGGTGATGCCTACCCGGAGCCCTATCGCGGCAACTTATTCCTGGGCGAGCCTGCCAACAACCTGGTCCATCGGATGACCCTGGAGCCGGCCGGCGTGACCTTCCGCGCCCGACGGGCCGACCCGGGCGCCGAGTTCGTCGCGTCGACCGACACGTGGTTCCGGCCGGTCAATTTCGTCAACGCGCCCGACGGCACGCTCACCGTGTTCGACATGTACCGCGAGACGATCGAACACCCGTGGTCGATCCCCGACGACATCCGCGCGCAGCTCGACCTGCGCAGCGGCTGGGACCGCGGCCGGATTTACCGGCTCGCCCCGCCGGGGTTTCGCCGGCGGCCCACGCCGCGGCTGGGCCGGGCCGGCACCGTGGAGCTGGTCCGGCTGCTCGAGCATCCCAACGGCTGGCACCGCGAGACGGCGCAGCGGCTGTTGCACCAGCGGCACGACCCGGCCGCGATCGTCCCCCTGCGCCAGCACCTCCGCGGAGCGAAGGATGCGCGCGGGCGGCTTCATGCCCTGTACTCGCTCGAGGGCCTGGGGGTGCTGGAGGAGCGCGACATCCGCGCGGCCCTGGCCGACGACTCGGCCCATGTCCGCGAGCACGCCGTGCTCCTGGCCGAGCCGCGACTGGCGGGCTCGCCGGCCCTGCGCAGGGACGTCGCCCGGTTGGCCCAGGACTCGAGCCCGCGCGTCCGCTTCCAGCTCGCCTTCACGCTCGGCGAAGTCCCCGGTGCGGAGACACTGGCCGGCCTGGCGGCGATCGCCCGGCGCGACGCGGGCGATCCCTGGATGCGAACGGCCGTCTTGAGCTCGGCAGCGGCCGACCCCGTGGGGCTGTTCGAACGCCTCTGGAAGGACCGGGCTTTGACCGTCGCAGCCGGCGGGCTCACTCTGTGGCGCCAGCTCGCGATCGTCGTGGGTGCCCGCGACCGATCAGGCGAGGCCGGCCGGATGCTGGAGGCAATCGCCGACAGCGGCCCCTCAGCAGCCGGTCGGGAGGCGGCCATGGGCCTCGGCGAAGGATTGATGCGGTCGGGCCGCCGTCTCTCGGACGTCGGGCTCGCCGGGCACCGGCCGGCGGCCGCTTGGCTCGAGCGGCTGTTTGACGAGGCGAGGGAACTGGCCCTGGAGGAATCGACCCCGACCGATCGGCGGTCGCAGGCTGTCGCGCTTCTGGGCCAGGGCCGTGCCGACCAGGCACTGGCGGTTCTGCCCCGCCTGCTCGACCCGCACCAGCCGGCCGCGGTCCAGTCGGCGGCCGTGACGGCGATAGCCGGCTTCAATCGGCCCGAGGTCGCCGACGTGCTCTTGAAGCCCTGGAAAGGGTACACGCCGTCGCTCCGCGCCCAGGTCATCGGGCTGTTGCTCGGCCGCCGGGACTGGGTGGGCCCGTTGCTCGATGCCGTCCGCGCCGGCTCGGTCCCTCCCGGCGAGATCCCGCCCAGTCGCCGGGTGCTGTTGTTGAACGACCGTGACCCCTCGATCCGCCAGCGCGCCCGGGCCCTGCTCGGCGGCGCGGCACCCGGTCCTCGGGCCGCGGCCCTGGCGGGTTATCTGCCCGCGCTGGAACGGCCGGGAGACCCGGAGCGCGGCCGATCCCGCTTCGACCGCGAATGCCTGGCCTGCCACAAACTGGGCGAACGGGGCCAGGCCGTCGGACCCAACCTGGCCGGGGTCCGCCGCAAGACTCCCGAGGAGATCCTGGTGAGCATCCTCGACCCCAATCGCGAGGTCTCGCCCGAGTTCCTCGAATACACCATCGCCCTGGACGACGGCCGCATCGTGGCCGGCCTGATCGCGGCCGAGACGCCCGGCAGCCTCACCGTTCGCGGTCGTGACGGGATCGAGCAGACCATCCTCCGCCGCAATGTCGCCGAGATCGTCAACACCGGCAAGTCGCTCATGCCCGAGGGATTGGAGCGATCGCTCACCCCGGGCGAGATGGCGGATCTGATCGCGTTCCTGCTTCGGATTCAGGAGTAGCACGCGGTACGCAGGACACCGTACGCAGTGAACGAGACGAGGCTGTCTGTGCCTGGGCCCTCGTGAAGGGCGCACCGCCGAAGGACCGATCGCTCGCGATCATCGGGGGCACAACCTTTCCCGACGGGCTCAATCGGGTTAATCTGGCTTTTTCTCACCGCGTACGGTGTCCTGCGTCCTGCGTACTCCACAAATGATCTGGGACCTTCACTGTCATATCAACGTACCAGGGGCACGGACGCCCGATGAATCGATGGCCCGGCTGATCGCCGTCGCCGACCGGCTGGGGATCGACCGGCTGGTGATCTCCATGGGAGATCGACACGTCATCGACCCATCGCCGGAGGAACTGCGCCGGCAGAATGACCAGGTGCTCCAGGCGCTGAGTCACTGGCATCATCGGGCCTTCGGGTTGGTATATGTCAGCCCGAAGCACGTCGCGGCGAGCCTGCGCGAGATCGATCGTTGCGTCCGCGACGGGCCGATGGTCGGGTTGAAGCTGTGGGTAGCGTCGCGGTGCGACTCGGCCGAGGCCGATGCGTTGGTCCGTCGGGCCGCCGAGTTGAAGGCCGTCGTCTTCCAGCACACCTGGATCAAGGCCGGAGGCAACGAGCCGGGCGAATCGACGCCGATGGACCTGGCCGCCCTGGCAGCGCGGCATCCGCAGGCGTCGATCATTTGCGGCCACACCGGCGGCCAGTGGGAGCTGGGGATCCGGGCGGTACGTCCTCTGAGGAATGTCGCCGTCGACCTGGCGGGCTCCGATCCGACGGCCGGCTTCGTCGAGATGGCGGTGCGCGAGCTAGGCGCGCGCCGCGTGCTCCACGGCAGCGACGTGCCCGGCCGGAGCTTCGCCTCGCAGCTGGGCAAGGTGCTCGGGGCCGAGATCACCGCGGCCGACCGCCGGCTCATCCTCGGCGAGAACCTCCGACGGCTCTTGACGCCGATCCTCACCGCCAAGGGGATCCAGGTTCTGGACTGAGAGCCTGTCGGAGCAGGGCCACCGCGGCGACCGCGCGGATTCTGTGCCGCCCGGCGGCACTCCGACCGAGGAAACGGGAGTCAGGGGAGGTTCGGCGGGATGGCGCCCCCGCGGCGTTGCGAGGCCCAGTGGGTTTGGTGGCGGAGAGCCCGTGGAAGGAGCCTGGGCCCGGATGCGGCGCGGACCGCGTCCTGGAGCCCCCGGCAACGGGGAGCCCGCGGGGCAACCTCCGCGCTTCAGGGCCGTGGTCGCCACCACAGGGTTGTGATCCGTTGCGGCTCGACTACACTGGATCAGGGCCCTGGGGTCGTGCGTGCGGACCCGATCGGGATGCCCGCACGGCACGCGCGGCCGGTTGCCGCCGATCCTCGCGCCGGGCGGTCATCGTCAATCGGTTCCCGGAACGGGGATCGTCTGGGCCAGCCGCCCCCGGCTGGCAGCAGGCAGCCGAGGGCGGCTGCTCCCCCGTTGCAATCGCGAGGCTCCACTGAGCGTCTGGCACTGGAATGAGGAAGGGAGGGGCGATCCGATGCGACTCCAGGAGATGAGCTGGCCGGCGGTGGCGGCGGTCTCGAAGGACGTGCCGGTGGTGGTCCCGATCGCGGCCGTCGAGCAGCATGGCCGCCACCTGCCGGTCTTCACCGACAGCATGCTGCTGGGCGAGGTGGTCCGCCGCGCGGCCGAATCGTTGAAGGCCCGCGTGATCTGGACGCCGTTGCTCTGGGTGGGCAACTCGCACCATCACCTCGAATTCCCCGGCACTCTCTCGGCCGCGCCCCGGACCTATCTCGACCTGCTGGGCGACCTGATCGACAACCTGGTCGGGCACGGCTTCCACCGCGTGGTCCTGCTCAATGGCCACGGGGGTAACATCGTGCCCAGCCAGCAGGCGGTCTTCGAGGCCCGCCAGCGCTATCGGCAGCGC
>JAJPJC010000446.1 GCA_021324445.1 Isosphaeraceae bacterium
CGGGCCGGGATCTGGCGCCAGCGGTCAAGGACCTGGTGGTCGTGCAGGACGGCCTGGGCGCGCAGCTCGACGTGACGCTCGCCAGGCCGGCCACGCTCACGGTGCGGTTCCGGGAGCCTGTGAAGGAATGGACGCGGGTCTACCTGGTGCCCGAGCGGTGGTGGCCGGGCCTGGAGTCGGCGAAAATCCCGCAGGGCTGGCGGACGGCCGAGTTCCGCCGCGTTGGCGGGCCGTTCCGCAAGGGGCTGATCGCCGCGACGGGCTGGGATGAGTCGTCGCCGTTGCGGATCGTCGGCCGCTACGACCTGGACCAATCGGCCGAGGTCGTGCTCGCGGGCCACGAGATGCCGGTCACGCGCCACGACCTGCCGGAGGCGGCCGGCATCGAGCCCTGGCGGTTCGAGCCCTCGACCGAGGAGCGGCTCTTCTACGCGGCGATGTCGCCGGTGCCGCTGTTCTGGCGTGAATCGCCGTCCGGCTGGCCGTCGTGGCTGCCGGTGCCGTCGTTCCTGGACAGGCTTGCGTCGTTGAATAGGGCCCCCTCTGGCGCGGATCCCCGCCTGGCGACCGCCGCCGGGTCCGGATCGGCCCCGCAACCGGCCGGCTCGGGTCGGGATCTTGTAGGAGCCGGCTCCCGCCGGCGATCCGGCGGACCCGACGGACCCGATCGGCGGCAGGAGCCGCCTCCTACGACCGGATCGCTGGCCGCGCACCAAACCCCTGGAGGGACGGAGCCCGCAAATCCCCAGGCTCCTTCATTACAGACCGTACATCTTGCCTACGCCCCCCCCCTTATAGGATCGAGCAGGTCCGCCACGGGCATCATCCGCGGTTTCGCTCCGCACGCGTTCCTGCCGGTGCTGGTCGAGTCGCACACGGCCCCGCCGCGGCTGGCGTGGACCAGCGAGGCCTCGGAGTTTGAGGTGGACGGCCTTCCGGCCGGGAGTTACCGGGTCCGGGCGCTCGACCTCTTCGGCCGGGTGACGTTCGCGGCGGGGGTCGCGGTCCGTCCCGACCGGACGGCCGGGCCGGATGAGCACGTCCGGCTCTGGAGCAAGATCGACCTCGACGAGCCCGACAGCCGGCAGGTGATGGGGTTCCTCAAGTGGGAGAGCGGGATGCCGGTGGCGAAGGCGCCGGTCTTCATGCAGTGCTCGTACAACTTCCGCAAGTACGTGCGGCGGGTCGAGACCGATGAGCACGGGTTCTTCCGCTTCTTCGACGTGCCGGGCAATGTGCCCTATTTCCTCTTCGCCCTACCGTCGGGCGAAGAGAACGCGATTCGGAACTTTGAGTATTTCGGCGTCGGCTTCTCGCAGCGCGAGATCTGGCGCGAGCTGACCCTGCACCCACACCGCGTCACGGGCACGATCGTCGGGCTCGAAGACCAGGGGGGCGTGGGTGTCTCTTCGCCTCGCCCCGCCGGGGAAAAGGTGCCCGATAGGCGGGTGAGCGGGGGCTCTATCTCGCTCCAACTCGCACGCATCGAGGGCCAATCCCCGCGGGTGGTCTGGACGTTCCGCGCCGACCCTTCAGGCCAGTTCACCGTGTCGAACGTCTCTCACGGCCGTTATCGCGTGCAAGTGACCCAGGGCGACAGCAAGCTGTCAGTCTCTTCGCTCCCGTTCGATGTCGGCGATGGCCGACCCGAGACTGCTGTACGCTGGTCGCCGTAGGTCGGGATTCTTCCGGAACCGGACGCGTCGTCAGGGCTCCGTCAGCGGATCGGATCGCTGTGGATTGCATCACGAGGAGGTCACCATGAATCGCCTTCAGTTCGGTCTGGCACTGTTCGCGGCCGGCTTCTCCATCGCGTTCTTGGGCTCGAGCGTGACCACGGAGCGGCAACCCACGTGGGACCCGCAGGAAGCGCAGTCGGCCGTGCTCGGGCAGCAGTCCGATCTGCCTCCCGTACGGAGTCTTCATTTGAACACGGCCGCCACGGCCTCGAAGTGGCAACGTACCACGGTCTTCCGGCGACCGATGGAGGGCCCGGAAGATCGGGTCCGGACGGGGATGGCCGCAAAGGTGAGCCTCGTTTCCTACACCAACCTTTCCTCGACGCTGAGCACGTGCGATGGGGGGCCCTACGAGCAAGTGGGTTTCTTCTCGGTCCGGGGTGATTCCAGCAGCGGGGATCAGACCTGTTCGACCAAGCTGACGGCCACTCCAGCCGGAGGATCCTGCTCAGTCAATACCACGTCCAACACGATGGATCGATATCAGTGCAGTGCCCTGGATTCCCAATCCATGACCCCCACCTGTTCCACCGGACCGAGGAATACCAACGATGGCGGCAACGGTGCCATGACCTGCAGCACAGTGGGCGGGGCCTCGGGGCCGTATGCTAACGGTAGCGCGGTGTGTAGCGCCATGTTCGGCCAAGATTGCTCGGCGTATGGGGATGTTACAAACCAGCCGAGAACCTTTTGCTCAACAGGGGCTGGTCAGCATCAAGCTTGTAGCATCGGAAATAATGATACGGCAACATGCACAACTTTGCACGGCAATAGTGCCGGCAACAACCAATGTTCGGTGAGTTCAGATACTACAGGAAAATATCGTAATAAATGTTCGTCGATGATTACGAGCTCCGATGGGCAAGGGCAGGGCGTTACTCAAGCGTGCTCATCGTTCAAGAGCGGCGTCGGGGGCTCCAGCGATTTCTGTTCGGTGATCGCGGCGGCAAAGCCGAACAACGCACAATGCACGGTCTTCGTCGACTCGGGCCAGACCTCGAAAGCAACGCTGAAGTGTAGTGCCCTCGATATGGCCCCTCCAGGCACATGCAGCTCAATGATTGGTGATGTCTTCACAGGACCAGACAGCAATAATCATTGCGGCAGCGCGACATCCGAAGGCCACTAGAGCATACAGGGGACTCGTGTGGGGGCGAGCCGACGGATCTGCGGAGACTTTTCCAGATTCGGCGCCGAGATCGTTCTGACTCTGAGCTCGACTCTTTCCCATTTTAGGGCCTGTTTCCGCGGCGCGCGGCCCGATTCCGCCATCGCGCCGCGCGACCGCTTCGACCGCCTCAGTGCCGCGTGATTC
>JAJPJC010000223.1 GCA_021324445.1 Isosphaeraceae bacterium
GCGCACCACACTGTCCTGGGCGATCGAGCAAGCTACCAAGTGGGAGCGTCCTCATGAGGAAATCCTGGCTCATCTGGGATTAACCTGAATTTGCAAAACTCCAGTACAAACAGATGGGTGAGATGGAAACAAAGTTGAGGGGGCTACAACAGTAGCCGCCGGCGGGGTGTGCCCCATGATTGTTGAAAGATGGGGGGGAGCAAGGCAGCATGGGTGCGATATCTGGCTTGGTGTGATGACCTTTTTGGCGAAGCACTACCCCAACTTCTGTTGGGTGGTCCAGAAGCTAGAACAGTGACGAGCCGCTGGCCGCTGGCGACGTGCGGGTCCGGCGTTGGCTGTGGGTCTGGCGCATCGCGTCTGGTCTCTCAGAGAGGGACTAAGCTTCCCGCTCGCCAAGAACTAGAGCGTCACCCGAACGGGGGCTCGGATACCGGTGAGGGATAGTGATATGACGACACTTCCGACAGCCAACCAACTTGAAAGGCTGACGCTGCGCGCTATCGCCGCATATGCGGCGAGGTCCGCTCGCCGCGGGAGTGCACCACTGCGCGGAATTGTTGAGGATAATATTATCGAAGCGCCATTGCGCGTGACGGAAGGGGTTGCCTCCGTCCGTGAGCTTGATGAATCGGTTAAGGTCTCCATTCCTTTAGCTGCGTCTTGCGTAGTGAAGGCGATGGCCGCCCTGGAAACACCCCAGATGAGGGTGGCCGCCTTGTGTCTAACCCGCGCGGCTAGGGTATCACTCGCCGTCCTCGAAGCCGTGAGGAGTGAGCCGCCGGTGCTCCCAGGATGGGCCCGAACGCAGATCGGACATGCGTCGCATGCGGCTGCACCCATCCCCGACAACGCAGCCTTTGCCCTTGGCGACCCCTGGGCGACGACGGTGATTCACGCGGCCCGGAGCGACTATGAGATCTTGCTGCAAGAGTTTGGCGAACATACAGATGTCGTGCTGGGGGAACCGATTGATTTTTCCGATGAATGGTGGAGAGAACGCCGGAGCTACTACCTGTAACGCCCGATTCGACGAACTCGGGCGCACGACCGATGATTGTCTCTGTCATCATGCCCGTCCATAACGGACTCTGGACCGTCGACCGCGAGAGGGACAAGAGAGAGGGACAAGAGGGACATAGCGAATTATTGGGCGGCAGGAGATGGGCCGCACCAACCAGCATGTTTGTTATGTCCCCTGGGATGGGCGGTGATTTCGAGATCTTTGGCAGGGGTCAATCGATCGATTGGACGAACTCGGGCTCACGATTCATGCTTACCTCTGTCATCATGCCGGTCCATAATGGACTCCGTATCATCGAGCGGGCGGTCTCGTCGCTTCGCGGGCAAACTCTTGACGATTGGGAACTCATCGCCATCGACGACGGTTCGACCGACGGAAGTTTCGAACGCCTCTTGCAATGGAGCCGGCAAGACGATCGGATCCGTGCCTTGCGGACCGAACAGAATCGCGGGCCTGCTGCCGCAAGAAACGAAGGGATCCGTTATGCTCGGGGCGAGATGATCACTTACTTGGATTGCGATGATGAGTATTACCCCGACTACATGGAAACCGTGAGCCGCTTTCAGTCCAAGGGCGATGTCCTGGTTTTCGGTTACGATGTCTTCGACGACGGCAATCCGGAGAAACCGATTCAGACCTGGGACCCGGCCCCTTACAAGAACATTCTCTTTGCCGGTAACGTCGCGGCTCCGCTCGGTGTGGCTCATCGCCGTGCCCTGGCGCTCGAGGTTGGCGGCTTCGATGAGGAGCTATGGGCGCTCGAAGACTGGGACCTGTGGAGGCGAATGGCGCGAACCGGGGCCGAGTTCCTCTTTCTCCCCTTCCGGAGCGGCCTCTACCATGTGCGAAAGTCGAGCCGGAGCCGCAGCCCGCGCTTGACCGACAAACAGCGGATCGCGTTCCAGTCCCGATTGGTGACGGGCAGCTCGCTCTATCAAGGATCTCGGCAAGCGGATCGAGGTATCAAGAAGGTCGTGCTGCTGACCTCGCTCTTCCCGTTCCTCGCCCGGTGCGCGGCGGCTGGCGACTTCGCAGGCGCGGCCCACCTCCTGAGCCGGTCTGGCTTTGCTTCCCAGGCATTCTGCCCGTCGAAGTGGGACGCCGATAGCAACGGGGACTTTGAATGCGCTCTTTCCGATGCAGGGCTACCGTTCCAGGCCCAGGACACGACGTTGGGTCCGCACGCCGCACGCATGATCTATACCCGCGTCGGCGGGATTCCGGTCTCGATCTTCCGTACGCATTCGGCCCAGCACGCGGAATACCGCAATGGCGAGCCGGGCGCTCTTCTCGATTACTTCGAGAAGTTCCTCCTGACCTACCGGCCCGATGCGATGGTCGCACTCAATCCCGGACCCCAGCCAGACCTGGTCTTCGACCTGATGTTCCATGTGGGCAAGGGTATTGATATCCCGACGGTCCTGTGGCTTGGTGACGAGGTGGCGGTCAACCTGACGGTCATGCAGAACGTCGATTATTGCGTGGTCAGCTCGGAGTTCCTACGCAGGCAGTACTGGGAAGTCATCGGCCTGGCCTGCCAGACGCTCCCGCGTGCATTCGATTGGGACCAAGTTCATCTCCCGCGGCGGGAACCGCAGGTCGTGATGGTCCTGGCGCGGGATCGGAGCGGCGAGTCGTTGGTCGCGGGCAAGATCGTCGAGAAGTTGAACCGCTCTCGCCCGGACATCCCTGTCACCCTGCTGGGGCAAGATTGGAAGGTTCGTCGTCCGATCCTCGGCGCACCCGCCAAGCCGGCCTCGGACCCCGTGAGTCCCGAAACTCGTCTGACTCCGAGTCAGGTCTATTCGGCCGCCAAGGTCTTGTTGGTCCCATCCCTTGGTCATGCCTTGTTCGATCGTTCGGTTGCCGAAGCCATGATCAACGGCATCCCGGTCGTGGTTGGCGAACGAGGCGCCTTGCCGGAAGTCGTGGGCAGCGCTGGCCTCGTGGCCGATATCCCGGCTTGTTACCAGCGCGATTCGACGCGGGTTCCGAACGCCGACGATATCTCGCCCTGGGTGGATGCGGTCATCCGCCTCTGGGACGATTCCAGGTTTTACGACCAGATCTCCGCAGAGTGCATCGCTCGTTCGCAGTGCTGGCACCCCGACCGTGTTACCCCGATCTACGCGGACTTCTTCCGGAATCTCCGTCCCCAGCCCGGCCCGCCGCTGGTCCCCAAGTGGTCGGACGCGGCGGCGCGCCGGCTTGACCTGGGTGGAGGCCGAGGCTGACGACCCGACAACGTGTTCGTTCCATCGCTGCTCGCGAGCGATCGCACCGATCTGGAGATCCCATCGATGAATCCCGATCCGGAGCCCTGGCCTCGAGTGACGACCTACACCTACAGCTACGATGACGGCCACTTGACGGTGGTCGACGATCGGGCTGGGCCGGGCCAGAACTCACCGCCCATGCCTGCGGAGCCATCTCCCCAGCCCAGGGGATGCGAAACGGGGACGCACCTGATGCGAAACGGGGACGCACCTAGTCCCAAAACAAGCGTGATAAGAAGTACGACCTATGTGCAATTCGCACAATCGAATCTTCGATGTCAACACGTACCTTCTACTCTCCGGCGGTCCCAACCCCCGTCGCC
>JAJPJC010000365.1 GCA_021324445.1 Isosphaeraceae bacterium
GGCGACGGGGGTTGGGACCGCCGGAGAGTAGAAGGTACGTGTTGACATCGAAGATTCGATTGTGCGAATTGCACATAGGTCGTACCTCTTATCACGCTTGTTTTGGGATTAAACTGAGACGGGCCCCGTGGTGGCCGGAAGCCTTCGCGGTTGAGCCGCTCGGCGATCTCCTCGGTGGTCGCCCCGCCCCGGTGCAGCTCGATCATGCGGTCCCGAAGCACACGATAATTGCTGAGTTGCTCATATTTCCGCACAGCACGTCGGATCTCGTGCCGGCTCTCGATCCCGCCCGCCCAGCGGATCGTCACGTCGACCCATTCGGTCTCGCCCCGGACGGCCACGGTGACCCGTTCCACCAGGCAGCGGACGATCTCTTGCCGTTCCTGGATCGTGGTGCTCGGGGCATGCCACAGGCCGGGGATGTCCCTGGCCAGGGCCTCGATCCGGCCACGGTCGGCCGCGGTCAATTCCCGGGGCCGGTCGGCCAGGAAGCGATCGTATTGTTCCTCCACCTCGCGTTGGTCCTTCAAGGCCTGTTCCCACCGCCGTTCCAGCTCGCGGGCCACCAGGCGGTTCTCGGGCTCGACGGCGTGATATTGCCGGGCCGCGCGGTCGACCTCGATCCGGGCCCGCTCCCGCCGCTGTTGCCAGTGCTGATCGAGCCGTTGGCGCTCGCGCTGGACATCGGCGAGGGCCTGGACGCTCAACTCCAGCGCGGCCGGCTCGATGGCCCGCAGCAGTTCCTCGGTGACCAGCGCCTCCAGGGGCTTGCCCGCCAGGCTCTGGCACAACGGCTCGGCACACTCCACCGATCGGATATTGCACAGATAATAGACCGGGGTCCCCTTGGCGTGGTAGTTGACCCGCATCCTCTGGCCGCACCGCCCGCAATAGACCAGGCCGCTCAACAGCGACGGTCCGCTCCGAGCGGCGCCGCGCGCCGTCGGCAGGCTGCGGTTGGAGGCCAGCCGCTGCTGGTTGGCCAGGTAGCGCTCCCAGGTGATGTAGGGGGGGATCGTGTCGGGGATCATCACCGGCCACTTGAGCCGGTCCACCTGGACCGTGCCCGAGCCGGGTCGGCCGGGCTTCTTCCGCCGCGGATCGCGACGCGTGAACCCGAAGGCATAGCATCCGGCGTAGTAGGGATGGCGGAGGATGCGGTTGAGGGTGGGCCGGCGCGCCGACCGCCACCGGAGCTGGCCCGCGTCGGGTCCACCGGCGACGCGGAACCCCAGCTTGATGTCGTGACGAACCAGGTAGCGGAGCACCGCCCCGACCGATCCCAGTTCGTCGAACTTCTCGAAGATCAGCCGGACGACATGCTGGACCTGCTCGTCGGGGTCGAGCTCGAGGTGGTTGCCGCACGGAGAGCGGACGTAGCCGGTGGGGGCGGCGGTGAACTGCTCGCCCCGGCGGGCCTTGTTCCACCGCGCCTCCTGGAGGCGCTGCCCCAGCAGGTGCAACTCGGCCTCGCTCATGGTCCCTTTGAGCCCCAGCAGCAGCCGGTCGTTGTACACGGTGGGATCATAGATGCCGTCCAGGTCAGCCAACAGGGTGTGGAAGATCGCACACCGCTCCAGGAGATGGTACCAGTCGGAGTTGGCGCGCGACAGCCGACTGACCTGGAAGCCGAAGATGATCCCGACGTGGTTGAGGTTGACCTCGGTCAAGAGCCGCTGGAAACCGGTGCGCCCCTCGGCGGAGGTGGCGCTGTGGGCCTGATCGTCGTCGAGCACGACCACGCGCGAGGCCGGCCAACCCCAGGCCACCGCGACGTTGCGGAAGTTGGCCTGAACTTCAGCGGACTCTTTGTTGTTGATGACTTGATAAGGGCTGGACTGGCGGATATAGACGACCGCCAGCCGTTCGAGGTGCCAGGGCTGGATCTTGGTGGGTCGAATCGGCGAGGCGGGGGGTTCGACCAGCGGAGGCGCGGGTCGGGCCAGCCCCCGAGCTGGACCGGGCGTGGGAAGGGGGTCAGGTGGGCTCATGACCGCCCTCCCGCCCGTCGGCGGCGCGAAGTCTTCGGATCAGAAGTTGGCCCAAGATATGGACCAGGTTCAGGCGACGGGGTTGGGGCAGGACGGACCAGAGGAGGTCCGATCGGGCGAGTCGCGTCCGGGTCAGCCTGGGAGTTGATGGGGGGGGATTGGGGTGCGGTGTCGGTGTCGCATGTCAACCCTCCTTGACGGGGGTTCCGCCGGGATTCGAACCAGTCAGCCAGCTCGAGAAGCGCCGAAACCGCGATTGTAACCGGCTTCGAACCGGAGTGATAGCGTGAAACTTCTGGAGTATTCTGCTCACGGCTATGACGCGGCGAACCGCGAAACAACAATCACGCATTGGGCGTACGCACCCAGCTCCAGCGGCGGCGGCGGGACGACTGCGCCGCTGGCCACTTATGTCTACAGCTACGATCAGGCCAACCGAGTGACGAGCGAGCAGGATGCCGAGGGGACGGCCAACTTCTCCTACGACAGCGCCAATGAGTTGACAACTGTCACGGGCTCGCGGACCGAGTCGTACAGCTACGACCTCAACGGCAACCGCAACTCGATCGGCTACACGACCGGCACCGAGAACGAGCTGACCGCCGCGCCCGGCTACACGTACACCTACGATGGCGCAGGGAACCTGGTCAGCCAGACCAACACCTCGACCCATGTCACGACAACGTATACGTACGATTACCACAATCGCTTGACGAACGTGACTGTCGGTGGAACGGTCCTCGCGACATACACTTACGATGCGCTTGGGCGGCGGATCGGCATCGATGACAACGGCTCGCAGACGTGGACGGTCTACGATGGCACCAGCGCTGACGCCCAGCCCTACGCCGACTTCAGCGTTGGGTCCTCGGGCGGCAGCATTTTATCGCAGCGCTACCTCTCCGGCCCCGGAGTCATCGACGGGGCGGTCGTGGATCAGCTCCTGGCGCGAACTAGCGCGAGCGGATCGACAGCCTGGTACCTGCCCGACAAGTTGGGCTCGGTGCGGGACATCGTGAGCTCGTTGGGCACCGTTCTTGACCACGTCGTTTACGACAGCTTCGGCAACATCGTCACCGAGACCAACGCGGCCAATGGTGACCGGTTCAAGTACGCGGGTATGGAGTACGATTCCGTCACTGGCCAATACTACGACCGGGCGCGCTACTACGACGAGGCAATCGGAAGGTTCGTGGCGCAGGATCCCATTGGCTTCGCGGGAGGTACCGAGGACCTTTGCGAATACGTGGGTAACGATCCCATCAACGAGACCGACCCCTCGGGACTCGCTCCCCCCCTACCGATTCAAAACCTGATTAGGATCGAAAAAGGGATGAACAGAGGGAAAGCCGAATTGGCCACTCAGGCCTGGGCTCAAGTTGCAAGGTTCGTATTTGCTCTTGAGAAGAATAACGAATATTGGGAGACAACCCAAAGGAACGCCGCCATCTTGGGGGGTATTCAAAACGCGCTCAATTTTGTCGAGGGAGCTCATGGTCTAAGCGACACCATTGATTTCTTGGATAAGATGGTCCAGTATGCCGAGCAGGGCCTATCTGACTTGGAGGACATCCTTGAACCGCTCGCCGAACTTGTGGTAACCATCGCTGTCGAGCACCAAGTGTTGGACGTGATCGATAAGTATGTAATACAGCCCGGGCTGCAGAAGGATGCCAAGAGCCTTGTGAAATACGCGGTCATGACAATGCATGATTTTAATGAGTTTACGGCTTGGCTCGCAAAATTCGATGGCGATGTGTCCGAGGCTCTGAAAGCGACGAACCAGAAGCCCATTTTTGTTAATACCGTCAGGCAATACTTGGGTTTCCCACCCTTGCCGGGTGGCAACATCGTATAATTATAAGCACCGAGCGCGAGGCAAGCGGGATCTCGAGGCCTCCTCTGGTTCTCCTCGATCCCCTAGTTCCATTCAGACACGGAGTCGTGGCGATGGGATGGTTCTTCTCGTCATTGAAGTCGTGCCGTCTTCCATCACGGCAGTCCAGGCGAGCGCCGAAACGCAACCGGTCGCTGATCCTCGAAGATCTGGAGGGGCGCCGGCCGCTGTCACACGCGATTCAGTCATTTGTTACCCTGCCCGTCACATCCCTCAACGCGTCTAACATCATCTCCGGGCCAGACGGGGACCTCTGGGTTGGTGTCAACTCCATCAACCCCAACTCGGATTTGATCGAAAAGATTGGACTTGATGGCTCGGTCACCTCGTTCCCCGTGCCTGTGCCTGAGAATGCACCTGTCCAATTTATGATCGTTTCGTTGACGACTGGGCCGGACGGCAACGTGTGGTTCGTCGCCGACTTCATCAATTCCACTGGCACTGATGGCCAAGTTGTGATTGGGAACGTGGCGCCCACCGGTCACGTCACCGAGTTTCCGCCTATCCCCGTGCCCGCCGGACAAAACGCTTCTGTTAACTGGATCGTCAGTGGTTCCGGCGGCGACCTCTGGTTCGGCTATGTCGTCGCCGATACCGCCTATCAAAGCCAGAACTTCATCGGACGGGTGACGACCGCTGGGGTCGTCACGTTATTCCCGATTTCCACCATCGGTCCCGCAGCGCATGCGGCCGGAGGACTCTCACTCGCGACCGGAGCCGACGGAAATCTCTGGTTCACTGAGGGCTTTGGCAAAGACTTCGTTTTCGGCCGGATGTCCCCGAGTGGCGTCGTGAGTCGGTTCCCGATCCGTAGCCAGGCGCCGGGGGCTCCGGGTGAGGTAGGAAACGGCCCGAACAGCAGCCTCATCGTGACCGTGGAAAACGCCAAGGGGCGGAACGAAGTCTTCCAGGTGTCGACGGCCGGCGCCATCACGCGTTACAAAGTCCCTGAGGCGATTTCCGACGCATTCTCGAATTATCTGGGTTCGGCGGATGGTTCGCTCTGGTTCGCGGACACGTCCGGGGCGTTCAAGCTCGGCCGGATCACGGCGAGCGGCGTGGCCACGACGTATAACCTGTCCAAGCTCGTCCACAGCCGATTCCATGACTTTGATTCGATGGCCGTCGGGCCGGATGGTAACCTGTATGTGCTCGACCCCGCCCTTCCGGCCGTGAACCACACCACAACGGTCTATCGCCTCTCGCCGAGCGAGCTCCCTCCGGTGCGCAGTGTCCGCGGCCATACCGGAGGACATCCCAAGGTCACGTAAGCCGGTCTTTCCAGCCTGACAGATCGGCTCGGTCAGGCGGGAAAGCCTGACCGACGTCGTTCTCTTCCCTCCCGGGGTAATGGGGCGGGCGAGGGGGACATTCCTGGGGCGGGCGAGGGGGACAGGCGGGCGAGGGAGACATTCCTGATTCTCTCGGCAGAATGTGAAGTCTAGGCAAGATCAACCCGAAACCTCTGGAGCGGAGACTCACACGATGGATCCTGATCCGCCGCCGTGGCCGCGAGCCACGACAGTCACATACACCTACGATAACACCGCCCGCTTGACCCCGGTCGATCCGACCGGGCCGAGCCAGGGTGCCTCACCCAGGCCCGGGAAGCCATTGACCCAACCCAGGACCACGCTATTCGACTGGGAGCACGACCCGGACAAGGGGATCTTTCGCATCCGGTGGCCGGACGGGGAAGTCGAAGTCTTCCGCGATAAACCGATCCGGCACCTGGTTGTGGAGCCGGATCCCGAGACGGGCGAGTTCCAGCCCGTCGTCAAGCGCGGTTGTCCAACGTACCTGTACCTCAGCCGCGAGGAGCGGGAGGTGCGCTGAGCGTTCATCGTGGCCGGTGGCGCGTGAGGGGCCAGTGATAGGAATGATCGAGTCCCCCTCAGCCGGCCCGAGGGCCAGCTTCTCCCCGAGGGGCGAGGAAGCGAGCATTCCCCCATGAGTCCACACCATACCGAACCTGACGCCTGTCCTATCCCTCCGCTCGGCCGGTCAGCTCCCGAGCGCAAGGTCCTCTTCGCGTCGGCGCACTCCATCATCGACTGCTCCAGCGGCGCCGCCGTGGCCACGCTCGATGTGCTTCAGGCGTTGGCCGCGGAAGGCTTCGAGTGCCAGGCGTTTTGTACGACCAAGCTCGATTACCCCACCGAGGTCGGCTTCGAGCAGTTCCTCGGCGGCTTGCACGAGCCCCATGAGGTCTGCTCCTCGGTCTGCGGCTCGAGGCGCGTTGAAGTCCTCACCACCCGCCGGAACCAGGTCCCGATCACCATGATCCGGCGGGAATCCACTCGGATTGCCCATCAGCGCCCCGAGGAGGTTCGCGCCGTCCTGGAGTCCTTCGAGGAATTCCTCCAGGTTCAGCAGCCCGATGTGCTGCTCACCTTCGGCGGCGACCCCATCACCAACGGCATGATCGCCCTGGCCAAGCAGCGCGCCATCCCCGTGGTTTTCTCGATCCACAACTTCGCCTATACCAACCCGCAGCCGTTCGCCCACGTCGATTACTGCATCGTCCCTTCGGAGTTCGCGCGCCGGTTCTACCGGGACAAGGTCGGCCTGGACTGCCACGCCCTGCCCAACCCTGTCGACTGGGACCGCGTCCGGGTTGAGGGCTCCGATCCCCGGTATGTGACCTTCGTCAACCCCGCGCCGGAGAAAGGGGTGTCTGCGTTCGTCCGGATCGCCGAAGAGCTGGGCCGGCGCCGGCCCGAGATTCCGTTCCTGGTCGTCGAGAGCCGGGGGAACCGGGCGACCCTGGCCGCCTACGGCCTGGGCCGCGACAGGCCGGCCAACGTTCACGTCATGACCAATACGACCGACCCCCGGCGGTTCTGGAGCGTGACCAAGATCGCCTTGATGCCCTCAGTCTGGTGGGAGAATCAGCCGGCAGTCGGCTACGAGGCCATGATCAACGGGATTCCGGTGATCGGCTCCGACCGCGGCGGCATCCCGGAGACCCTGGGCGATTGCGGCTTTCTCCTCCCCCTCCCCGAGTCCCTGACGCCCGCCAGCCGGGTTCCACCGGCTGCCGAGGAAGTCGAGCCCTGGGTCGAGACCATCATCCGCCTCTGGGATGATCGGGCATTGTATGAGGAGCAGAGCATCAAGGCGAAGAAGGAAGCTCAGCGCTGGCATCCCGACCGGCTGAGGCCGCTCTATGCCGAGTTCTTCCGCAACGTCCGGCTCCAGTCCCGTCCGCCATTCGTGCCGAGAACAGAGGGCGAGGATCGCGTTCCTGGTGTTGGCCGGGAAAATGGGGACGGGCGCCCGGCCTCATCAGGCACGGTTGGTCAAGGAACATGGTCAATCCGGCAGGGAGCCAATCCCCATTTTCCCTCACAGAAGATCCGCGGAGGTCAAACCGTGGAGCCGAATCTCCACCCCGGGCTGGCCTCGATCATCGTCCCCTGCTTCAATCAGCGGGAATTCACCCAACTCTGCCTCCGGGCACTGTTCCGCCACTCCCGGCCCCCCTGGGAGCTGATCGTCGTCGATAACGGCTCGACCGACGGGACCGCCAACTATCTGGCCGGCGTGCAGGATGGCAGCAATATCCCGGTCACGGTCATCAGCAATCCGCACAACCTGGGATTCCCCAGGGCGATCAACCAGGGCCTGGAAGTCGCCCGCGGCGAATACCTCGTGCTGCTCAACAACGACACGGTCGTTACCGACGGCTGGCTCGATCAGCTCATTGCGCTGAGTCAGGTCTCTGTGGAGCGCGCCGGGGAGGCTGGCGGTGGAGTCCCGGCTTCAGCCGGTCCGAACACGAAGATTCCGCCTGAAGGCGGGACTCCAGCAGAGGGCTTGGCGACCCCAATTGGAGGCCTCCAGTCGGGGGATGAGCGGGGTCAAGAGACCTGCGCCCGGCATGAGGTCCATGCCACCATCGGCCTGGTCGGGCCGATGTCGAACTATGCCGCGCCGCCGCAGTTGGTTGAGCCGGTGCCTTATCGCGACCTGGCGGAGATGCAGGATTTCGCCCGCCGGTGGCGCGACCAGCACCGCGGGAAGTGGTTCACCGTGCCCAGGCTCTCGGGCTTCTGCCTGTTGATGAAGCGCGCGGTCTTTGACACCGTCGGCAGGTTGGACGAACGGTTTTCTCTGGGGTTTTTCGACGACGACGACCTGGCCCTGCGGGCGCGCCGGGCCGGGTTCGAGCTGGCCGTGGCTCATGACCTGTTCCTCCACCACTTCGGCAGCCGGACCTTCGCCGGCAATGGGATCGATGCCGAGCGCTTGCTGGAAGAGAACGCGCGGCGGTTCGCTGACAAATGGGGACAGGCCACGCCTCGAGGTCATCGGATCGCGCTGCGGGCCTGGACACCCGGGAACCAGCCACCGATGACGCGGTTGGACCCGGACCTGAATGCCAGATTGCAGCTTCCGGATTCCACAATGTCAGCACACGGTGCGAATCGTCCGCTCCCTTCCGGCGATCGCCCTGGACCTCGGGCCAAGGTGACCCTGGTCATGATCGTCCGAGACGAACAGGATCACCTTCCTCGCTGCTTGGAGTCGGTGCGCGGGGTCTTCGATGAGATAGTCGTCGTCGACACCGGCAGCGTCGACCGCACCAAGGCGATCGCCGAGGAGTTCGGGGCGCGGGTGTTCGACTTCGTCTGGATCGACGACTTTTCCGCGGCGCGGAACGCGGCGCTGGCTCATGCGACCGGCGATTTCGTCTTTTGGCTCGATGCCGATGACGTGCTCGACCCGCCCGAGCGGGAGAAGGTCACGGCCCTGCTCGGCCGGTTGCGCCCGGGCGACGGGACCGCCTACGTGGTGCGATGCGCCTGCGATCCGGGCGCCGATGGCAGCGGCGGCCAGACCGTCGTCGATCAGATCCGGTTGTTCCCGCGCCGCGACGACGTCCGCTGGACCTACCGCGTTCACGAGCAGATCCTGCCGGCCTTGAAACGGGTCGGAGTGCCCGTGCAGTGGACCGACCTGGTCGTCCGGCATACGGGTTACACCGACCCGGCAGTGCGGGCCAGGAAGCTGGATCGCGATGCGCGGATCGCGCTGCAAGAGCTGAAGGAGCGGCCTGAGGATCCCTTCATCCTGTTCAACCTGGGAGCGATCGCCGTCGAACGCCAGCAGTGGCCGGCGGCGCTGTCTTACCTCAGCCGCAGCCTGGCCCGCTCGGCGCCGAGCGACTCGATCACGCGGAAGCTGTTCGCCCTGATCGCCCGCGTGCACCAGATGATCGGCGATTCCCGCGAGTCCTTGCGCGTCTGCGCCGAGGGGCTGGCGCTGGATCCCGCAGATGCGGAGTTATGGTTCCGCAAGGCGGTGGTGCACCGGCAGCGGGGCGAATCGGCCGAAGCCGAGGCCTGCTGGCGGCGGATCCTGGGCCTGAGCCGCCCGGAGCAGTTTGCCAGCCTGGACATGGGGATCTACGGGCATCTGACCCGGCGCAACCTGGCCGTGCTGGCCGCCGAGCGCGGCGACCGCGCCGCGGCGGCCCGGCTCTGGAACGAGGTGCTGGCCGAATGCCCCGGCGACCACGAGGCGCTCTCCGGGCTGGAACGGCTCCAGTGTCCGAGGATGCGGCGCCCGTTCCCGCCTTCCCGCCCCAGGCCACCGGCTTCTCCGGTGCGGGTCCGTTCCGGCCGCACAACCGAACCCTGACTCCTGAGTCCGATCGATTTCCCCACGTCCCACGAAATGCTGGTCAATCCGCCGTTGATTGATTATCCTGGGGTGGTATCGTTCCGATGAGGAGGGTGGTCCCGCGCCTCGACCCGGCCCCTGGCGCCTGGGGCGGCTGTGCACCGTCCCGGCTCGCCGCGCAAGGCGTCGCGCGATTTCCTGCATCGGAGCTCGGCTTGATCAGACACCCCACGACCCGGGCGCGGCCGGCGCCGGTCGACCCAGGAGATCCGCGTGCCCAAAGAGGAACCCATCCGCACGGAGGGACGCATCGTCGAGGCCCTCCCCAACACCCAGTTCATGGTCGAGCTGGAGAACGGACACCGCATCCTGGCGCACATCGCCGGCAAGATGCGGAAGAACTTCATCCGGATCGTGCCCGGCGACCGGGTGACTGTCGAGATCACGCCCTACGACCTGACCAAGGGTCGAATCGTCTACCGCGAGCGCTGAGCCGCCCCCCAGGCACACCCATGCCTCCGGCGCCACCTCGCCGGAATCCGGAACACGGCTTATTGTTATTTCCTGCGCCACCAGGACGCGGGGTCGCATCCGGTCGTCGCCGCGACGGACTCGATCGCGCGGCGGAACCGATGGGCATCCACCGGATAGCCCGCCGTGGGCCGCAGCCCCGGGACCCGGGCGCGCCAGTACGCATTGAAACCGTCCATCCAGAGTTCCCGGACCGTTTTGCTCACAATGGATGCCAGCGCGACCAGGCCATCATCCCGGTCGGCCCGGGGCACCAGGCTCAGCTCCAGGCGCCGGCCTCCGTCGCGGAGGGTGTATCGGCTGGCATCGGCCCGCTCGGGACCGCGGTCGATCCAGGCGTCGGCGAACGCCTGGGAGAGCGGCCCGAGGTAGTAATGCCGCCCGCCGTGCTTGTCGCCGATCACGGAGGTCGGCACCCCGTCGGCAACACGTTCCCAGACCCGCCGCAAGAGCTGGGCAAAGGCGGCAAAATGGACGTGGGACTTCCCCCCCAGCATCGCCAGCTCGGCATTGAACCGCGCCGGGCCGACGACGACCGAGTGGATCGCGACCAGCCGCCACGTCCCCAGGTCGGGCAGCAGCGGCCGTCGCGCCAGCAGGGCTTCGGCCGCGCTCCGGCTTCGAATCCAGGGCCACGCCTCCGAGCCGCCGTCGGCGTCGAACCACGGCGCGAGCTCGGCATCGGCCCGCGAACCCGCTCCCAGAAGCTCGAGCACCTGCGTCATCGAACCGGGTAGCGCATCGGTGACGGCATGGATCGCGGCCAGGCAGCCCGCCTCGAGCCGGTCGCGCCCTTTTCCCCCATGCAGGATCGCCTTCGAGTCGTCGACCCAGAGCCGGGCCGGATCGCCGCCGGCCCGATCGACCGTCCCCGCCAGGTCGCCCCAGAAATCCAGGGCGCGACCCGGACCCGGCTCCCGAGGGCCTCGACCGCAATCCGTGGCTTCCGCCACCACCGCCGTCATCACCATCGGTCCCAGGTTCGGCCCGTAACCGGCTTCATCGATGCCCACCCAACGCAATCTTGCATCCCCTCTCTATTGGATCGTGGGAATTGGGGATAAACTTGGGGACGACCCGAGCAGGCTCGGGCCTTCCGAGCGAATGCCTGGCTGGCGTCCCGTCGGCATGGGTTCGGATACTAGAGTGTAGCCGAGGGGGGCCGTTGCGGCCGCGGGATTCCGACTTGCTCCGGCGCAAGGGGCGGTCGCGACGGATCTTCGCAGGAGAACGACACCAATGGGCCGGAACGAGAGAAGATCACGCAAAGTCCTGGGGTTCGAGCCCCTGGAGGAGCGGGCGTTATTGAGCGGAGACGGGGTCTCGCTCGTCCACGGCCCGAGGACGGCCGAGCTGGCTCGGGTGCGTGCGCCGAAGATCACGACCAACCCGGCCGGCGTGGCCGCGGTCCTGAACGCTCTGAACGGGGGTGCGGGACACGAATGGGTCACCCTGGTCCGCCGCGAGGTGCACAACCTGGGCTCGGTGATCAGCGGCTTCATCTCGGGGAGATACGTTCAGTACACCATACGGGGATTGGTCGCCAAGGTCGCGGATGCTCAGTCGCTCTACGACGGGCCGGGGCTGGACCGGGAGTTCCTGACCGAAGCCGGCGTGATCCTGTTGAAGAGACGCCAGTTGGAGCTGGCCGCGATCACGCGCAGTCCGTTCTCCAGCAACTCGGCCACCTCGGAGGTGGTCTTCGCCATCGACCGGGGAAGAGGTGCCTCGCTCGGCCCGTATTTCGCCAGCCAACCCGGCATCACGCCCGATGCGCTGGTCACCGTGACTCTCGGACCCTACGGGCAGAATAACTCCGCCACGATCACCGATCTGGTCACCGGCGCGTCGCAAACGATCGATCCCCGGGACATCCTCGTGGCCGGCCCGACGGTTCGGGTCTTCATCAGCGCCAGCCAGCTCCCCTCGGAGGGATTCCCCATCAGTCATTACCGCTTCGCAGCCTGGACGCAGATCGTGCAATATGAGGGGATCACCTACAGCGGGATCTCCGCGGTCGGCAGCTTTGCGCCCGAGTCCACAATGATTCCTATCGGCATGCTCACGAACGTGGCGGTGAATCCCTGAGGAGCGGAGGTTCAGGCCGCCGAGGCGGAGCCGGCCGGCGGATCGTCCGAGCCTTGCCAGATGGCCGCCGGTGGCAGCCCCTGCATCTCGGCGGCCAGCGAGGCATAATCCTCGGCGCCCCGGCTCGTTGGGGCGTACTGGAAGATCGATTGTCCGAAGCTGGGGCATTCGGCCAGGCGGATGTTGCGGCGGATCCGCGTCTGGAAGAGCTTGGCGTCGGCCCAGGGCGCTTCGGCCTTGCGCCGGCTGTCGAAGAACGTGCCCAGGTCCTCGATCACCTCGCTGCCATGCCGCGTGCCGGCATCGTAGAGGCAGAGCACGATCCCGCCCACCTTCAGCTCGCGGTTGACGCGCTTCGAGACCAGGTGCACGGTCTCCAGCAGCTTGGAGAGCCCATGCAGGGCCAGGAAGTGGGCCTGGAGCGGGATCAAGACCTCGGTGGCCGCGCAGAGGGCGTTGAGGGTCAGGACGCTCAACGACGGCGGGCAGTCCATCAGCACATAGTCGAAGGGCTCGGGCTCGGCGTTGAGCTGGTCGCGGAGGATGACCTCGCGCCCAACGGTCCCGAGCAACTCCAGCTCCGCGCCGGCCAGGTCGATGTGGCTGCCGCAGAGGAACAGGTTGGAGCCGACCGAGCGCCGGACCTTGGCCAGGGGCAGGCCATCGGTCAAGACCTCGTAGAGCGAGGGACCGGAACGCCCCGGCAGGAGGCCCAGGTGGAGGGTCGCATGCGCCTGGGGATCCAGGTCCAGCACCAGCGTCTTGTGACCGGAGATCGCCAGGGCCGCGGCGAGATTGACCGTCGTCGTCGTCTTGCCCACTCCACCCTTCTGATTCAAGACCGCGATCCGTCGCATCCGGGTTCCCTCCCCTCGACCGGCATGGGCCGGGTCATCCTGTCTCGTCTTCCCTGTTGGCGACCGAGTGGTTTGACGTGCGAGTCTAGCGATTCCACCCCAAAGCGCAAAGGCGAAACGCGATGCCCGGGGGAGATCCAGCTCCTCGACGTCCCCCGCGAGGACCTGATCGAGCCGGGCACGGGCGCGCTGGGCCGCGGCGGGGACCAGCTCGACGCCGACGACCCGGGCCGGCTGGCGGGCCTTGAGCGCCTCGCCCAGCCGCCCCGCGCCGCGGCCGATGTCGAGCACCCGCCGCGCCGTCTGGGGGATCAAGGCCGGCAGCTCCGGCCGGGCGAACTCATAATGGCCCGGATCAGGGCCCGGGCACGATCCGTCCCCCTCGCCCCGGGGAGTGGGGAGAGGCTGGCCGATGGCCGGGTGAGGGGTCTGCCGGATCGAGCGCTGGCCGGAGAGCACCCGGACAACCCGCTCCAGCACTGCCTGCATCCGATGCCGGTAGGTGTGCCGGTCCACGGCCTCGGCGCGGCCGGTGGCGGCGATTCGCTCGCGGGTCGCCTCGTGTTGGAGGTAGTGCGCCGCCTTGTCGAGCAGCTCCTCGGCCTCGCGGTAGGTGGCCAGGTGAACCCCGTCGCGGAACAGCTCGGCCTGACCGTTCTCCGCCAGGTCGTTGGTCAAGAGCAGCCAGCCGCAGGCCACGGCCTCGAAGACCCGCATCTTCACGTCGTTCTGGATGCTGCGGTTGACGCGGCGATCACCACCGCAGAGGCAGGGATGCCGGATTCTGACCCCGGGTGGGGCCCGACGCGGCGCCGCGCGGCTCCGCGGCGAAAACCGGGAGTCTCCGGGGGAGAGCCGGTCCGCGGTGCGACCACCTCACCGACGTTCTCCCGGCTCCGGCGGCAGCCGTGCGCGCCTTGTACTAAATAGAGAAACTACCCCGAAATGACGTCACATCACGTCACAGCCTTATGCCACTTGGACTTACGGCACGAAACCCGGGGAAAAAATTACGTTACGCTCGTCACAGCCTTATGCCACTTGGAGTTACGGCAAATCGACCCGCGGACTCGTTCATCCAGGCTGGCGCCCACGGCGTCGCGCAGGCAGGATCGCGAGTCCTCCTGGCCTGCCCCATCATCAGACCCGGGAGGGTCCACCCGGCGCTCAACGGGCACTCAAGGCCGTTGCGTAATCGACCGCGCCCATCTCATGACCGTTGGCAAGCTGGCCGTCCTGGATCTCGAGTACGAGGTCGTCCGGGGTGATGAACCGGCGGTCGTGGGTCACCACCACCAGGGTCGTGCCGGAGGACTCCTGCAAGCGGCGGAGGATGGTGTAAATCTCGTCGCCGGTCTTGGAGTCGAGCTCGCCGGTCGGCTCGTCGGCGAGGATCAAGACCGGCTGCTTGACCAGCGCTCGCGCAATCGCCACGCGCTGCTGCTCGCCGCCGGAGAGCTGGTAGGGTCGGTGGTCGAGCCGGTCCCCCAGGCCAACCTCGGTGAGCAAGTCGGCCGCCCGGTGGCGCTGGTGGGCGGTCACCCCCCGCGGCAGGAACGGGACCAGCACGTTCTCCAGGGCTGTCAGGTTGCTGATCAGGTTGAACGACTGGAAGATGAAGCCGACCCGGTCGCGGCGGTAGGCGTTCTGCTCCGCCTCGGACATCCGGACCAGGTCCCGGCCGTCGACGAGGATCTGCCCGGAATCCGGGCGGTCGAGCGAGCCCATCAGGTACAGCAGCGTGCTCTTGCCCGATCCGCTCGGTCCCACGATGAACGCGAACCGGCCGCCCTCGATCCGGCAGCTCAGCCCGCGCAATGCCTGGACCCACCGGCTCCCACTCCGGAACGACTTGGTCACATTCCTTACGTCAATCATCAGGGGCCCTCGTCGAGTGGTCGGTTTTCAGTGTTCAGTGTTCGGTTCAGGTAAGAGACAGCGGAGCGGGCCGGTGATTCGTCCCGGTCTTTACTGAACACTGAACACTGAAAACCCTCAAAATCAATGCGATCCCAATCGGATAGCCTCCATGGGGACGAGCCGGGCGGCCCGCCAGGCGGGGTAAAGTCCTCCCAGGGTCCCCATGACGACCGACAGCCCGATCCCCAGCATCCAGAGCGACGGGGTCATTCCCAGGTGGATGCCGCCGCCGATGAACGGGTTGGCCAGCGATGCGGCGGCCCAGGCCAGGGCACAGCCCGCCAGGCCCGCCAGCAGCCCCAGGTAGGCGCTCTCCAGCGTCACCAGCGCCAGGATATTGCCCTGCGACCAGCCATTGGTCCGCAGCACGCCGAACTCGGTGAACCGCTCAGTCGTGCTCATCAGCATGGTGTTGATGATCCCCACGATCCCGACGACTAGCGCCAGGCTGACGGTCATCAGCAAGAAGGTGTCGATCTGCCCCATCAGCGCGCCGAAATTCGCCTGCGACTCGCTCATGCTCCGGGCGTCGAAGCCGGGATGCGCCCGCTCGATCGCGGCGGCCAGGGCATCATTATGGGCGGGGTCGTCCCCCTCGACGTAGATGCACGAAACCGAGTCGGAGGGCTTCTTCAGGACGCTCCGCGCCACGTCGATGTCCATGACGATGATCACGTCCAGGATCATCGAGCCGGTCTCGTAGATGCCGACGATCTGGAACGACTGGCCGCCGATGTCCAGGGTATCGCCCACCTTCCTGGGCCGGCCCTGCTCGTCGGGGTGCTGGCGCGCGATCTTCCGGCTGATGACGATGTGGGGTTGGCCCTTGTCCGCCGGCTGGAGGAACCGGCCCTCGCCGTTCTCCTTGAGCGCTCGCGGGAAGATCGCGCTGCGCAGGTCCTGATGCGCCACGATGTCCTGGCCGGCGACGATGGGCTGGTCGAGGATCGAATAGATCCCCTGCTCGGAGAACCGCCGCAGGCCGTTCAGGAGCATGCCGCGCCCCTGGATCGGGGGCGCGATCCCCCAGACTTCGGGGGCCACCGAGCGGATCCCCGGAATGCGGCGCAGCTCGTCCGCCAGGCTGGCGGGCAGGTCGCTGAAGACCGGGCTGGGGGCATTCTGGCGCAGGATGATCAAACCCTCGATCCGGCTCAGCGTGTTGCCCACCAGGTCCCGCAGGCTGTTCGAGAGGCCGAAAAGCCCCAGGACACCGAGGATCGGGATCGAGAGACCCACCAGGGCCAAGGCCGTTCGCAGAGGACGGGTCAACAAGTTCCGCCAGGCGAAAACACCCATCAATGGTTGATCCTGGAGACCAGAAGGCTCACCGATCGCCAGGCTGCACGATCGGCCCACAGGGAGTAATCCGCACGATCCAGAGAATTATAGTCGACTCGTCCAATTCGCCCAAGGCGAGGCAGTTCGGGATCGCAAGCGGTCCAGGCAAGAGGAACGGCGCCGGAACACCAGCGGGCGCTTGGGGTTGGTGCCGCAGCCGGCCGGATCCGACGTTCAGGGCTTTGGCTTGTCACGGGAGGGACTAGACGGAATCCGCGGGCGTCTCCGGGTGGGGTTGGGGGGCCGGTTCCGGGGACGGGGCTGCGGGTTCGGTCGGCGTCGGGGTCTGGTCCTGGGCGCGGACCTCCTGGGGTTGGGCGGCTGGGAGTGCGGGCTCGACCGGCTGCGGCTGCGGCTGCGGGGGTTCCTCGGGTGGACCCTCGCTGCGGGCTTCCCAGAGCTGTTTGAGCTGGCCGAAGGTCCGCAACGGGACATTTCCGGCGAGGGCGTCTTTCGAGAGCGGGGGAGGCGGGGGGCTGGGGCGCGATGGCCGGGAGGGGCGCGGGGAGGGGCCGCCCTGCTCCTGGGGACGCGGCGGGCGACCACCCCCGGGCCCGTGGCCGGGACGAGGGCCGCGGGGCCCGCTGGGGCCGGGGCGCGGACCCGCACCCGGTCCGGGCCCCTCGCCGCGCCGCGGGTACGCGCCCGGGGCCTCGCCGGGGCGCGGTCCGCCCGCGCTGGCGGCCGTGCCGGAGCGGTCCCGCGGGTGGTCGCGATCGCGATCGCGATCGGGTCGCCGTGAGGGGGTCTCAGCCAGGACGGCCACCGAGGGAGCACCCACCGGCGGTGAGGTCAAGGCCGAGCCGGTCGGCCGCGGGCCGCGGCTCTCGCCCCCGCGCCGAGCCTGCGCCGGGCCCGGCCCGCGACCCTGGCGGTCGCGGTCGCGCGGCTCGCCGCCGGGTCCGCCACCGCGCCGCGGCCCGCCGGGCGCGCCGCGATGACGCTCCGTTCCCGGCTTGACCATGGTCAGCGAGACGCGCTTCCGCTCCTGGTCCACTCCCATCACCCAGACCGTCACCACGTCGCCGACGCTCACCACGTCGTGGGGGCTCTTGACGTACCGGTTGGCCAGTTGGCTGATGTGAACCAGACCCGAATCCTTCAACCCGATATCCACGAACGCGCCAAAATCCACGACGTTCAGGACGGTCCCCTTGAGCTCCATGCCGGCGGTCAAGTCCTCGAGCTTCAGCACGCCCTTCTTGAAGATGGGCTTGGGCAGGTCCTCGCGCGGGTCGCGCTCCGGTCGGCTGAGGGCCTCGATGATGTCGCGGAGCGTGAACTCGCCCACGCCCAGCTCCGCCGCCAGCGCCGGGACGTCGGCCTGAGCCAGTTGGGCGCGGAGTTCCTCCAGGCGGACCTTGTCTCGGACCACATCGGGCGTGAAGCCGAATCGTTCCAGGAGCTGGGTCGCGGCCGGATAGCTCTCGGGGTGGACCCAGGTCCGGTCCAGCGGATGCTCCCCCTCGGAGATCTTGAGGAAGCCGGCCGCCTGGGTGAACGTCGCCGGACCGACCCCGTCGACCTCCATCAACTGCTCGCGCCGGGCGAAGCGGCCGTGATCCTTGCGGTACTCGACAATCCGACGGGCCGTCAACTGGTTCAAGCCGGAGACGTGCCGCAGCAAGGGCACACTGGCCGTGTTCAGATCGACGCCGACGAAATTGACGCAACTGGCGATGACCGCCTCGAGCGTCTCCTTGAGGTGCTTGGGATTGACGTCGTGCTGGTAGAGTCCCACGCCGATGTTCTGGGGCTCGATCTTCACGAGCTCGGCCAGCGGGTCCTGGAGCCTGCGGCCGATCGAGATGCTGCTGCGCAGGGTGGGGTCGTAGTCGGGGAGCTCGTCGCGGCCGATCTGGCTGGTCGAATAGACACTGGCCCCGGCCTCGTTGACGATGACGTAAGCCAGTTGGGCGAGCAGGCCATCGGCCGGGTGGGGCTCGGGAGGCGTCTGGGGCGGGGCCGGAGCCGGCTTGGGCCGGGGCGGCCGGCTCCGGTCCGACCTGCCGTGGCCGGAGGGCTTGCCCGAGCGTGGGGGCGCGCCTGGGGGCGTCCCGGCCAGCGACCCGCTCGCCGGCTTGGGCGGCGGCGCCGCCTCGGCTGCCGGCGGCGCCGCCGCCGTGGCGGCGGCCGGCTCCGGCGCGGACGAGCCGCCCGGCGAATCGGAGCGGCCCTGCTCCGGCGGCTGGACGGAACCTTCCCCCTCCCGAACGGGCGGCTCGCCAGGAGGCTCGTCCTCCCCGAGTTGTGGCTGGGCGGGGGTCGGCTCGACCTCCCGCGCCACGTCGAGAAGATCGGCCGGGGCGGTCGGTTCCGGGGCGGTCGAGCCGCCGGGCGAGCGGATCGGATCCGGTCCTTCCGGGACCTCGCCCTCCCGGGCGTTGTCGTCGAGCACGGCGGTGCCCACGACCTCGGACGAGGACGCCGGGCCCGCCGGTGGGATCACGCCGTGATCGGTCTCGGCCGGGGCGGGATCGGGTGCCCCGCCGGAGATCGGCGGCAGCATCTCGATCGGCGCCTCAGGCGCGGGCGCGGGATGGGACTCGGCCGGCACGTGGGAGTTCCCGTCAGGGCCCGGCAGCAGCGCATGGTCTCCCGGGGGCGATGGCGCTTCGGACGGGGGGCCCGGTGGCGGCTCGCCTGCGGTCGTGGTTGGGGGCGCCGCGTGGTCCTCGCCGGTGGGAGTCGGGGCCGCGGCTTGGTCCTCGATCGCCTGCGCCGCCAGCTCGCTGGGGGCCTGCGCCTGGGATGGCTCGATGGCGGCGGCCGGCGGGGTCGCGGCGGCTTCCGCCGCCGTTGCCGGCGCGAGGGTGGGTGCGGCCGCGGTCTCGGCCCGCGACTCCGCCGGGGCCGGGGCCGGGGCGGCGCTCGCACCAGCCTGGCTGAACCGCGTCCCCTCGGCGATGATCTCCGCGACCAGCTCCTCGGTCTCCCGGCAAGCCGTGCCATTGCCGATGGCCACCACCCCGACCCGGTGCTTGCCGACCAGGTCCTTGAGCACCAGCTTGGCCTCGGAGCGGCGATGGTGGGGCGCGTTGGGGTAGATCACCACCTGGTCCAGGAGATTGCCGCTGGGATCCAGCACCGTGACCTTGCAGCCGGTCTTGAAGCCGGGGTCGATCGCCAGGACGGGCTGCTTGGGGATCGGCGGCTGGAGCAACAAGCTCCCCAGGTTGCGCGCGAAGACCTCGACCGCGTGTTTCTCGGCCGCCTCGGTCAGGTCCCGACGGACCTCGCGCTCCATGCTGGGCAGGATCAACCGGTCCAGCGCGTCGAGCGCCGCGCCGCGGAACAACTCGGCCTGGGGATGGGACTCCAACGGGAGCTGGCCGAAGAGCGCGGCCTCGACCTCCGGCCGCGACACCTCGAGCCGGACCTTGAGCGGGCCCTCCTTATCCCCGCGGTTGATCGCCAGCACGCGATGGGGCGGGATCTGCGCGACCGGCTCGGAATAGGCGAAGTAATCGCGGTATTCCAGCCCCTGGCCCTCGGGGATCTCGGCCTTGCTGGTGACGATCTTGCCGGTCTTCCACACCACCTTGCGGACCGCGTCGCGCACCATGGCCATCTCGCTGATCGCCTCGGCGAGGATATGGCCGACCCCTTCCAGCACCTTCTCGACCGACTCGACCCCCTTCTCGGCATTGACGAACTCCTGGGCCGCGGCGTGGAGGTCCGTCAGAGTCTCGTCGCGCGTCCAGACGCGGAAGGCCAACGGCTCCAGGCCCCGGTCGCGCGCGTCGGAGGCCTTGGACCGCTTCTTGGGCTTGAACGGCAGGTACAGGTCTTCCAGCCGCTTGGGGTTGTCGGCCGCACGGATCGCCGCCGCCAGGTCGGGGGTCAGCTTGCCTTGACCCTCGATGGCCTTGAGGATCGTCTCCTTTCGCTCGGCCAGCTCCCGCAGCCGGTTCACCCGAAGCTGGATCTCCCGGATCGTCACCTCGTTGAGGTTGCCCGTACGTTCCTTGCGATAGCGCGTGATGAACGGAACGGTATTCCCTTCGTCCAGGAGCTGGACGACGCTCTCCACCTGCACGCGCCGAATTTGCAGATCCTGCGCGATGCGCCCCAGGTCGACCTGGATCGGATTATCCATGGAGACTCTACTCTGCACCTGGTGAGATTCGGGCGGCAACGAGATGAGGGACGGCTCAGCTAACCCGCTCACGATCATCACCACATTGGCGTTTCGTATCGCTGGCGGTCCAAGTTGGGCGCACGGAGATACCTGGCTTACAAATAAGTTCGGTCACTTTAGAGGATCGATCCTACCTTGTCAAGCGCCTCCGCCGGCCGCTTTCCCACCGCGGCAAGCCCCTGCGCCGCCCAGGATGCGCCCATGAATGACGACAATCTCTCATGGAGCTCGAGCCCATGGAGAAGTCCGGCGAGAGCACTCGGGAAGCGAGCCGGTTTGCCTGGGGCCCGGCATACCGGGAAGCCGCCCCCGACTGCATGTTGCCGGTCGATCGCGACCGCCGCAGCTTGACACTTGTTTCCCATCCTGCCCTTCAGTACAGTTATGGACGTTGAGCCGCGTTGGGGGTGGCTCGGGGCAGGACGTCTGCGGCAGGGAGGGAGGATTGTGATGTCGATCGGACTGGAGCGGTCGCTCTCCAGCCGTCGGCTGGGCCGTGGCCGAGCGGCCGTGCCGACGATCCGGGAGGTGTGCCTGCTCGGCCGCAGGTTTCACCGGGCGGCCGAGGGCGGGGGATGGGCGGCTGGGCAGCGGGTGACGTGGCTGGGCCGTGGCTACCAGGTCGTGGCGACCTCGGAGATCCCGGCGGAGCGGACTCCGGGGCGACCCGCGGCCACCGTGATGGACCACTACGTTCATCTGGCGCCCTCGGATCAATAGTGGTCAGTGGCCAGTGAAGACCCAGACCAGGACCGGGCCATTCTTCTCCTTCGCTTTCCTGACCACTGACCAGTGCGAGTGCAGCGAGCAAAGATGGTCAACCGTGACCAGCGAGAGCCTTCAGCACCGGGCGGGGCGCGGCCGTTGCGCGACCGCGACGAGTCGGACCCCCAGCGCCGCGCCGTCGAGCTGGCGCAGCGGGGTCGGATGATCCTGGACGTCTCGGCGGCCGACCTCGAAGCCGCCGAGGCGGCCTACGGCGCGTTCCATCCCACGACCTGGCACTTCCGCAACGCCTGGCACGAGGCCCGGCGGTCCTGGGAGCGGCTGCGTGCCGAGCTGGGCACCCGGGCCCTCGAGGCCGCGCTCGACCAGCCGCCCCTGGTGGTCTTGACCCTGGGCCAGGGCGACCCGGCTCGCCGCGCGCCCCCGGTCGTGCTGGTCCCGATCGCCGGCCAGACCTACTGCACCCACCGGGTCGCCGGCACCGAGCTGGCACCGGTCCAGTGGCGGCTGACGCGGCTCCAGCCGCCCCTGGAGAACGGCCCCTACTACGCCTGCCGGCTGGCCGACGGCTCGACCCAGTGCGACTGCGCCGAGTGGACCTACCAGATCGCCGAGACTGGCGATGGCCGCAAGACCCATTGTAAACACCTCGCCGCGCTGGCGGCCCTGGGCTGGATTTGACCCGCCCAACCGCCTGTGGGACAATCACGATTCGAACCCTTGGGAGGGCGAGGCTCCTGCCGAGCTTCTTCCGACTGCCGGCTCGGACGAAGCCTCGCCCTTCCGGCGAGCCGTCCTGCCTCAGGAGTCCTGGTGTGGAACGCACGCGCGTCGAGTCGAGCCTGATCCGGTCGGTCGGCTACGACCTGCCCAGCAGCATCCTGGAGATCGAGCTGGTCGAGCCGAACCGCGTTTACGAGTATTTCGACGTCCCGTTCTCGGTGTACACCGAGCTGATGGAGGCGGAATCCAAGGGCTCGTACTTCAACGAGTTCATCAAGGATCTGTACGCCTACCAGGAAGTCGAGGATGAGCCGGCCGAGGCGATCACGAAGCGAATCGTGCTCGACTGGTCGAAGGTCTTCGCCGATGCCTTGCCCTACGGGTCATTCCTGGACCGATTTGCCAATCCGGGTCAGCGGAGCCGGTGGGATGCCATGCACGGGCGGTTCGCACTGACGGCCGAGCAGCGGGGCCTGCTCAGCGGCTTCGCGCGGCGGATGCCGGTGCTCTGCATGGCCGGGGCGTGGTGCGGCGATTGCATCAACCAGTGCCCGGTCTTCGATCATTTCGCGCGGGCGTCGACCCGGATCGACCTCCGCTTCCTCGACCGCGATGTCCAGCCCGAGGTGCGCGCGGCGCTCTCGATCAACGGCGGCCACCGCGTTCCCGTCGTCGTCTTCCTGAGCGAAGATTGGTACGAGGTGACGCGCTACGGCGAGCGGACGCTGTCGATCTACCGCCGGATGGCCGCCGACCAGCTCGGCCCGGCCTGCCCGACGGGCTTCGTCCCTCCGCCCGACGAGGCCCTCGCCGCCGTCACCGCCGAGTGGCTCGCCGAATTCGAACGCGCCCAGCTCATCCTGCGGCTCTCGCCCAGGCTGCGGGCGATGCATGGGGATTGAGAACGGTGTAGAGGCTGCTCTCGCCTCGGGGCGCTCTCAAGCGTATGATGACGGTCTCGCGCTCAACTCCCTGGGCGTGATGACGAAGGATTCGTGGAAGCCTCATGGCCGACCCAACCCCAAGCCCCGAGATCGAGAAACCCATCCATCGTGGCCGGATTCAAGCTCAGGGTGGGGGCACGGAGAAGTCGGAGTCGTGGGCGCAGGCGACTCCGCCCACGTTTTCCGAGATCGTGAGGCCTATTGACCGCCTGGAAGCCCAGCTCACGCCCAAGGAGAAGACAATCTGTGAGAAAGCCTTCACTCAGTTGAGAAGGGTGGTTGAGATCGGTGCAGAAACCGGTGGTTTCTGGGCACCACGCTCGAGATCTTTCCCAAAGCCCGCAACAGGAGACATTCGGGTGGATATCGAGATCATTACCGCGCGCGCTGCGGTACCGGACCCCGATTCAACCGAGAAAGTGGAGGAATCGTAATGTCTCACTTCCTCTTCCCTGATTTCTTGAACGATCCCCAGCAATACCATGAAGCCGAAGAGCTCTGGTTGAAGACTTGGAAGGAGTTGGTCCGCGAGGCCGAGCAGGCCGACCAGTGGAAATCGCCCCACTACACGACGACTTTTGTCGATGGAACACCTTGCCGAGATGGCGATCCTATCTTCAGCGCCGTTGATCCCACCCGGCGTCTCGGTGTTCGCATCATCCAATTCGAGCCAACTGGGGATTCTGGGGAGTTCGTCTCCTGGCAGGATACCTTCGCGGAGGGAGAGCCGGAAGAAGTCCGGGATCTCGTGATCTCGTGCTCCCTGACGGATGAGACCTTATCGAAGGCATGCGATCTGATCCGTCAATGGATCACGCAGGATCGGATCGCCACTGGTTCTGATCCTGGGATGGGTCAGCCGACTCTTCCGTATCTCGCACCGGCCGACCGACCGGTCTAATCTTTCGGGGATCGGCCCCGCACTGGGGCATCTTCGACAGCAGTTCGCCCGGGCGGACCGCCGCGCGCGTCGGAGATCAGCGGGGCCGCCACGCCGCCAATCGCAGCCGCGATCATCGCCAGCAGGCAGTGTCCCACGATCAGGAAGGGATCCTCGAAGTCGAGATCCGAGGAGATGAAGTCCTCGCTGGTAATCAGCAGATAGCCGTCCTTGACGGCGTAATCGAGACCGAGCTGCTTCAAACAGAGGCGCAAGGTCGTTTTCAATGGGATGCCATCGAGGTCGAGCTGGACGGTCGAGTTCAGCGAGTGCTGGGCTTCTTGCAGGCCGATCGGTTCAACGTAGATCGGGATGCCCGCGTAGGTTGGGGTCGTGGTGGCCTGCTTGATGTACTTCAGCACGTCATCGAGCGGCGTCTCGTTGGCGAAGGACATCGAGATCGGCTCGTCCAGCGCCTCCAGGATGCGCGCGTTCCTAACGACGATCCGGCTGGGTGGGGGAGGGAACCACGGGCGAAGGGCGTTCAAGAACTGATTGGTGGCGAACTGGAGATACGGCCTTGCTGGCTGTCCTGTAAAGGGAAAGCGACCGAGCGCCAGAAGCATGTAGCCGACTCCGAAGAGGGTGGCGCCCAGCCAGATCTCCCGCCGCCGCCCCCGGCCGAAGATCGCGCCGAGCGACAGGAGGCCAAGCATTCCCCAGGTCAGAAGGAAGGTCGTGCCGGCCCAGGGCCCCGGTGCCGATCGCGACCAGACCGCGGCAGCCGATGTGACTACGATCGAGGTCGCGAGTGCGATCATCGTCGGCCAGAGCCACCGTTTCCGGGGCGGCTGGCCCATCGGCTGTGCGACGGTCCCGGAGCTGTCGGAACGACCCGCCGGCAAGGCGAAGAGGGCGCGGGCCAGCATGCCTCCCAGGATGGCGGCCAGGAGTGCCCAGAGGCAGTGGCCGACCTGCAAGTACGGCCACAGAAATCCAAAGCCGGGGACGCCGAGCCTCGGGCGAAGCGCCTCGAGCAGCGGCACCGTCGGGAGGTGGCTCCAATGAGACAGGAGCCAGCCCGCTGCCAGGGCCAGGTAGCCCCAGCCGAACAGGGCAAAGCCGAGCCACCAAGCTCGCTCAGCCTGCCTGCGGCAGACGACGCCTATGATCGCGAAGGTCAGCACCCCGCACGTCAACAACAGTATCACGCCAGCCCAGGTCTGGTTGGCATTCCGCAGCGCGGCCAGGCCGATCGCCGCGATGAGCACGATCCCCATCAATCCGCCGATCGAGACGCGAGTGCGCATGAGGATGCCTCTAGCTGGCCGGTTGCCGTCAGACCTCATAGATCCGCCCCTCGTGGAGCGGCTCGATCGCGCTGGAATCGGCGTCGAAGTCGTCGGGCAGATGGGTGAGCCGCATCTTGGCGCGGAGCGATCCAGGCAACGCGGCGAGCTTCTCGTACGGGGTGTGCAACCCCGGGTGGGGGTGAGTCGTCGCCTCGTGGACGATCAGGTCGGCGGGGGAGAGCCATTCGATCAAGTTCGGGTCGTAGGCGGTGTCTGCGCTGAAGCCGAGCACGCGCCCGCCGGCCGTGACGCGCAGGGCGAAGGTCGGCACGCTGTGGATGGTCCGCCGGCACTCGACCGCGAACGGCCCGCATTCGACCGGCTGGGATGGATCCAGGTCGATCAGCTCGAAGTAATCGGACAGCAGCTTGCGGCTCGGTGGCTCCTCGGGCTGACCCTGGACCAGCTCCATCCCGGCGGACAGGAGCCCGTCCCAGAGCCGAGCCGAGGCCTCGGGATGCATCAGGAGCGTCGCCCGGCGGCCGAGTGCCAGCCAGGTATAATAGCCGAAGTCCTCCAGCCCGCAGCAATGATCGGCGTGGAGGTGCGTGACCGCGGCGGCGCGGATGCGGTCGAGATCGAGGGGTTGCGGCAGGCCGGCCGCCGTCGAACCCTCGTGCAGCATCTTCCGCACCGGGTGCGGGCAGTCGATCAGGAGCCAATCGTCCCCGACCCCCAGCGCCAGGCAGGTCGTATAATGCCGGGCCGTGAACGCCTCCCCCACGCCCATCGGAATCAGCACGACGCGGCTCATGGCTGGCCTCATCAAGAATTGACGCGGTCTCGACCGGACCGTAGGGTAGAACCGGCTGCAAAGATCCGGCTGGATTCTACCAACCGACTGGGTCGTCGAACAGGCGGGGATCGGCCGGAGCTCGCGCCCGAGTGAACTTGATGCGGGCTGGCTGCCTCCTCACCAGGGCGGGTTCGATGCGGTGGCTCGGAGGCGCGGCGTTCCTGGGATGGTGCCTGTTCCTCTTGGGGACCTCGAGCACCGTCATCCACCCTCACGACTTCTTCGCCTGGTTCGCTGCCCATGTCTTCACGGATGAAGTCTCGTTTCGGCGGTTCGTCGTGTTCTGGGGCTCGAGCTGGTTCGTCATCGTCAAGGGGTGGCATGCCGCGGAATTCGCGATCCTGTGCGGGTTGTGCCTGGCCTGCCTGAATCGGGTCGCGTGGTCGAGTCCGCGGCGCAATCTTCTGATCGCGGTCATCTTCTGCGTCCTCTTCGCCCTCAGCGATGAGTACCATCAGACCTTCGTACCTGGCCGGGGCGGCACCTGGACCGATGTCGGCATCGATTGCATCGGCGTCTGCGCCGCCGCGCTGGCCGCATCGGGACGACAATCATGGCGACTCCGACACATCGACTCCCGGTCCTGAGCCACTTCGCGGCGACGATGCTGTTGGGGCTGCTCATCCTCGAGCCATGCCGGGCTCAAGAGCGGTTCGCGGCCGTGCCGCTCCAGAGCCGGATCACGCGCGTCCAGCCGATGACTGGGATCGTGCTCTGGGCGACGTCCGAGCACAACCGGACCAGCGCCATTCAATTAGAATACAGCTACATGAAATACGGCGACGTGGTGAAGGAGCGCTCTCAGTATGACTGGAGTGTCCTGGACCGGCTGCTCGACCGGGTCGCCGCCCGCCGGCACCAGGCCATCGTGCGGTTCTACTACGTCTATCCGGGGAACCCGACGACGGTCCCCGGCTACCTCAAGGCCCTGCCCGACTTCCACGAGACGCGCGGCCGGAGCGAAGGGAAGCCAACCGGCTTTCCCGACTGGTCGCATCCCGAGCTGAAACGGTTCACGCTGGAGTTCTACGAGAAGCTGGCGGCGCGGTATGACAACGACCCCCGGCTGGCCTTCATCGAGACGGGGTTCGGCCTCTGGGCCGAGTATCACATCTACGACGGGCCGATGATGCTGGGCAAGACATTCCCCGACAAGGCGTTCCAGGACGAGTTGATCCGCCACCTGGGCCGGGTCTTCCGCAAGACGCCCTGGATGATCTCGGTCGACGCTGCGGACCGCTCACGGGCCCCGTTCGCCACGGATCGCGACCTCTTGAGGATCCCCTTCGGCGTCTTCGATGACTCCTTCTTGTGCCGGCAGCACGCGCGAGAGAACGAGCCGAACTGGAACTTCTTCGGGCGAGACCGCTGGAAGCGCGCGCCGGCCGGGGGCGAGATCAGCTACTACACGACGCAGGACCAGAAGCAAGCCCTGGCCCCGACCGGCCCGCATGGCATCCCGTTCGAGCGGGCGGCGGCCGAGTTCCACATCACCTTCATGATCGCCAACGACCAGCCGAAGTACCAGCCGATGGCCCGGATCAGCACGGCGGGCCTGGCCTGCGGCTACCGGTTCCGCATCCTGGCGTTCGAAGCCAGTTCGTCGCGATCGCGGGTCACGGTCACCAACACCGGGGTGGCGCCGATCTATCACGATGCCTATCTCGCGGTCAACGGCGTCCGCGCCGAGCGGTCGCTCAAGGGGTTGCTCCCGGGACAGTCGCGAACCGACGAGATCGCCTCCGGCGGTGCCGCACCCAGGCTGACGATCGCGTGCGATCGCCTGGTCCCCGGCCAAACGATCGACTTCGAGGCCAATCTGCGGGCGGCGCCGTGCAGCCTGTAGCCAGGTGACGTTCCAACACCATCCCAGACGAAGCGCGCCGCTCGGTCCGCTCACGGCTCCTCGGGTAATCCCATTGCCCGGCGTTTCTCCCGGATGTGGTTGAGGTGATGGGGCACGTGCTCGACCTCGGCCCGGAGCATTTCCTCGAGCGTCACCAGGCCGCGCTCGCTGTGGATGCCGGTGCGCGACCAGGCCGAGTCGGCGACGGTGCGGAGCGTTCGGGCCATCTGTCGCCGCATCCCTTCCAGCAGGCCGAGCGCTTCCTCGAGCTCGTTCTGGTGGTAGGCCAATCCGGCGGTGAACCGGCTCTCGTCGTAGCCGATCAAGAGCGGCTTCTCCTCGGCGATCACCCGCTTCATCCGGTGACACCAGGCTTGCTCGCTGTCGACCAGGTGGCAAACGACCTCGAGCGTGCTCCACTTCCCCGGCACCGGGCGCGCCCGGAGTTGCTCGGGACTGAGATCGGCGACCGCGCGGCGTAGCCGCGGCAGGCTGGCCAGATAGGCGTCGATCAGCTCGGCGTGTGACGACTCAGGCATGGTCAGCTCCTCGAAGACGGCGTGTCAGCTCCACGGACCCGAATCGTGACGTCACCGACCGAGCCGGCGAGGTTCGCGCCGGCTGGGGCTCGGGTCCGAGGCTCTATGGTATCCGCGCCGGGAGCGGGATGCGTTAGACTAGCTCGGGAGAGAGGAACCGAAGGGCATCGTCCCCCGGCGTCAGGGGGATGGTGCTCGGCGAGCGGGGACGGCCGGGTGACCCGCCTCGTCCGAGTCGCTGAGGCTCGACCTGAGACGACGCGTCGCGATGAGACGAATCTGCCGTGGCTGTGGAACCGCTGATCGATGAGTCCTCGATCCAGCATCGCCTCGAGGCGATGGGCCGCGAGATCGAAGACGACTACCGGGACAAGCCCCTCACCATCGTCGCCGTGCTCACGGGCAGCCTGATCGCCCTGGCGGATCTGGTCCGCCGGATTCGCATCCCCCTGCGGATCGCCCTGGTTCAGGCCAGCAGCTACCGGGGGAAGACCACCACGGCCACGACCCTGGTCGTCAACGAAGCCTTCGCGCCCGACGTCGCCGGCCGCGACGTCCTGCTGCTCGATGACATCCTCGACACCGGGCAGACCCTCTCCGCCCTGGTCCAGCACATCGAGGACCGGGGCGCCGCCTCCGTCCGCACCGCCGTGCTCCTCCGCAAGATCGGCCGCCAGATCGTCCCCATCGAGCCCGACTACTGTGGGTTCGTCATCCCCGACGTCTTCGTCGTCGGCTATGGCCTGGATTACAACGACGATTATCGCCACCTTCCGTTCGTCGGGGTACTGCGAGAGTAGTTTTCGGTGTTCGGTTTTCAGCGTTCAGGGAAGATGGAACAACATCCCAGGACGATCTCATGACGTCGGCATGGCCTCGTGATCGGTGGCTGAGGATGATGGAAGCCAGGCTCCCTCGTCATCCTTGGAAGAAATACGTTTCCATCAACTGAACACTGAAAACTGATCGAATGAACCTCGCCCTGGTGACGCGCCGGTATCCGCCGTTGATCGGCGGTGCCGAGAAGGTCTTGAGCTATCTGGCCGGGGCCCTGGCGGCCGAGGGGGCCCAGGTGTCGGTGGTGACGTCGCGACCGCCGGGGCTGGGTCTGGCGGCGCGCGAGGAGGTCCTGGTTGAAGAGGCCGGTAGCGGCCGGCGGCAGGGGGTGGCCGTGTCGGGGCGGCTGACGGTCGTGCGGCTGTCGACATCCCGGCTGCGGTTCTGGGGGACCTGGCTCTACATGAGGAACCTCCGCCGTTGGTTCGAGGCGAACCCGGTCGACCTGGCGTATGTCTCGATGCTCAAGCACGACGCGTATGTGGCGATCGGGACCGGGCGGCGATTGGGGTTCCCGGTCGTCCTGCGGCCCGAGGGGGCCGGCGCCACGGGGGATATCGCCTGGCAGTCCTGGGGCCACTTCGGCCGGAGGATCGGGCGGCGCTGCCGCGCTGCCGACGCGTTTGTCACGATCTCCAAGGCCATCGAGGATGAATTGCGCGGCGCCTGGCGCGCGGGAACGATGCGCTCCTCCCGGTTCGATCGATCGCCGGCAGAGCCTCGAATCGTCTCGATTCCCAACGGTGTCCCGGTCCCGGCCCAGCCCTGGCAACGCCGCCCGGACTGGCGCGCCGCGCCCCGCGCGGTCTTCGTCGGGCGGCTGGCGCCGGAAAAGGGACTGGATACGCTGATCGACGCCTGGCCCGCTGTGCGGGCGTCGTATCCGGAAGCCCGTCTGATCGTGATCGGTGAGGGCCCCCAGCGACCTGCGCTGGAGGCCAGGGCCGTTGCGCAGGGACTGACCCTCGGGCCGGGTCAAGCGGTCGAGCTGGCCGGCGCCCGGCCCGAGGCCACGGCCGCGCTGCGCGACGCCGACCTGTTCGTCCTCCCCTCGCGCGAAGAGGGAATGAGCATCGCGCTGCTGGAGGCCATGGCGCTGGGTGTGCCCCTGGTCGCCTCGTCGATCCCCGGCAACCGCCGACTCGTCAGCGAGTTCAAACACGGACGCTTGACACCCCCCGACGACCCCGCCGGCCTGGCACGCGCCATCACCGAGCAGTGGGCCGACTTCGACCGGGCCGTGCACATGGGCCGCGCCGCCCGCAGCCGCGTCGAACAGGAATTCTCGATCCGCATCGTCGCCCGCAAGCATCTGGAATTGTTCCAGGAAATCGTACGCTGTACGCCCTACGCAGTACGCAGTCAGGAGGAAGCGCGACACTCCTGAAGCCTGTCGTGGAACCGTTGGCCTGCCAGCGCCGTGGGCTCGGCCGCTGCCTCTCCTCTCGGGTCTTCAACGGCGTACTGCGTATTGCCTACCGTGTCCTTTCGGGGTGGTTATGCTGAAAGTCTTGCAACTGATCCCGACGCTCGATCGCTCGGGGGCTGAGAAGCAGATGGTGATGCTGGCCAGGGGGTTGCCGCGCGATCGGTTCCGGGTCGAGGTCGCCGCGCTGACGCGGCCGGGTCCGCTGGCGGCGGAGCTGAGGGCCGCGGGGATCCCGGTCACCGTGATCGGCAAGTCGCTGAAGTTCGATCCCATGACTCTGGCCCGGCTGGTGCGGTATTTGAAGGCCGGTTCGTTCGACGTCGTCCAGACCTGGATTTTTGCCGCCAACACCTATGGCCGGGTCGCGGCGCGGCTGGCGGGTGTGCCGGTCGTCGTGGTGGCGGAGATGGCCGTGGACTTGTGGAAGGGCCGGCTCGAGCGGTCGATCGACCGCCGGCTGGCGACGTGGTGCGACCGCCTGGTGGGCAACTCTCACGCGGTCGTCGAGTTCTACCGTCAGCTCGGCGTGCCGGACGACCGGCTGGCCATGATCTACTCGGGTGTCGAGGACGAGGCACCGCCGGCCGTCGATCGCCGCGCGGTCCGGGCCGAGCTCGGTTTCGCGCCCGAGGCGCCGCTGGTCCTGTTCGCCGGTCGGCTGGCCGAGCAGAAGCGAGTGGGGGACCTCCTGAAGGCCCTCGACCTGCTCCAGCACGTTCAGCCGGATGTGGTGACCGCGATCGCGGGCGACGGCCCGCTCCGGGACCAACTGGAAGAGACCGCGCACGGCTATCATCTCGACGGCCAGGTCCGATTCCTGGGCCATCGTGACGACGTCCCACGGCTCCTGGCCGCCGCCGACGTGCTCGTTTTGCCCAGTGCCTACGAAGGATTGCCCAACGTCGTGCTCGAGGCGATGCAGTTTGCCAAGCCGGTCGTCGCCACCGCCGCGCCGGGAACCACCGAGGTTGTCGTCGACGGCGAGACCGGCGTGCTGGTCCCGATCGGCGACGTGACCGGCCTGACCCGGTCAATCCGCGACCTGGTCCGCGATCCGGCTCTGGCCCGCCGGCTGGGCGAGGCCGGCCGCGCCCGCGCCGCCGCCCACTTCGGCGCCGCCGGCATGATCGCCCAGTTCGCCGAACTGTATGAACAACTGGCGCAGTCGAAGGGGATCGGCGGCCCGTTCAGGGAGGATTCCCCGGCCGAACGGCATGGAGTGAGTTGACAAGCGCACAGATTGGCTGCAAAATAACCTGATGAGATCCTGTCTGATAGGGGAGCCGACCCTCATGGAGTCGATCAAAGAACTGGCCGATGACCTTTACCGGGAGCGTGTGCTCCGCGCCCGGAGGACTCCGATCGAGCAGAAGATCTCTGCTGGGGCCGAGATCTTCGAGGAGGTCTGCGAGAGGATGGCGGCCGGACTACGCCATGAGAATCCGGGAGCCGATGAAGCGACGATCCAGGATTTGCTCCAGCGTCGCCTCGATTTCCTCCGCCGATTGAGGTCTTCGACATGACTGGCAATCAAGCAGCGATCGCCGTGGCCGAAGCACTCGAGTCCTGTGGCATCCCGTACATGCTCGTGGGATCGTATTCCAGCAATTTCTACGGAGTCGATCGCTCGACGCGGGATGCCGATTTCGTGATCGAGCTGGGCGAGAAGTCCATCAGGGAGGTGGCGCGACGGATCGCTCCCTCGATCCGCATCGATCCTCAGATGAGCTTCGAGACCGTGACGATGACACGGCGGTTCGTAGCCGAGGTGGTCGGGACGACCTTCAAGATCGAGCTCTTCCTCCTCAATGATGACCCGCACAATCAAGAGCGGTTCCGGCGGCGCCGACGAGTGACCCTGTTGGATCGACAGGTCTGGATCCCGACGGTCGAGGACGTGATCGTGACCAAACTCCACTGGGCGCTTCTGGCCAATCGGTCCAAAGACCGGGATGATGTCCGAGACGTGATCGCCGTGCAGGGCGACCGGATCGATTGGGACTACGTCTACCGCTGGTGCGACCAGCACGGCACCCGCGCGCTGCTGGACGAGATCCGCCGCTCGATCCCGCCGATCTGAGGGAGGGGCGTCGGGTCAACGCAGCGGGGCTGTCGCCCCGGACCTGCTCGGCTTCTCCGCGATCGCCGCGGGCGCGCGGAGCGATTCGATCAGCGAGGTATACGCCAAGGTCAACTGGCGCCGGGAGAGCAAGCCCAGCAGGTGGGTGGGGTCCTTGGGGTTGACGACGGGGAGCTCGTCGATATTCAGCTCGGTCATGCGCCGCAGGGCCGTGTGCAGGTTGTCTTCGGGCGTGACCGACAGCACGGGGCGATGCGCCAGGTCGTCGGCCAGGACGAGGGGTCCCCACTCGGAACCGACCAGGGCGATCCGCAGGTCCCGGAGCGTGAAGATCCCCGTGAGCCGCCCCTGACGGTCGATGACCGGGAAGAGCGTCTCGGTCGACCGGGCGACCAGGTGAATCAGCGAGTGAAACGGCGTGGCGGCGGGGATCCGCTCGATGCCCTCGGTCCGGAAGCCGACTTCACCGACGCGGAGCTGCTCCAGGACGTCGACCACGAAGTCGCCCTGATGCGCCGGGCTGTCGATCGGCGTGAGGACTTGCTCCTCATAGATCGTCCACCGCCGCGAGATCGCCATGTTCAGCCCGCAGGCGAGCATCAGCGGGACCAGCAGGCTGTACGAGCCGGTCATCTCGCTGACCATCACGATCGAGGTCAGCGGCGTCTTGGAGACCCCGGCGAAGAAGCCTCCCATCCCGACCAGCACGAAGGCCGCCGGTTCGATCTGCGCCTGGGGTACCCAGGACGCCAGGAACTGTCCGCAGGCCCCACCGAGCATGCCGCCGATGAGCATCGACGGACCGAACACGCCGCCGCTGCCGCCGGAGCTGATCGTCAGGCCGGTCGCCACGATCTTGAGGACGGCCAGGGTCAGCAGCAGTCCCATCCCCATGTGGGGGAGGAAGCTCTCCTCGCCGGGCAGGGTCAGCGACGGCGGCATACCGATCGCACCCCACTGCACCCAGCCGTAGCCGCCGGTCATCACCTGGGGGAAACCCAGGGCCAGGATACCGAGCAACAACCCACCCAGTGCCGGCTTGATCTGCCGGGGGATCGGCATCGGCTTGAAGAACCAGTCCCGCAGCCCGTAGAAGACCCGGACATACAACCAACCGAGGCCCGCGCAGGCGAGCGTCAGGATCATGAACAGCGGCAGCTCGCGCAGGCCATGGAAGGTCATCGGCGGCAGGATGAAGATCGGTTGCGGCGTGATGAACAACGCGAAGGTGGAATACGCCACAATCGAGCTGGCCAGGCAGGGCAGGAGGGCCGCCGATTCGAAGGCCGTGGAGGCATAGAGGACCTCACCGGCAAACAAGGCGCCGCCCAGCGGGGCCCGGAAGATGGCCCCGACGCCCCCGGCGGCGCCGGCCAGCATCAGCAGCCGCCGGTCGGTCGGCGGCAGCTTGAGCAATCCCCCCAGCAGCGAGCCGAAGCCGGCCCCGATCTGCGCGATCGGTCCCTCCTGGCCGGCCGAGCCGCCCGTCCCCATCGTGATGATCGAGGCCACCGCCTTGATCAGCGGCACCCGGGCCCGGATCACCCCGCCGCCGCGATGAAACGCCCGGATCATCGCATCGGTGCCGTGCCCCTCGGCCTCGGGGGCCAGGGTGAAGACCAGGGCGCCCGAGATCAAGCCCCCCACCGCCGGAACCAGCACGACCAGCCACCAGGGATAGGGATCGGTGATCTCATGAGGCTGCTCCTCGACCGTCGACGGCCGCTGGAAGTGGAGCAAGCCCCCCATGACCTCGCGGTACGTGAACTGGAGCGCCAGCAAGAACGCGACGGCCCCCAGCCCCGCGATCAAGCCGACCACCGGACTGCACAGCGCCACCCGCCCGATCCGGGGCGCCGCCCAGAGGGCCGTCAGCCGGTCGAACACCTCGCGGATCCCGGTGAGGCTCGGGCTGGGACTTGCGGGAAGCGGCTCCTGCGACTGCGGCATCGACGCGAATTCCTCAAACGGTGGGACGAATCGAGACCAAGGCTTGTCCGAGCAGTGGTTCCGAACCATTCCAGCCGATCGGTTATTCCGCGTCCAGGGACAATCCCGTTTCTCAGGCCTCGGTGGCGGCGATATCCCCGGCTCAGAGGCCCAGTGGAACCCCATTCTGATACGTTCTCGTCCACAAACTCCCGAACGTTCCGAGCAGAGGCGACAAGCGCGGCCATTCGGCCTGAGGCCATCCGTTGTTCCTGCTCTGCCTGGTTTCGTATACTGAGAAAACGTGGAGGGGTTCGACGATGACGGTGATCGAACCGGCCGAGACTCAACCGACGCTCGAGGAAGTGATGGGGTTGGCGAAGGACGAGGTCGTGGTCTTGCGCCAGCCCGACGGGTCCGCGTTCGCCCTCGCGCAACTGGACGATTTCGAGGTCGAGGTGGAGCGACTCAGGAACAATCCCGACTTGCTGAGCTTCCTGACGCAGCATTCCCGCGAGGCGGCCAGGATCTCGCTGGAGGACTTGCGGAGAGAGCTGGTCCGCTGAAGCACGGGGAGTTCCCGGCATGTGCGGCATCTGCGGTGCGGTCTGGACCGGGCCGAACGGCGCTCTGGCAGCGGACTCGCTCCAGGCCATGATGGACCGCCTGGTCCACCGCGGCCCGGACGACGCGGGCAGCTATCACGACAATCACGCCGCGCTGGGGTTCCGGCGGCTGTCGATCATCGACCTGGCCGGCGGCCATCAGCCGCTCTCCAATGAGGACGGTTCGATCTGGACCGTCTTCAACGGCGAGATCTACAACTTCCCCGGGCTGCGCCGCCGCCTGGAGGCCAAGGGGCATGCGCTCCGATCATCGGGCGACAGCGAGGTCCTCGTGCATCTCTACGAGGATGAGGGGACGCGGATGTTCCGCCTCCTGCGCGGGATGTTCGCGCTGGCGATCTGGGACGCGACCCGCCGCACCCTCATCCTGGCCCGCGACCGCATGGGCCAGAAGCCGCTGATCTATCGGCACGATGGCCGGCGGCTGGTCTTCGCCAGCGAGCTGAAGTCCCTGCTGGCCTTGCCCCAGGCCGAGTTCCCGCGCCGGCTCGATCCCATGGCGCTGGACCTTTACCTCAACTACGGCTACGTCCCGCAGCCGAGGACCATGCTGGAGGGGACGTGCAAGCTGCCCCCGGCGCATTACGCAGTGTGGCACGACGGAGTCTTGACGATCGAGAGGTACTGGCATCCCGACTGGAACCGCGAGCGCGACCAGCCGGTCGAGGAGGACGTCGAGGAGCTGCGCGCGACCTTGGCCGACGCCGTGCGCGAGCAGATGATTGCGGACGTGCCTCTGGGGGCATTCCTCTCCGGAGGCATCGACTCGACGATCATCGTCGGACTGATGCAGCGGGCGTCCAGCCAGCCGGTGAAGACGTTCGCGATCGGGTTCCCCGACCCGGCCTACAACGAGACGCATTACGCCGAGCTGGCTGCGCGGCACCTGGGGACCGAGCATCAGACCTTCATCGTGGAGCCGAAGGCGTGGGAGACCCTGCCGGCCCTGGCCTGGCAGTTCGACGAGCCGTTCGCCGACAGCTCGGCCCTGCCGACGTGGTACGTGGCGCGCGAGACGCGGCGAGCCGTCACGGTCGCCCTGACCGGCGATGCCGGCGACGAGCTCTTCGGTGGTTACGACCGCTACCGGGCCCTCGCGCTGACCGAGTTGTTCCACCGCCTCCCCGACGGCCCGCGCCGGGTCCTGGGCGGGACGATGGTCCGCGTCTTGCCCCGCTCGGCCCGGTCGAAGACCCGGCTCCGCGGCTTCCAGCGGCTCGTCGAGCACATCAACGAACCGGCCGAGGCCCGATACCTGGGCTGGATGACGACCTTCGACGAGGCCGGCCGGCTGACGCTCTATTCCGACGACCAGCTGGATGCGCTGGCAACGGCCGCCGCGGGGCTCGACGACCCGACGCAGGCCGACCCGGCCGCGCTGCTGGGTCAAGCGTTCGCCTCGGCCGCGCGGCGTGATCGGGTCACCCGGGCCATGGTCGCCGACCTCCTGACCTACTTGCCCGGCGACTTGCTGGTGAAGGTGGACCTGGCCAGCATGGCCCACAGCCTCGAGTGCCGCGGGCCGTTCCTGGACCACCGCGTCGTCGAGCTGGCCGCGGCCATGCGGCTGGACCGGAAGATCCGCCTCCGCTCGGGCCGATCCAAGGTCGTGCTCAAGCAGGCGTTCGCGGATCTCTTACCCCCGCCGATCAGGACCCGGGCGAAGATGGGCTTCGGCGTCCCGATCAGCCGATGGTTCCGCGACGACCTGAAGGACGAGCTCCAGGGCGTCTTGCTCGATCCAGTCTGCCTCAATCGGGGACTGTTCCGACCCGAGACGGTCCGCGAGCTCGTGGAGGAACACGTCGACGGCCGTCGCGAGCACTCATTCCGCCTCTGGGCACTGGTGATGCTCGAGTTATGGTTCCGCAGGCATCTGGACGTGTCGGCACCTTGAGAGTCCGTTCCCTCAGGAACACTGGAAAGCCATGAGGTGGACAGGGGTGGTGGGCTGTGACCAGCCACGTCAGTGCCTGGTTCGGACGGGACGCCAGTCCCCCAACCTCGGGCGTCAGCCCGATTTTGCAGGCCAGGGGATCGCACTGACGTGCGAGGCTGGTGGTTCCTCGTCCGAACCACGTTCCCACGAACGTGGTCACACCGAGCGACCGGCCGACCAAAGGTCTCCTGAGCTCGCGGACATTCCTTTTCCGACTCTCAGTAATGGTCCGACCCGGTTTCGGCCCCGACCTTCCCCCGCATCGAGCGGAACAGATAGGTGAAATAGCCGGCGACCAGGGTGATCCCGACGACCCACCACGCCAGCGCCACCCCCATCCCGTAGCGGTCCGCTGCGGAGTTCGTCGCGGTGAGGCTGGAGGAGGCGTCGAGCGTCGACCGCAGCCAGAACGGGTAATTGCCCGCCAGCGCCGTGGCCACCAACCCGAGCAGGAACGCACAGGAGGAAACGAACGCCGCGAGGTCCCGGCCGCGCCCCGGGAACCGGAAGACCCCGACGATCCCGGCGGCCGACACGGCGACGAAGACGAGGGTCCAGGGGCGTGAGACCAGGTTGGAAAAGACCTCAGGCCGCACCCATGCGGTGGCAGCGGTCGCCGCGACCCACAACACGAACACGGCCCTCCACACCCCCTGGGCCAGGGCAAGGCTGCGCTCCCGGACGGGACCCGCCGTCCGCCAGGCGAGATACAGGGCGCCGTGGCCGGCCAGGGCGGCCAGCGCGAAGAGGCCGACGAGGCCCGTGTACCAGTCGAGGATCCCCGGCTCGCGGCCGGGTCGGAAGTTCGTGAACAGGGGCATGCCCGGTAGTCCCTCCTTGCCCACCGGCACGCCGCGGATGAGGTTGCCCAGCGCTGTGCCGAAGACCGCGGCCAGGAGCCCCGACGCGACCGCGAAGATCGTGTCCCAGAACTCGCGCCACAGGGGATGGTCCTGGTGCACGCGGAACTCGATCGCCACGCCGCGGAGGATCAGCAGCCAGAGGACGATCATCAGGGCCATGTAGAAGCCGCTGAACGCGGTGGCGTAGACCCGCGGGAACGCCACGAAGAGCACCCCGCCGGCGGCAATCAGCCAGACCTCGTTGCCGTCCCAGACCGGGCCGATCGCCGCCAGCACCGCCCGGCGCTCCTCGTTGGTCCGGGCGACCAGGCGGTGAACGATGCCGGCCCCGAAGTCGAAGCCGTCGAGCACCGCGTAGACGGCGAGCATGCCCGAGACGATCGCGAACCAGACCGCTTCCATGGAAGTCTCCGCTTAATAGGACGCGGCCGGGCCGCAACCCAAGAGTCATGGCAGATTCCAGATTCCAGATTCGACACGCCGCGGCGATCACCACCTTTGGACCACCCGTCGCACCGCCGAGCGGGAGGGGACGGATTCACCGCGGAGACCGCAGAGACCGCCGAGGAACACGCCGAGGAGACGACCGAGAGCGAATCGGGCTTCCGTCCCCCGGACCCTTCCGACCCGCTCTCCTGGCTCTGTCCCCATCTCCGCGGTCTCGGCGATCTCCGCGGTGAACCTCGGGGCTCCATCGCGACGGTCGCTGCGGCCAGGCCCGTGGGACCACGGTGGTGATCGCCGAGTGGTGTCCAAATTCCAGATTCATTCCCCTTTTGAATTGGGAATCTGTCATGTGGAATTCCCAAGACGCGCAGGGGGCGGAGATCCGACAGAGGTCGACTCGAATCAATGGGATGCGGCCGGGCCGCGGTCGATCTCCTTGAGAACGTGCACGACGAAGAGCATGCTCAGCAGCAGGTACAGCCCGGCGAAGCCCAGCAGGGTGAAGACCACATCCCCCGGGTTGACGAGCTCCGAGTGGGCGTCGGCGGTTCGCAGCAGGCCGTGGATGACCCACGGCTGCCGACCCAGCTCCGCGGTCCACCAGCCCGCCGTCGTCGCGATGTAGGGGAACGGGAACGCCAGCATCAGCACCCAGAGCATCGGCCGCGTCCGCATGAGCCGGTCCCGGGGAAGCAGGAACGCGGCGATGCCCATCACCAGGATGAACAGCGTCCCCAGCCCCACCATGATGTGGTAGCTGTAGTAGAGCAGCTCCACGTTGTACGGCCACTCGTCCTTGGGGAAGTCGTTCAGGCCGTGGACGGTGCTGCCGAAGGTCCCGTACGCCAGGAAGCTGAGGACCCCCGGCACGACGACCGGGTTCTCCAGCCGGCGGGCGTTGACGTCGGGCTGCCCGATGATGGCCAGGTCGGCATACGGACCGCCCGCGAAGAGCCCCTCCATCGCGGCGAGCGTGACCGGCTGATGCCGCGTCACCAGCTTCCCCGCGCCGTCGCCGGTCGGGAACAGGACCAGGAGGCTGGAGGCCCATCCCACGATGACCCCCGCGCGCAGGCAGATCGCGGCGTGCCGGGCGTGGCGGCCCATCAAGGACCAGTAGGCTCCCACGGCGGCCACCACGAACGACGACGTGACCAGCGAGGCCGCCATGTTGTGAGCGAATTGCCACAATGCCCAGGGGTTGAAGAGGTACGCCGCGAAGTTCTCCAGGTGCAACACCCCGTCCTCGCCCAGCCGGTAGCCGACGGGGTGCTGCATGAAGGCGTTGGCCACGATGATGAAATAGCCCGACAGCCAGGAGCCCAGGGCCAGGGCGACGGCCGCCGCGAGGTGTTTCCCGGGGCCGAGCCGCCGCTCGCCGAAGAGGAACAGCCCCAGGAACGTCGACTCCAGGAAGAACGCGAAGACGCCCTCCATCGCCAGCGCCTGTCCCACGACCTCGCCCGAGTAGCGGGAAAACCGCGACCAGTTGGTCCCGAACTGGAACTCCATCGGGATGCCGGTCACGACACCCATCGCGAAGTTCAGGGCGAAGAGCCGGCCCCAGAATCGGGCAACCTCATTGTAGGAGTCGTCGCGGAGCCGGAGCGCCAGCGACTTGAACAGCACGATGAGCAGGGCCAGCCCCATCGTGAGCTGCGGGAACAGGTAGTGGAAGGTGATCGAGAAGGCGAACTGGATGCGGTGCCAGGGCAAGGCGTCGCTCATCTTCACTCCTCCGTTCGGGCTTGGGATTGGGGACGGTGACCAGCTGGGGGCACGACCGGGTCGCGGACCTGGGCATTCCTCACCTGAGTCGCGGTCGCGCCACGAACGGAGGCCGGTCCGCCAGCGGAGTGGGCGATTTCTCCGACCCCAAAACACTCCAAGATACCCGGCCCGATGACCGGTTGCTATGCTCAGTAAGGTGCAAGGGCCAGGGACCTCCTCCGCTCCACAGCGACTCAGACGAAACCTGACCGATCGCCTCATTCCTGGAGTTCGACTCATGAAACTGCCTCTGGCTTCGGGGCCAGATCCCAAGCGCGGGCCCTCCAGAGTCGGGAGCGAACAACAGGAGCCTCCCGTGGAGACGCTGACGGGTTGGAGAGCGCGGTGGGGCCGCCGGATCGACTCTCCCTGGGTCTGGCTGGCCGGCCTCACGCTGCTGGCGGCGACGTGCGTCCGGGCCCTCTGGGAGGTCGCGCCCTGGGAGAAGATCACCCCCGACTACATCTGCTACTGGGCGGCGGGCAAGCTGGTGGCCTCGGGTCAGAGCCCTTACAACGAGGCGCTCCAGACGCAGCTCCAGCAGGAGCGCGGCTGGGACCGGGCGACCGATGGGCTGGGGAAGTACGACTTCCTCCCCTATTACTATCCCCCCTGGTTCGCCGCCGGCTGTGCCCTGCTGGTGCCGCTGGGGTACGATGGGGCCAAGGCCGCCTGGTTCTTCCTCAACCTCGAGCTGCTCCTGCTGTCCGGCTACCTGCTGCGGGACGCCGTGCCCGGGGTGCCGCGGTCGGTGCCGCCGGTGCTGGTCCCCGTGTTTGCCCTCTCGATCGTCGCGCTGTTCGTCGGCCAGACCTCGATCCTGATGCTGTTCCTGTCGGCCCTGGCCTGGAGGCTGATGGAGCGGGGGCACGACCGCCTGGCCGGGGCGGCGCTGGCCGGCCTGACGACCAAGCCGCAGCTCGCGGCGGCGCTGGTCCTGGCCCTGCTGATCTGGAGCGCGCGGCAGCGGCGGTGGCGGATCGTGGCCGGTTTCACCGCGGCCCTGGCCGCCTTGTCGCTGCTGGGTGCCGCGATCGTGGCCGACTGGCCGATCGAGATGCTGCGTGCGGCCGGGCGGACCCCACCGCCGACGGTGTATTTCCCCTGGATCGGCACCACCTGGCTGCTGGCCCTGAAGACCGCCGGCCTGCGGGCCTGGCCGCTCTGGGGGCTCTACCTGGCCGCCGCGCTGCCGTTCCTCGCCGTGCTGGTGCACGCCGCGCTCGACCGATCGCGTTCGCTGGAAGAGATCTTCTCCCTGGGCCTGATCGCCCCGTTCATCCTGGCTCCCTACGGCCGCCATTACGATTTCCCGGTGCTGCTCATCCCCGTGTTGGTTCTGATGGGTCGCCGGCTCTCGGAGCAGGCCGGCGCCGCGCTCCTGGTCGCCCTGCTGGTCTTGCCCTACATCAACCTGGGGATCATCGCCAAGTTCCGCGAACGCTACCCGAGCACCGTGCGCCTTTTTCCGGAATGGACGTTCCTCTGGATTCCCCTGCTGGTCACCGTGACCTGGTTCGCGACCGAGGCCGCGGGCTCACGCCGGCGCGGCTTGCCGTGCGCCTCCGCCGAAGCGGCGCTGTCGTCCCCCTGACGCGGATCGCCTCCACACTCCGGACTCTCTGGGAACCTGAGGCCAGCCGCCATGAGCCGAACGTCATCCCTGGTCGCCACCACGGTGGTTGCCATTGCGGTGCACGTCGTCTTGTTCGTGGCGACCGGCCTGCTGATCCGGTACGGGAGCCATCCCGACCTGGGGGCTGCGACCTGGTCGTACGGGATCTACTACGACTACGCCTCGCAGGCGATGGAGGGCCGGGTCCCGTATCGTGACTACCTGGTCGAGTATCCCCTTCTGACGTTTCCCCTGTTCCTGGTCCCGCGCCTGTTCGTTTCCGACTTCGCGGGCTACTGCATCGCCTTCGGGGTGGAGATGCTGCTCTTCGATGCCGCGGCGATCGTGCTGCTGGCGCGCCAGGTCGCGGCGACCGAGGGGACCGGGCCGGTCGCCGGGCGGCTGGCCTGGTACACGGTCTACTGCGCCAGCCTGGCACCGCTGGTGGTGGGCCGGTTCGAGCTGGCTCCGATGGTGCTGGCCTTCGCCGCCGCGGGGTGGTGGTTCTCCGGTCGGAACCGGCTGGGCGGATTCACGGCGGGCCTGGGCGCCCTCATGAAGGTCTTCCCCGGCCTGGTGGCGGCCCCGGCGCTGGTCTGGGAGGCGGCCCGGCCGCGGGCTTGGCGCGGCCGCGGCACCCTGGCTTTCGTCCTCACCGTGGCGATCGGTGCGGCGGGCTGGTTTGCCCTGGGCGGAGCCCACGTCCTGGAGTCGTTCCGCTACCACGCGGCCCGCGGCCTGGGGATCGAGACGGTCTATGCCGGGGTGGTACTGGCCTGGGGAAAGCTGGCGGGGACGGAGATCCCCTGGGTGATCGAGCACAGGGCGGTCCACCTGGTCCCGCAGTGGGGCTCGCGGCTGGCCGCGCTGGCCGCCCCGATCCAGGCGGCCGCGATCCTGGTCGTGCTGGTGCAATTCGTCCGCTCGGGGTGTACCAGCGGCATCCGCTTCAGCGGGGCCGCGATCCTGGCCTCCCTGGTCACGGCCAAGGTGCTCTCGCCTCAGTACCTGGTCTGGCTGTTCCCCTTCGTGGTGGTCCTCAACGGCTGGACGGGCCATCGCGCCCGCTGGCTCTTCCTGTTGGTGTGTCTGGCCACGTCCGTGATCTACCCAGGGCCCGGCTTCGCCCAGGTCCTCGACCACCAGGGCCTGGCGATCTTCCTCTTGAACCTGCGGAATGCTCTCCTCTTGACACTCGGGGCTCTGATCCTCTTCGGCCCAGCGTCGGCGGAATCGTCCTCCTCGGCCGCATCGGGGGAGGCGATCGTGCCCGCCTCTCGGACCTGACCGATCCCAGCGGATCCTGACAGGATTCCCAAGATGGCGACCAGCCCGTTCCCGGACGACGCCGGACAGCTTCGTCGACCGGTCGATTATTCGGATCTCCTGATTCTCACGGCCGGATTCGGCGTCGCGGCTCCGATGGCCGGCTGGGCGACGTCCGTCAGGATGCGTCGGGCCGGCAAGTAGAGGAGGAGCAGCGCCACGGGCACATAGTAGTAAACTGCGGCATTGAGTCGTAGTGGCGCCAGCGCCAGCGGCGATGTCATGATGAGCGCGTAGGTGACCCCAAGTCCGACGATTCCGCGCCGGTTCGCGGATTGACACGCCCAGGTCGTCGCCTGGAGCAGGGGGATCACGAGGATGACCAGGTCGAACAGCCATGCCCCGTACGGGGCCGTCAGCAGGGAGGCAAAGAGGAGCAAGGGGAGTTGCTCGGCCCAGTTCCAATCTCTCCGATGCCGGCGCCAGTGGAGCGTGAACCACCACAGGCCGACCAGCATCGGCACGTGTTGGAGCCAGAATCGGCCTGTCCCGAAGAGCATTCGGAGGAAAGTCCCGATCGTCGGTGGTGTGAACCGGGCCGGCGGCCGGTGGACCATCATGCCGAGGTACTGCACGACCGCCGATGGATTGGTGGCCATCGCCACTCCGGTCATCGCCGCCAGGGCAATGCCGAGGCCCGCGAGGCCGGCGCCGGATCGCCGGTCGATCGACCGCAAGAGCACGGCCGGAAACACGAGATAGAAGAGATGCGGTTTGACCGCCGCGAGTGCCAGCGCGGCGCCGGCGCGGCCTTCCTTCCCGCGACAGTCACAGGAGAGGAACGCGACCAGACCCAGCAGCACCAGCGGGGTGATCTGAGCGGCCGCCAAGGCGTAGAAGGTCGGCAAGGAGGCGATGGCGAGCAAGGGGGCCAGCCATCGCTTCCGGGGCTCCCCGCCGAACACCCGCCAGGCCAGGTCGGCCCCCAGCAGGACCGCGGCGATGAGCAAGGTGATCCACACCACATAACCGGGTCCGTACTCCGATACGCCGAAGGGCATGAGCAGCGCGAGGGTCCACGGCGGATTGAGCATCGGCCACGCTTGCTCATCGGCCATTCCGATCGCGGCTTGCACGGGCAGAAGGTCGGCCTCGGAGTAGGGGTTACCGCCGTTCGCGTTGAGCCGCCCGGCTGCCCAGTACTCCATGAAGTCGTTGCGGGGCGCGGGTGGTGGGTCGGCGATCAAGTACGCGGATGCGACGCCCGCCAACGCCACAAGGATCACCCATCCGGCTCCAACCAGGAGGCGGCGCATCGTCCCCGGTCGAGTCTTGATCATGTGATACCCCAAATACACCACCGCGCCGGTGGCGCGGGTGAGCAGCAAGCGGACCTGGGTAGCGAGTTTACAAGGGGAACCTCAAACTCACCAGGGAATGCACGAATACCTCTGGCGCAAGGAACCCCGGGCTCGCGGCAGAGATGCGCCTCACCGACTTCACGGCATCTTCCACCCCCCAAGCGCCCCAACCGACCCCACCGCATCCCGATCCCGCGCTCGGGCCATGCCGGGCCATCAGACTTCCGGTACCAGTCGGGACCACTTATGATCGAGGTCCCGTTGCTCGGTGGGCCACTCGTTCCCCTTGCGACCCAACATGCTGGTGCGTCTCCCATGCCAGGTCTCGAGCGTCCGCCCCGGGAACGATTTCGGAAATCCTTGTTCGATGACAAGACAATCCCCGGCCTCATCCTGCTCGTCGGGCTGCTCAACTCCCTCATCGCCTTCCTGGTCACGTTGCGGGATTGTGTCCAGTATCCCGGCGTGGACTTGCGAAGCCGGGTGGTGGCCGCGCGGGCGCTGCGGATGGGCCTGGACCCCTATCTGCATGAGTGGCGCGCGGGGATGAGCGAGGAGCTGCTCGACCCGGGGCGTCGTCATCCGGGCCCCAGCCGGGCCACTTATCCCCCCACGCTCCTGATGCTCTATGTCCCGTTCGCGGGGCTCCCCTATCGGACCCAACGTGCGATCTGGTTTCTCCTGGAATGGTCGGCCTTGGTGGCCAGCCTGGCACTCCTGGTCGGGACCCTCCGCGCCCGAGCTGCCCGGACGGCCTTCCTGGCAATGGGGCTGTTCTTCTTCGCAGCCGGCGACCTCTGGCGGTTCCACCTCGAGCGCGGGCAATTCTATGTGTTCGTCCTGCTGCTGCTGGCCCTGGGGACCCGTTCGCTCGTCCCAGGCGGTGGCGACGGCTGGCGTGGCGGGTTCTGGTTCGGCCTGGCGGCCGCGCTGCGGCCGACGTTCGTCGTGATGGGGTTACCGCTCTGGCTGCTCGGCTACCGGAAGTCCGCCGCGGCGATGATGGCATCCCTCGGAATGGCCGTCGCATTGACTCTCCCGTGGTTTGGCGTCCGAGGATGGGCGAGCTACGCGACCACGGTGCGAATCTGGGAACAAGCCTCTGCTGGCGATGGTACCGAGGAGGATTACTTCTTGTCCGCCTACGGGCCGGCCGCGCCCGCGCCCCAGACCGCCGAGGGGATCGACTTCTTCCGCGCCCTCCCCATCGAAACCGCCGGCAGCACGCTCATGGCCAATTTTCATCCGGCCTACCGTTGGCTGCGCGGCATCCTCGCGCTGCCGCCCCTCCCCACCCTGGCGCGAATCGGATTCCTGGGTTTCGTGCTGATCGCGGGTTGCCTGGCCGCGCGGCTGCGCTGGCGGGCTCGGGCCGTCTCGCCACGGTTCGTCGCGAGCTTCGCAGTCCTCATGGCGATCGATGGCGAATACTTCCTCCCGGTCCGCTACAGTTATGCGGATATCATGTTCCTCCAGCCGCTGGCCCTGCTGATCCCGGCCTTGCTCCGCAGCGAGCGGCTGTGGCTTTCCCGAACCGTCGTCGTGACAGGGCTGGTCCTGGGCCAATATCGATCGCTGCTGGGTGGGATGGTCGAGCCGATCGAGTTCCTGCTGCTCAGCTTCGGGTTGACGGCTGCCCTCCTGCAACTTGCGGCCTCCCGGCGCGTTGTCCCGGATCGGCCAGACCAGGGCGAAGCCGGCCGCGACCGGGGCCGGAGTGGAAATGACGAGCGCCGCGTGGGCGAGCCGCCGGAATCCCGTCACCGGCACAGGTCCCGCCCGGCCCGCGGGTGATCACCCGACGGAATCGAACGCTGCCCCCGGGGCGCGCTCACCGCTCGCTGGGCTGGTCCACGACAGCACATCACGAAGAGAAGTGCGAGGCCATAAGATTGAGGAGTCAGCAGGAGGGTGCCCCAGCCCGAATGGATCAAACGATACACGCCCTGGATTGAGCCGCCAGCCTCGTTCGTGAGTCCATATTCGACCGGAAGGGCCGTCAGGATCAAGGCGAGAACCATCCATCGGCTCACGCTCCTCGATCGCTTCCCGGTCTGCTCCAGGCCCTCACTCGGCTCAAGCCTCGGGGCCATCGCGTCGGAAGTCCCACGATAAATCAAGGCTGCCCCGACGAGTGCCAGGTTGAGATGGTAGTATCCGGATGGCGGGGTCACGAGCATCATGGCGTAGAGAAAGGCGGCGATGATCCACTCCCCGCGGGGCCTGGAGAAGAGGAGCCGAGCCAGGCCCAGTGCGATCGCAGCGCAGCCCGCGACCACGGCAGCCTTGTACAGGAACTCCGACCGGATCGCCGGGATCGAGTACGGGTTCTCCCGGAACAGGCGTGCCGCCATCGCGGGTATCGAGACGAAA
>JAJPJC010000085.1 GCA_021324445.1 Isosphaeraceae bacterium
CCGCCGCTTTCACCCACCAACCACCCCACTTCGGCACGGCCAGGGACGTGCAGAGGAGCGTGTCTCGTGAGCATGGGCGAAAGTGCCTACGATCGTATCAACGACTACGGCGCCGTCAAGATTGGGCTGGCCAGCCCGTACGATATCCGGAGCTGGTCGTTCGGGGAGGTCAAGAAGCCCGAGACGATCAATTACCGGACCTATCGTCCCGAGAAGGACGGCCTGTTCTGCGAGCGCATCTTCGGGCCGGAAAAGGACTGGGAATGCGCCTGCGGCAAATACCGCGGGATGAAGTACAAGGGGATGATCTGCGACCGCTGCGGCGTCAAGGTGACCCACTCGCGGGTCCGCCGCAAGCGGATGGGCCACATCGAGCTGGCCGCGCCGGTCGTGCACATCTGGTTCTTCAAGGCCATGCCCAGCCGGCTGGGCACCCTGCTGGACATGCGCACGACCAGCCTGGAGCGGATCATCTACTTCCAGGACTACGTGGTCGTCGACCCGGGGGACACCCCGCTGAAAGAGCGGCTCCTCTTGACCGAGGAGGAGTTCCGCAAGGCCAAGGAGCAGTACGGCGAGAGCTTCCAGGCGGACATGGGGGCCGAGGCCATCCGCAAGCTCCTGATGCGGCTGGACCTGGTGGCGCTGTCCAAGCAGCTCCGCCAGGAGCTGGTCGAGACTTCCAGCAAGCAGAAGATCAAGGACCTGACCAAGCGGCTCAAGGTCGTCGAGGCCCTGCGCGACAGCGACAACCGTCCCGAGTGGATGGTGCTGGAGTGCATCCCGGTCATCCCGCCCGATCTCCGCCCGCTGGTCCTGCTGGACTCGGGCAACTTCGCCACCAGCGACCTGAACGACCTGTACCGGCGGATCATCAATCGCAACAACCGGCTCAAGAAGCTGGTGGACCTCAACGCGCCGGAGGTGATCATCCGCAACGAGAAGCGGATGCTCCAGCAGGCCGTCGACGCGTTGTTCGACAACAACCGCTGCAAGCGGCCGGTGCTGGGCAGCTCGAACCGCCCGCTCAAGTCGCTGACCGACATGATCAAGGGCAAGCAGGGCCGGTTCCGCGAGAACCTGCTGGGCAAGCGGGTCGACTACTCGGCCCGCTCGGTGATCGTGGTCGGGCCGGACCTGAAGCTGCACCAGTGCGGCTTGCCCAAGAAGATCGCGCTGGAGCTGTTCCAGCCGTTCATCATCCGCCGGCTCAAGGAGCTGGGGCACGCCGACACGATCAAGTCGGCCAAGAAGATGCTCGAGCGGCGGAGCGAGGAGGTCTGGGACATCCTCGAGGAGGTCATCCGCAATCACCCGGTGCTCCTGAACCGGGCGCCGACCTTGCACCGCATGGGCATCCAGGCCTTCGAGCCGGTGCTGGTCGAGGGGAACGCCATCCGGATCCACCCCCTGGTTTGCAAGGGGTTCAACGCCGACTTCGACGGCGACCAGATGGCCGTGCACCTGCCGCTGTCGATCGAGGCCCAGGTCGAGGCCATGACGCTGATGATGGCGACCAACAACATCTTCAGCCCGGCCAATGGCAACCCGATCATCAGCCCGACCCAGGACATCGTCATGGGGGCGTACTACCTGACCGTCAACCGCCCCAATGAGACCGGCGAGTACCGCAAGGAGGGGAACGTCGAGTTTGGCGTTTATGCCACGCCCAACGAGGTGTTCCTGGCGCATAGCCAGGGCAAGGTCGGGCTGCACGCCGAGATCAAGCTGCGGCTGCCGGGGCACAAACGGCTGCGGGGTGACGGCGAGAAGGAGTTCACCCCCGGCAAGATCATCCGGACGACCGTGGGCCGGGTCATCTTCAACGACATTCTCCATCCCCGGATGCCCTTCTACAACATGACCCTCGGTCAGAAGCAGCTCCAGGGTATCATCGCCGACTGCTACCAGATCCTGGGCCGCCGCGAGACGATCGGCCTCTTGGACCTGATGAAGGACCTGGGTTTCCGCGAGTCGACCCGATCGGGTCTGTCGTTCGCCACCGACGACCTGAAGACCCCCCATTCCAAGGATGCGATCATCGCCGAGGCCGAGAAGGAGGTCTCCAAGCAGAACAAGTTCTATCAGCGCGGGATCATCACCGACCAGGAGCGGTACAACAAGGTGCTCGACGCCTGGACACACGCCCGCGAGCGGATCACCGCCGAGATGATGGAGGCGCTGCGCAATGACATGCGCGACGGCCAGACTTACCTCAACCCGATCTTCCTGATGGCCGAGTCGGGCGCCCGCGGCGGTGTCGAGCAGATCCGCCAGTTGGCCGGGATGCGCGGCTTGATGGCCAAGCCCTCGGGCAAGATCATCGAGACCCCGATCAAGGCCAACTTCCGCGAGGGGCTCTCGGTGCTGGAATACTTCAGCTCGACCCACGGGGCGCGGAAGGGGCTGGCCGACACGGCCCTGAAGACCGCCGACAGCGGCTACCTGACGCGGAAGCTCGCCGACGTTGCCCAGAACGTCGTGATCACCATGGGGGACTGCGGTACCACGCAGGGGATCACCAAGGGGGTCATCTACAAGGGCGAGAAGGTCGAGGTCAGCCTGGTCCAGTCGATCCGGGGCCGGGTCAGCCGGGTCAACATCGTCAACCCGATCAACGACGAGGTGGTGGTCAAAGAGAATGAGATGATCACCCTGGCCGCCGCAAGGAAGCTGGAGGAAATGCAGATCGAGAAGATCCAGGTCCGCAGCCCGATGACTTGCGAGGCCCCCCTGGGGGTCTGCCGGCTCTGCTACGGCATGGATCTGGCGACCGGCCAGCTCGTGGAGGTGGGCATGGCCGTCGGCATCATCGCCGCGCAGTCGATCGGCGAGCCCGGCACCCAGCTCACCATGCGGACCTTCCACATCGGCGGCGTCGCCACCCGGGCTGTCGAGGAGAAGGACGTCAAGGCCAAGCGCGAGGGGAAGGTCAAGTTCGTCGGCTTGAACATCGTGACCAACAACGAGGGGAAGACCATCGCGCTGTCGCGCAACGGGGAGATCCAGCTCCTCGATGCCAAGGACCGCGAGCTGGAGAAGTTCGACGTGCCCGACGGGGCCGTCATCATGGTCGAGGACGGCCAGCAGGTCAGTCGCGGCCAGATGCTCTGCGAGTGGGACCCGCACAACATCCCGATCCTGGCCGAGGTCGGCGGCACGGTCAAATTCGACGACATCGTCGAGGGGGAGACCATGAAGATCGAGATCGACCCCTCGGGCCACCAGCGGCGCACGATCATCGAGCACAAGGGGGACCTGCACCCCCAGATTATCATCGTCGACGCCGAGGGAAAGACCCTGGACTACAAGTACATCCCCGAGCGGGCCAGCATCGAGGTCAACGACAGCCAGATGATCTCGGCCGGCACCCTGCTGGCCAAGACCCCGCGCGAGGTGGGCGGGACCCAGGACATCACCGGCGGGTTGCCGCGGGTCACCGAGCTGTTCGAGGCCCGGCGGCCCAAGGAACCGGCGGTCATCGCCGAGATTGATGGCCGCGTCGAGCTGCTGGAGGAGAAGCGGCGCGGCAAGCGGACGATCATCGTCCGCAACGAGAGCGGCATCGAGCGCGAGCACCTGGTGCCGCACGGCAAGTACCTGCGCGTCCACGGCGGCGACCGGGTCCGGGCCGGCGACGCCCTGGTCGAGGGGCCGCTGGTGCCCCACGACATCCTGCGGATCTCGGGCGAGGAGGCCGTCCAGCGCTACCTGCTGCGCGAGATCCAGAACGTCTATCGTTCGCAGCGGGTCGAGATTGACGACAAGCACCTGGAGATCATCATCGCCCAGATGCTCCGCAAGGTGCGGGTCGACAGCGTCGGCGACACGCCGCTCTTGCCCGGCTCGGTCATCGACAAGTTCGAGTTCCGCCGCGTCAACCAGGAGTTGATGAGCTGCGTGAAGATCAAGGACCCCGGCGACACCGAGTTCCGGGTCGGGGACATCGTGCCCCGCGACCACTTCGATCAGGAGAACCTCCGGGTCGAGGCGGCCGGCGGGAACAAGGCCGAGTGGATCCGCCCCAAGCCGGCGGCGGCCAGCACCCAGCTCCTGGGAATCACCAAGGCGGCCGTGCAGTCGGAGAGCTTCATCTCGGCCGCCAGCTTCCAGGAAACGACCAAGGTCCTCACCGAGGCGGCGCTGGCCGGCAAGGTCGATTACCTGGTCGGCCTGAAGGAGAACGTCATCCTGGGCCACCTGGTGCCGGCCGGCACCGGCTTCAAGGCCCATCTCGACGCCGAGGTCCGCATCCGACCCGAGGCCCTCGAGGCCCTGGCCGACAAGGGACCGGCCTACGCCCGGTATCGCGACGAGGTGACCATCGGCGCCGGCAAGGATTGAGTCCTGCCGGCACCCGTGTCGGCGTCCCGCCCTGAACCGATCCAAGGACACCGGCCCGCCCCGTCGCCGTGATAGGGCGGGCCGGTGCTGTTTTCGACGGTCCCCAGCAACCTCGGCGATGGGAACTCCCCCGGCTCCTCGATCGCTTCGAGACGCGACCCAGGCTCAGGGTTCGATGTCGATGATCTGATTCTGGGCATCGACCGTGACCGTGAAATCCCTCGTGGGCCAGGGGCGATTCAACGTACTCAAGACCTTTGTCATCAACGCCTGGTTACTCCCCTTGGCCTTGATCTGTAGCCAATAGTCCTCATTCACAAAGAAGTTGACCGAGAAACTCGGACCCCCTCCCCGGCTGGGACCGTTCTGAATTTGCAGTGTATAGCTTTGACACCGGACCTTGTTGCCACTCACACCCTCCACCTGGCTGGCCGGCTTCTTGACGATAACCACCCTTGGGGCACCGGCCGCTCTCCCGGCGCTGGCCTTTCTCCGGCCACCGTGAGATTTCTTCCTGCTCGATGGTGCGGGCATTCTTGCCTCTCCCGAGAACGATAGGGGACACGCAGGGATCAGGACGAATCGAGTCATCCACTCCCACACTGGGGACATTCGCCCGGCGAGGGGAAGATCGCCCGACCGGGACCCCCGTGGATCACGGAGATCAAGGCGGTTTCAAGGTGTTGATGCTGGTGTTGGCACGGATCAAGTCGACATTGGCGCTGATTCGCTTGGCAGTCGGGTCGATGGTGCTCAAGGCGGGCGGATAGTCGTCGGAATAGAGCTGGCCCCTGGCGTTCCTGAGGTTGTTGACGTCGAAGCCCTTCTGCTGGCGATTCCACTGGGCCTGGAGCCGATCCGTCGGCTTGCCGCGAGGCAAAGCTCTCCCGTCGGGTCCGATCGGAACATAATCGACTTTCAGATCGACCTTCCGTCCGTCCGTGAGGGTGATGATCAGCCGCCCACTGCCATTCGGGACTTGAGTATTGAAGAAAATGATCGCGTTGATGTCATCTCCCACGCCGGTCAGTGGGACTGTCGGGTCCAGCATCGCCGATAAGATCGTCACCTGGTACGCACACGGCGCCGCGTTGAAACCCCGCTGGATGGTGGTCTGGAGGATGAGCTCCAGGAAGTCCTGCGCGTATTCACAAGGGATATAATAATAGCAGCCCTGGAACTTGCGCATTAAATGCACGGGAAACCTCGGGGCGTGATCCGAGACCTGGAAGCGGGCCGGGTCCCTGGCGAACGCCAGGTATTTGTCATAGATATCGTCCTGATCCGTGATCGGGTCGGCCTTGAAGCTAAGCAGGTCCTGGCGCTGGGCCGTGCCCCCGAAGCTGAAGTTCGTCCCAACCGTCCGCATCGCCGAGGCGGCCAGCTTGATGAAAGTGAGCGACCGATCGGCCGCGAACGTCTGGGTGTTCGTGAATGTGCCCGTGTACTGGTCGGTCGCCTGGACCAGGAGGTCATGATAGTTAAGCTGGATGAACGGGAGGTTATTGCGGGCCCGGATCAGATTATCCATCGCCTGGTCCGTGTACATCTCGAGGAGCGCCTTCCGGACCTGGTTCCCATCGTTCCGCACCTGCGTGTGGTAGCAGCCGGAAAACAGCGTCAGCGCGGCGATCGGCGCCAGGGCGGTCCCTCGCTTCATCCTTCGGCCCTTTGGGGTTGGCTGAGGCGCCGCGCACAGCGGAAACCAGGAACCGGCCCGACCGATTCCAGCGATTATATCGGATCGATGGGTCGGATCATTTGAGCAAAAACGCCCGGATCGCTCGGCCGCTTAATCAGGCGTGAACGTGGGCCTTCTGGGCCAGGAGGATCGGCCGGGGATGGGTTCTCCGAGACCGGGAATGGTCAGAATGCATCCGCCGAGAGGACCTCGCCGCCGGCGCGGGTCGCGACGGCCCGCCAGGTCCGCGGGTCGACCGTGTTCTTGGCGAAGAGGACATGGCCGTCGCAGCAGAGCAGGTTGACGCCTCCCGGGTGGAAGCTCCGCGCGGCCTTCCAGCCGGGGTTGTGGTAGACGGTGCAATCGGGACGCTGGGCGTTGGGTCTCAGGTAGTGATTGTACAGTGTGTTCTGATAGTTGCCGTCCCACCAGGATGCGCCTTTGTTGAGCAGCCAGCCATCGCCGGCCGCGGCGCAGGCCGGGTCGGTGAGCGGGGCGGCGGCAACGCGGGCCATGGCCCGGATCCAGGGCGAGGGCACTGGCGTGGGCGTGGTCTGCGAGTAGGGCCCGGCGATCCCGAGCAGTTGCTCGGAGGCCGCCGCCGTCTGGCTGGTGCCGTCGGTCAGGGTGGCGACCGATTGCGGCAGCCCCAGGATGAACGCGCCGTCGGCATTGGTCGCGTCGCCGCCATTGGAGCCATCCCCGCTGCAAAAGGCGTAGTTGGTCGGGCCCGTGCCGGCCGCCGGGGGCGGGGCACCGTCGCTCGGACAGAGGAACAGGGCGACCTGCGTGGCCATCGCGGTGGTGTTGGCCGGGAAGTACGGCCAGAACAACGAGTTCCCGCCCGTCGGCATGTGTGCGATCGGGAAGTTGAAATTCAGCGCATTGAACACGTTGGCCTGCTCCAGATAGGGAGCCATCTGCGCCAGCACGGACCATCGATACTGCAAGGGGGATGAGATGGACAAGACCCCCTGATAGGCGTAGAGGAACCCCACCGGGAAGCTGTTCCAGGGCGCGTGATAGTTGTGCAGGGCCACGCCGATTTGCTTCAGGTTGTTGGCGCATTGAATCCGCCGCGCCGCCTCCCGCGCCGCCTGGACCGCCGGCAGCACGAGGGCAATCAGCACGGCGATGATTGCAATCACCACCAGGAGCTCGATCAGCGTAAAACCGTGTCGGCGCGGATCTCGGGCCGCTGCGTCCATCCAACAATCCCTCCCAGGCCGGGCCACACCTGAAGCAAGCTCATCTTCATCCCACCCGCACATTATGAGCCGATCGCGCCGGCTTGACGAGACCTCACCCCGGCCGCGCATGGCTGGCCACGACCGTCGACTGCGCTCGTGCTTCGCGAACTCGGATTGGTAGAATGCCCACCCTCCGCTTCCCGAGCCAACTCGGGGTGCGGACAGGAGCGCCCAAGGATTAAGATGGCGGTGAAAGTCTGTCTCAGAAGCCCGGTCTGACAGTTGTAGGGTTGGTGCAACTCACCAACGGAAGACCTTGGCAGCCTTGATGATCGGTGGGTTTCACCCACCCTACGACAGCGATTTCCAACCCTTCCGGGACAGACTCTTAGTGCCTTGATTCGCTCAGCCGGTTCGGAGACGCCTGGACCATCCCGCCCGGCGTTCTCCTGGCTCGCACTGGATAGTCCATCCTTGAGCTGGTCGCGACGACCTGTCACAATTCTTTGTCACCTCTGCCCGCCTCGGCGCCACTCCCTTGAGAGCCTGTTGCGAACGCCATCTGAGCCCCCGAATGGGGGCGGTCGTCGGTAGCCAGGGGCGTCAGCCCCTGGGACTGGCGCCTCAGCCTCCTCCCCTCGGAGGAGCCCCGGAAGGGGCGACCGACGACCGCTCCTCCGAGGCTGTGGAAACAGACTTTGAGGGCATGCCGATTCGCTGGGCAACGCCCGCCCAGATCGCCAAGATGGAGGGCCGAGGCCGATGATGACAACGACTCCACGCGCCGAGCCGGCCTTCGACTCCGATCCCGACCTCTGGCAGCTCGTCTGCCAGGGGAGCACCTCGGCGTTCGAGACCCTGGTGCGGCGTTACCAATCGCGGGTCTGCGCCGTGGCGTATAGCGCCTGCGGCGACCTGGCACTCAGCGAAGACGTCGCCCAGGAGACCTTCTGGACGGCGTGGCGCCAGCGGGCCTCACTGGAGCAGCCCAGCCAACTGGGCTCATGGCTCTGCGGCATCGCGCGGAACCTCGGGAAGAACGCCCGGCGCCAGGCGGCGCGGCCGGCCGAGTCGGCCCGGACGCTCGAGGTCGCGATGGAATTGCCCGCCGACGAGCCTGAGCCCGCGGAGGCCGCCATTTCGCGGGAGGAGGAGTCTCTGGTCTGGAAGGCCCTCGAACAGATCCCCGAGACCTACCGCGAGCCGCTGATTCTGTTCTACCGTGAGGACCAGTCGATCGCGGAAGTCGCGGCGGCCATGGACCTCAGTGAGGATGCCGTCAAGCAACGGCTCTCCCGCGGGCGGGGCATGCTGCGCGAGCAGGTCGCCGAGCTGGTGGAGGTCGGCCTGCGCCGCAGCCGGCCCGGACGGAAGTTCACCGTGGCCGTCATGACCGGCCTGGCCGCCCACGCGGCCGGCGCGAAGACCGCCCTGGCGGGGGTGGGGGCGGGGGCCTGGAAGGCCGCTGCGGGAGCCGGGGCGCCCGGTGGGGCGCTCGGGGGTCTGCTCGGTTCGCTCGGCGGCCTCCTGGGCGGCTGGCTCGGTACGTGGGTCCCCGCCCAGCTCGCCCCCACCCGCCCCGAGCGCGAGGCGTACCTCCGCGCCGGTCGCCGCATCCTGATTGTCTCCGTTGCCTTCCTCGTCGCCCTGCTCGCCCTGATCGATGCGTTCGCCGGCCGCCCTGGCTACCTGATCGCCTGGGCCGCCTGGATGGTCGCCTTCGAGGCGTACATCGCCGTCGAGTGCGTTCGCCTGGTCCGGGAGGTCAAGCGCATCCGCGCCCAGGCGAGTCCCGCCGCGGAACCGAACGAGACGGCCCTGCGCGCCGGCTTGACCACGCTGGTCGGCCGGTACCGGGGTCGGGTCTACCGCAGCAAGGCCACACTGCTGGGTTGGCCCCTGCTCGACATCAACGTCCGCGATCCCCAGCCACCGCAGGGGACGAAATCCCTCGATTCCTCCCAGACGGACTTCGGCTCCGGGCGCGGGCTCGCCCGCGGCTGGATCGCCATCGGCGATGATGCCCGCGGCATCCTGCTGGCCCTCGGCGGGAACGCGCGCGGATTCATCGCGCTGGGGGGCCGGGCCATCGGTGTCCTCAGCTTCGGCGGACTGGCCCTCGGCCTGGTCGCCCTCGGCGGGGGAGCCATCGGCCTGATCGCGATCGGTGGCGGAGCCCTCGGCGGGTGGGCTTTCGGCGGGTGGTCGATCGGCTGGCAAGCGGCCGGCGGTGGCGCGATCGCCTGGGATGTCGCCTGTGGCGGCGCTGCGGTCGCCTGGCACGCGGCCTCCGGCGGAGCCGCCTTCGCCCACGATTACGCCATCGGCGGCGCAGCCCGCGCCCTCCATGCCAATGATGAGATGGCCAGGGCCGTCCTCCTCAACCACCCGCTCGAACGCGGCATGCACTGGTACATCGCCCATGTCCACTGGGTCAACAGCGCGATCATCGGGCTCAGCTTGCTGATCCCCTGCGCGATGCTGCCGCTGATGTACCGGCGAGCTCGAAAGGAGACCGATTGATGCGTACCGAGATCTTGCTTCTCCCGCTCGCCCTGGCCTGCACGGGTCCGTCATGGGGACAAGAGCCCGGCGGCACGACGCCGGCACCGGGACGCTTCCCACTGAAGAACGGACTGACGGCGATCGTCCGCCCCATCCGGGGAGCGAATGAGGTCGCGCTGCTGGTGCTCTACAAGCTGGGCGGCGACCATGACCCTCAGGGCCGCTCCGGACTCGCCCACCTGGTCGAGCATGTTTACGTCACCGCGGCCGCCGGCTCCGCGCCGGCGCGCTCGGCGGATGCCTTCTTGCAGAGCTATCCCTCCGGCTGCAACGCCCAGACCGGCGAGCGCCACACGGTCATTGCCACCGTCTTCCCCAAGGCCGACCTGGAGAAGGAGCTGACCGAGGCGGCGGCCCGCATGGGCGACCTCCGCATCATGGCCGCCGACCTCGATCGCGAAAAGCCGCGCCTGCTCGCGGAGTTGGCCAACATGTTCGGCCGGATTCCGGCCCTGGGGGCCCTGAACCACGCCCGCGAGCTGATCCGGCCGGCGCCGCGGGGGGGACGAAAAGGGGGACTGCCCGAACACGTTCAGGCCATGACGCTGGATGACGTCAAGACGCACTGGGCGCGGTACTACAAGCCCCGGAATGCGATCCTGGTGCTGGCCGGGGCCGTGGATGAGCCGTCGGCGCGGCGGGCGGTCGCGGCCCAGTTCGCCCAGCTCGACCCCGGCGTGGAGCCGCCCCCGCCGGGCGAGCCCGGGGCACCGCGCGCCGGCGCCGTGCGCGAACTGACCGTGAAACCTCTCCAGGGGCAGGCCGAGCCCCGGGCGTGCCTGGCCTACGCCGTCCCGGAGCCGGGGTGCGACCTCTACGCGCCGTTCCTCCTGCTGGTGGCCCGGCTCTGGACAACCATGACTCAACCCGGCGGCGACGGCGGACCCGGCCGGACCACGATCGACTTCCCCCTGCTGGAAGACCCCGCTGTGCTGGGAGTGAGCGGTGCGGCCAAGGCCGGTGAGACCGCCGCCCAGGCCCTTGCGCGGCTGGAGGCATTCGTCGCCCAGACGACCGCCCCGAGGCTCCGTGACGAGGAGCGCGCCGCGGCCCGGCAGGTTTTCGGGTTCTTCCTGGGGACGGCCGATCTCCCGGACTTTGCACTGGCCCACAACCCCTACGGCGTGGCGCTCGGCCTGGCCCGCCGGGAGCAATTGGGGTTCGATCCAGCCCGGCTCAACCGCGCGCTCGACACCCTCACTGAGACAGAGTTCCGCCGCGCGGCCAGCGAGATCTTCGCCCCGAGCCGGCACGCAGGGGCGTTCCTCAGACCCGGCAGGTAGGTCACCGCGAGGCGGTTCGAGGATTGGGCCTTGGCCGCCTCGGCGCGGGGCTCGAGATTCTCCGTTTTGACCTGGCAACAATCTCCGTTCTTGCTTAAGACTATCCGTTCCACTTCTGCGCCCGCAGTTCGACGGCCCATCTTCGCTCTGGGAATGCGAGAGACTCAGGCAAGGCAAGGAGGCCTGTCATGTCGACCCTGCGCTCCGACCCGGCTCATCGGCCGCGACCGCTGGGCCTGGGCCGCACGAATCGGCCGGTGTGGGATGAACCGTCATGCCCTGCCAACGGCCACGTGTCCTCACCGACGGTGATCGAGGAACGGGCGCGGTCGTTCTTATCCGTCGTGGTGCCGTCGAAGAACGAGGCGGCGAGCCTCCCGCAACTGGTCGAGGAAATTGCCCGGGCGTTGCGCCGCGTGTGCGATCGCAGCGGGCCGCGACGGCTGGCCGGGTACGAGATCATCGTCGTCGATGACGCCTCGACCGACCGGACGAGTTCGATCCTGGAGGACCTGGCGGCGGCGTATCCCGAGCTCAGGGGATTGCGACTGGCTGCCGGTGTGGGGCAGTCGGCGGCGACCGTGGCCGGCATCCGCGCGGCAGCGGGCGACTGGATCGCGACGCTGGACGCCGACCTGCAGAACGACCCGGGCGACCTGGTGCGGCTCTGGGACGCCCTGCCCGGCCACGACGCCGCGCTGGGCTGGCGAGTGCGGCGCCGTGACGTCTGGACCCGGCGGGTCCTGAGCCGATGGGCGAACCGGGTGCGCAACGCCGTGCTGGGCCAGTCCATCCGCGACACGGGCTGCTCGGTCCGGATCTTCCCCCGTGCGGTGGCGCTGCGCTTGCCGGCGTTCCACGGCGTGCACCGCTTCTTCGGGCCGCTGCTCCTGCGCGAGGGATGCCGGCTGGTCCAGGTGCCGGTCCACCATCGACCCCGGCCGCACGGCCGGTCGCACTATAACCTGTGGAATCGGTCGCTCCAGGTGGTCGTCGACCTCCTGGGCGTTGCCTGGCTGCTGCGCCGGCCGTTGCACTACCGGGTGGCCCGGGCGTGGGACCGCTGGGGAGCCACTCTGGAAGACGGGCCGAACCCCACAATTCCGGCTGTTGCGGCCCGGTCCGGCGCCGGCTGGGGCACGGAGGACTGACCCGTGACGAGAAGCCCGGTCTTCGGGGTGACCTTCTGGCTGGCGATTGGCTTTCTGGGTCAGGCGCTGTTCACCGCGCGGTTCCTGGTCCAGTGGGTGGCCTCGGAGAAGCAGCGCGACGCGGTGGTCCCCGTGGCGTTCTGGTGGCTCAGCCTGCTAGGCGGCACGGCCCTCCTGTCCTACGCGATCTCCCGCCGCGACCCGGTGATCATCGTCGGCCAGTCCATGGGGGTGTTCATCTATATCCGCAACCTGATGCTGATCGATAAGGCCCGGCGGCGGGAGGCGGCGGATGGCGGGTAAACGGAGTCACGCAACGGCCGGTCGGGGGAGAGTGCCAGGGAGCCCCGCGACGGACTATGATAGCCCGTGGAAGGAGGCGCTGGATCGCTACTTCGAGCGGTGCATGGTCTTCTTGTTTCCCCAGGCCCACGCCGACATCGACTGGGCCCGCGGCTATGAGATGCTGGACAAGGAGCTGCAACCAATCGTCCGCCAGGCCAAGCACGGCCGGCGCTACGTGGATAAGCTGGTCAAGGTCTGGCTCAAGAGTGGAGAGGAGCGGTGGCTGCTGATCCACGTGGAAGTGCAGGCCTGGAAGGAGGGCGACTTCCCCAAGCGGATGCATGTGTATAATCACAGAATCTTCGACCGCTATGATCAGGAGGTGATCAGCCTGGCCATCCTGGCTGACGACGACCCCGCCTGGCGGCCGAGCCAATATGGCTATGGCCGCTGGGGCTTCCGCACCAGCACTGACTTTCCCATTGTTAAGCTGCTGGACTTCGCGCCGCGCTGGCAGGAGCTGGAGGCCGACCCGAACCCGTTCGCCATGGTGGTGCTCGCCCATCTCAAGACCCTGGAGACGCGGCGGTCGCCGGCCGACCGGCAGACCTGGAAACTGCGGCTGGTCAAGGGGCTGTACGAGCGCGGGATGGAGCCGGAAGATATACGGCAGTTGTACCGGTTCATTGACTGGATCATGGAGCTGCCGGAGGGACTGGAACAGCGCTTCGGAGAAGAGCTCACCGTCTATCAGCAGGAGACAGTTATGCCATTCCTCACGATTACGGACCGGATGTACGCGGAGAAGGTCCTGCTCCAAGGCATTGAGATCGCCCTGCAACTGAAGTTCGGCGACGAAGGCCTGAAGCTCAGTCCGGAACTCCGTGAGCTCCACGACCACGAGTTGCTGAGTGCCGTCCTGAATGCGATTCCGACGGCGGCCAGCCCGGAGGAGCTGCGCCGGTTGTGGACGCGCAAGCGCCAGTCGAAGAAGACGAGTCAAGCGCGTTCGCCGGGCAGCTCGACGCGTCCGCGCGGGGCGTAGGACGTTCAGCCCGGGCCGGGGCGTGGAACCCGGCTTGATCGGGGAGGTCAAGTCTCGACCGGAGCTTCCGGCGCCAGCCCCAGGAGCCGTTCGACGGCCAGGCCGATATCGGGCGCGCGCATCAGCGATTCGCCGACCAGGATCGCGGCGACCCCGGCGGCTTCGAGCCGCTCGACGTCGCCGCGGGTGCGAATGCCGCTCTCGCTGACCAGCACGACCTCGGGGGGAATCCGGTCGCGGAGCCGCAAAGTGTGCTCCAGGTCGGTCGTGAAACTCGTCAGGTCGCGGTTGTTGATCCCGACCAGCTCGGCGCCCGAGGCCAGCACGCGGGGCAGGTTGGCCGGGTCGTGGAACTCGACCAGCGCCGCCATCCCCAGCCGGCTCGCCAGCTCTCGGAGCCGGACCAGCGCCGCGTCGTCGAGGATCTCGGCGATCAGGAGGATCGCGTCGGCACCGGCCAGGCGCGCCTCGACCACCTGATAATCGTCGATCATGAAATCCTTGCGCAAGAGCGGGATCGCCACCGAGGCCCGGACCCGCGCCAGGTGCGCCAGATGCCCCTGGAAGTAGGGCGCGTCGGTTAGTATGCTGAGGCAGGCGGCGCCGTGCTCCTGGTAGATCCGCGCGATGGCCACCGGGTCGAAATCCGCCCGGATGACCCGGGCCGAGGGACTGGCCTTCTTCACCTCGGCAATGAGCTGGATCGGCCCGGGTCCCTCCAGTGCCGCGCGGAAGTCGCGGACCGGTGGTGCCGACGCCGCCTGCGCCTCCAGCTCTTCCAACGGTAGCCGCCGCCGCGACGCGGCCACCTCCTGACGCTTCGACGCCACAATTTCATCCAGGATGGATCTCGTCATTCCAGGTCTCGTTCAATCCAACCATTCAGCCTTCGCCGCGTGCCCGAACGGGGACCGGGTGGTGCCTGCGCCCCTCGTGCCGGTGCTTTCTACTCTATCAAGTCCGCTCCGCCAGGGCAGGGATGAGGCTTTCGGTGAAAGCTGGAAGATTACGATTGATCTTTCGGGATATACGGGTGGCGCGGGCGTTCGGAGGTGCCAGCCACAATCTTGGGTTGAGAAATGGATTGCGAATCGCTCGCGACTCGTTATAGGAATAAGGGCACGACGGGGTCGATCGTCGCTGAAGACCGGCCTCATTATTGCATCCATACTATCTTCAGTTGTGGCCAACCGAGAGGAGCGGACAGGGTTGCGGCTGACGCTGGGGTGGGGTCGTCCCGTTGGGTCGGGGATGAAGCGGATTCTGCTGTGCGGTGACGATCCTGGCCAGGTGAGCGCGGAACCAACGTGGAGACTCGCACGGCAGGAGGTCGGGCGGAATCGATCGACACCAGGGAGGACGGGAGGTTCCCGATGACGGCGAGTACACGATGTCCGAACCGAGCTTGCGGGCAGGTCTCGCAGTTGGTCGACGACCCGCTGGGCCGCATCTTCCGCTGTCCACGATGCCTGACGAAGCTGCCGACGGCCCCGGCCGCGGCCGCGGACTCGGGATGGACCGCCCTCATCAGGCCATCGCTCCATCCCGGGGTGGGGAGCTGGGAAGCGCGGGCCGGACGGGCGGCGACTCGCGGCCGGGCGGGTGCCGCCGTCGCGGTGGCTGATCCGGATGAGGAGCCCTCGTGCTTCCAGAGTGGTGAGCTGGGAGCCGTCGGGTTCGATCTCGACGAGGAGAGCCGATACGGCCCAGAGTCCGACCCGGGCTTGGATGCGGTTCACAGTAGTGCGGTCTTCATCGAGCCGTTCTCCCATCCCGGCAGCCTGGTCTCCGCCTGGAGCACCGCGTCGAAGACCGAGGGGGTTTCCGCGACGGCCCTGGCGCCCGGCGGCGCCCAGGCGATCCGATCGAGTGTGATGACCGGCTCGGGCCAGGGAACGGTGTTCGGGCGGTTCCGGATGCTGGGCGTCCTGGGGGAGGGACAGCATGCCACGGTCTATCGCGCCTACGATGCGATCCTCGACCGCGACGTCGCCTTGAAGGTGCCGCGCCGGGGCGTGCTCAAGTCGGCCAAGGCCTTCGAGCGGTTCCTGGGCGAGGCGCGGGCCCAGGCGCGGTTGCGGCACCCCCGGATCGTGCCGGTCTACGAGGCGGGCTGCGCCGGCGCGCGCCCTTACATCGCCATGGCCCTGATTGAAGGCCGCAGCCTGGCCGAGCGCCTGGCGGACGATGGCCCGCTGTCGCCCCGCCCCGCCGCGGAGGTCAGCGCCGACCTGGCCGAGGCGCTGGATTATGCCCACAGTCAGGGTGTCGTCCACCGGGACGTCAAGCCGGCCAATATCCGGCTCGACAGTTCCGGCGCCGTCTACTTGATGGATTTCGGCATCGCCTACCGCCCGGATTCGGATGAGGTCCCGGTCCCGCCTGGCTCGATCCTCGGCACCCCGGCTTATGTCGCCCCGGAGCAGGCCAAGGGAGGCCAGGCCGACGTGCTGCCGGCCAGCGATCAGTACAGCCTGGGCGCCGTCCTCTACGAGTTGCTCTGCGGCCGGCCTCCGTTCAGCGGGCCCCCCTCGTATGTCCTGTTCCACGCGATTCACCACGAACCCCCTTCGCCGCGCTCCGTGGCACCCCGCGTCCCGCGCGGCCTGGCCGCCATCTGCCTCAAGGCCCTGGCCAAACGCCCCGAGCAGCGGTATGCCGATTGTCGGGCCCTTGCCGACGACCTGCGCCGATGGCTTCGCGGCGAAACCCCCCTGGCCTACCGCCGCGCCTGGGCCCGTCTGGGGAGATGAGGCAGAAGTCGGCGCTCATCCGAAAAGCTCATCGACGCGACCGATCGTCGATCGATGCGGAACTCGCGGCCTCAGTCGGTCTCCGTCGACGCGCCGACTGGTTCGGGCTCGGCGGCGGCGACGCCGATCTCGAGCTCGGGTGCGACCTCCGGCTCCCGCGGGGTTTCCACGGGCGTCTGGGCGGCCTGGGCCAGGTGGGGAGAGGTCGGGTCGCCCATCGCCGTCGGCCAGATGTGGAACCCGCCCCGCGAGGAGGGAGGGATCTCCCAGAGGCCCCAGATCCCCTTCCCCTCGTTGTAACCCTGGTAGGCCACGTCGTGCTTGCCGATGTAACGCTTGGTCCAGTGGCACTTGCCGTCCTCGAGGTTGTACTTGCCGCGGATCAGGAAGGGACCGATCCGATCGCGGCCCTCGCCGGTCATGACGCCCTGGCGGAAGCTCAGGAGCAGCTCCATCTGATGGCGGCCGGGCCAGTGATCCATCAGGAAGAAGCCGCGCCAGGGCCCGGAGGGGAACCGGGGGTCGGTCTCGGCGAGGGACTCGGGTTGGGAGGGGGAGCGCGGCGGTTGCGGGGGCATCATGAGCGCTGGCCTCGCGAGGTCTGGCGGCCGGCGGGGACGTGCCGGGTGTCTCGGCCGAAATCACCCCTCCTCTTCGAGTTTGGTCCGAGACCCCGCCCGGTGTCAAGCGGCCGTCACAGACCGGATGCAGTCCCCTTTCCAGGGTCGTGTCGCGGGGCTCTATCGGGTCGGTGGCTGCGTGCGAGGAGGCACTCTCGCCTCGAGTGCGCCATTCTGGATTCTCCGTCAGGTCTCGACTCCAATCTCGCGCCGTAAACTCGGAATCCATCGGCTGGAACAGCCTGGCTGAGCGAGGCATCTTGACCTTGGAGCCGCTCAGAAAGATCTTCGCCGGCACCGGCGTCGACCGGGCCGTGAAGCGCGGCCTGGCGGCCTGATTCATCAGGTTCCTCACCCGCCTCTGAGCCGGAAGGAGCGCCCATGATACTCGCGCTGTCGCTGATGGTCGCCGCCGGGCTCGCCTGGCGGTTGAACCTCATGCTGTACCACCCGCAGCAGTACGAGCGGTACCACCGCTTCGAGCTGGGGCTGGTCCGGGCCGAGCCCGCGGCCGCCAGGCGTTTGGCGGCCGAGGGCGAGCGGGCCCTCGCCTGGCTCGCCCGCACGGCCCGGAAGAAGCATGAAGGCCGTCGTGGAGGCCGCCTGCTCCAAGCACCGGCGCAAGGATACCCTGCCGATGCACCCGGAGCTTGTTGCACTGGTGCGTGAATGGACGACCGGGCTTGAGCCCGATGAGCCGCTGTTCCCGCGGCTGGCGCGGAAGAAGACGTACACGATGGTCCAGAAGGACCTGGAGCGGGCTGGCATCCCCTACGAGACGCACGAGGGGCTGGCCGACTTCCATGCCGCCGGCCGCCACAGTCACATCACGGGACTGGTCGCCTCCGGCGCGTCGATCATCGAGGCCAAGGAGCTGGCCCCCCACGCCGACATCCGGCAGACGGCGAAGTAGATCCACATCGGGATGAGTGCGAAGGCCGACGCCCTGGCGGGGCTCGTCGCTCCTAATACATGTGATATCGTTGAATTGTCGGAAATCTGTCGGGATTCGGGCGGCGTCTTGCGTCGGGAGGTGGCGCCGGGTGTCAGCGACGGCGAGGACGCCAGGACCGGGGAAAACGAAAAAACCCCTTCCGGGGAAGGGGTTTCGTCGCGGGATGACACCGCCTTTCAGCGGGTGTCAGTTGACGTAAGTAGTGGAGGCGGCGGGAATTGCACCCGCGTCCCGAGACGCGTCGGCGACGGCCTCTACGTGCGTAGCCGATCGTTTGATTGTCGGCCTGGGGGCCCCGATCGGCAGGGTCCCCGACGGCTTATCCCGTCATGAATTTAACCCGAGCCGCAACAGGCGGTTAAGCTCGAGCGATCCCGAATTGGCGTCCCCGGCCGGATCTCTCGGGCAAAGATCCGGCGCGAGGCCGTCGCTGCTGTTTAGGCAGCGAGACGGAGACCAACATTGCTGTTGGCAGGTAATGGTTTGGTCGGCTTTTTACGAGGCCTGCTGACCAACCTCGGCACGCCACCAGTCACTTCGGACATCCGGTCGATCCTGGTTCGCCCCCGGCTTGTCCCAGAGCGACCCGGGCCGACTTCAAGGCGCGGCCCGGGCAGATCATTATTCGTTCTACGATCGCCAGGTCAAGCGGGTTCGCGGGCTGGAAGGGGCGATCGAGTCGGGTTCGCTCACCGGGCCTCCGGCTGGGAATCCTTCTTGGCCGGGCGCTCCAGCGGAACCAGCGGCTTTCCCTCCCGCAGCGCACCGATTTCCCTGGCCAGCGACGTGTGCAACGGCTCCTGGGGATCCGGGTTGTAGCCCACGTGGGCCGACTGCACAATTCCCTTGGCGTCGAGGATCACCAGCGTGGGGTACCCTTCGACGTCGAACGCGTTGCCGACCGAGTTGCTGGGATCCAGACCGATCCGTCCCACCGGGTTGCCGGTCAGCGTGATCGCCTTGTCGTGGAGCGTCTTCTCGACCAGCTTGCGGACCTCGGACAGCTCATCGGGATGGTTGTCCTGGCTCAGGGCCACAATGAGCACGTCGTTCTGGGCTCCGGCGTACTGTTCGATGAGCTTCTGGATCTCGGGCAGTTCCATCAAGCAGGGGCCGCACCAGGTGGCCCAGAAGTCGAGCACGACGACCTTGCCCGCCAGCTCGGCCTTGGTGACGGTCCGGGTCTTCCCCGGCCCGTCGAGCAGGGTCAGGGAGAAGTCGGGCGCGGGCTTGCCCAGCTTCTCCTCGACGGCATGCCGGGGAGCAGCCCCACCGCCGGGCTGGTCCCTCAGGGACTCGACCCGGGTGAAGCCGTTGGGAGCCTCGAAGGCGAACGAACGATCCTGGGCGACCCGGGTCGCGACGGCCCCGGCCGTCCAGCCGAACTGCTCGATGGAGAGACTTTGCCCCGGAGGCGCACTCCGGGCCAGTTGCGCCGGGTCGAGCTTCAGCTCGATCGCCGAGAGCAGCTTGGTGGAGGGATCGACGCGGAGCAAGAGGTCGGGGCCGTCCACGACGTCGATCAGGAGGGCCGAGCTGTCGGGTTGGGCGGCTGGGGCCGGCCGGCCGTCGCGGGGCGCCGGCACCGCAGGCGCGCGCTGAATCCTGCCCCCCATCTGGTCGACCAGGACGTCCGGATTGGCGCCGGTGAGCAGGCTCAGGAGCACGAACATCGGACCGGTGGTCGGCCCGCCGAAGAGCAACGCCCCGGCCGGTCCCTCCCGCAGGGTGTCCAGGCCGATCGTCGCGGGCGCGGGAGCCGTCATGTACTTCTTCCACGGCTCCTCGACGGTCGTCAAGGTCGTGCCGTCGCTGATCAGCCGGACCGCACCGGCATCGAGATCCAGCTTGTTGGGCCGCACGAACGTCAGCTTCAGCGGCCGGACCTGCCTGTGAGCCTTGCCACCGAGCGTCATCGCGATGACAATCTGGCCCTGGTCGGAGTAGGAGGACAGGCCCCGATAGGCCCTCGCCACCTGCTCGAGGACCGCCCGGGCCGCCGGGTCATCCGCGCGGGTGGCCTTGGTCTTCTCGTCTCGAGCCAACGCGCGGGTGCCCAGGACGAGCCCCAGGACACCCGCGACGGCCAGCCCGAACGCCCAGACCCCGCTCAAATGTCGTCTCGGAAAGATCGTCATGAGGATGGGATTCCTGGGGAAACGGGAGCCGGCCTGACCATCACGGCGGACTGTCCGCTGCCGGCCGACCGGCGGGGAGATCTCGCGGGCGTCATTGTAGGCCCGGCTTCGGCCTCACGTCGAGGCGGCGGCACCGTTCTCGACGGCGCAGCCGGCGCGATTGGGCAGCAGGTGTCCCAGCTTATCGCGCTTGGCATCGAGGTAGCGCCGGCGCTCTTCGATCTCAGGAGCGACGATGGGGACCTGATCGACGACCTTCAGGTCATAGCCGTAGTAGACGAACGCGTCGGTCTTCTTGGGATTGTTGGTCAGGAGCCGGACGCGGGTCAGACCGAGGTCCTTGAGGATCTGGAGGCCGATGCCGTAGTCGCGCGGGTCGGCGCGGTAGCCCAGGGCCGTGTTGGCCTCGACGGTGTCGAGCCCCTTGTCCTGGAGATGGTAAGCCCGGATCTTCTCGATCAGGCCGATGCCGCGACCCTCCTGCGGCAGATAGATCAGCGCGCCGGCCCCCTCGGCGCCGATCATGGCCAGGGCCATGTGGAGCTGATCGCCGCAGTCACACCGCAGCGAGTCGAGCAGGTCGCCGGTGAAACAGGAGGAGTGCAGCCGCACCAGGGGGGCTTCCACCGCAGTGAGGTCGCCCATGATGATGGCCACCGGCTCGTTGCCGGGCTCGTATTGCACACGATAGCCGATGATCCGCCCCCGGCCGTAGCGCGTGGGCAGGTCCGCCTCGGCGGCGCGCTGCACCAGCTTCTCGCGGAGGCGGCGATAGTTGATCAGGGCTTCGATCGAGACGATAGGCAGGCCGTGCGCGCGGGCGATCTCGTGGAGCTTCTCGCGGCCGGCCATCTTGATCCCGTCGGTGATCTCGCAGAGGATGCCGGCGGGCGTCAGGCCGGCCAGTCGGGCCAGGTCCACCGTCGCCTCGGTATGGCCGGCGCGGCGGAGCACGCCCCCCTCCTTGGCCATCAGCGGGAATAAGTGGCCCGGGCGCACCAGGTCGTCAGGATGCGTGGCCGGATCGATGATCGCCCGCACCGTCCGGGCCCGCTCCTCGGCGCTGATGCCCGTCCGGCACGACCGGTGATCGACCGGCACGGTGTAAGGCGTCTGGTGCGGCGCCGTGTTGCGATCGACCATCAGCGGGAGCTGGAGCCGGCTGGCGACCTCGGGCAAGATCGGCATGCACAACTGCCCGCGGCCATGGGTGATCATGAACTCGACAATCTCGGGCGTGACCTTCTCCGCCGCCGCGACGAAATCCCCTTCGTTCTCCCGGTCCTCGTCGTCCACGACGATGATGATCCGCCCCTCCCGCAAGGCATGGAGCGCTTCGTCGATCTTGGAGAATTCGTCGACCATCACCGGCTCCTGACTCCAGCCTGGGATCGCCCGGTTGCCGAGGCGGTCGGTCCGGCCCGGCGGCCCAGCCCGATTCGATGCCCAGTCTCTCTCCCATTGTACTCGATTCGTCCAGCCTGGCGATGACGGCCGAATCCGGCGGCCGTCGGCACATGAGACCAAGCTCACCGCCGCTTTTTCCGCCGCCCAGTGCCGGCTGGTGCGCCGATGATCTGATTGACGCTCTCGTGGTCAAACCAGATCGGATACCCTCCGGGAGCCAGGAATACGGCGACTCCATCGCGCGCGACCAGGGCTCGAGGATGATCCACCTCGAACCGGCGCCCGCTGTTGAACTCGGCGGTGAACACCTGGAACGGCGTACGCTCGGCGGGCGTATTCAGAATGTGGTCAAAGTTCTCAGCCGTCATCGCCTCCCCTTTGCCGACAGAACACCGGCTCGTTTCTCGCCACGCCCGCCCGGCGATCGGGTCGAGAACTCCACGATGCCCTCATCGGCCGGACGTGGGATAATGTATCATAAGGGGCTGATACTAACAAGGATGCGTTAACGGAGGGGTCCCTTACGCATGGACGGCTCGGCGCCCGAGTCCCTGGGCCGGGGCGCCATCGTCGCCGGCCGATTGACCGGCCGATGTCTTCTGATACAGTAGACGGGCATCCCGCGCCGGCGACGGTGCGGCGATTTCCAACCGAGGGGCGCCGGAAGCGGACTGCCGGCGGTCGGCGTGCGCGATCGTGCGGCCCTCGAGACCAAAACTGAACGATGCCAGGACCTTCGAACCGCGCGACCCGAGGGGTGGCCCCTGGGGCCCGATCAGGCGGTCGTCAAGGCCGGGCGCCGACGAGATCCCCAACGATTTGAGACGACGAGGACCTCTCGCGTGACAACGACGTGGTTCGGGCCGGTCGGGGCGCTGACGATCCTCTGGATCGCAGTGTTCCTGCGCATCCGGCAGGGCTGCGGATGGATGGTTCCGGTGCGGAGCCCGCGCCGGGACCGCCGGCCGTGCCGACCGATCCGCAGGTGGTCCGCGAGTTTCGCGGCGAGCGACTCGCCGCGGCGGCGAGCACCAGGGTTTCGGTGTTTGACCCGATTTGTCGGCGCGATGCTCTCGCGACCTGGGCCCGGCCACCCGTGCGGGGAGCGCGGTCACGACGGCGTCGATCCGATCTGGAATCCTTGCCACCGGATCGAACCGCCTCGCCGGCAGCGGCGAGTTCGGGCGATGCTCGTTTGAACCGTTGACGGCGTGGGTGCCCTCTTCCTTGGTCCGCTCCCGGTCGATAGACCTCCGGTCGCGCGGAGCCCGCGGTGTGCCCGCATCGCGGCGGCGTCGCAGCGCCGCCCCTGCGGCCAGCCGGGGTCGAGGAGAGTCGGGCGGCCAGGTGGGCGGGGTTTCCGTGCCGTGAGTGGATTCGTCGGACTGCTCGTCGGTGCCTTGGTGGGGACCGGCGCCGTCTTCCTGGTGGGGCGGCTGCGGGCCCACGAGGCGCGCGGCCGCGCCGAGCTGATCCTCATGGACGCCCGCCGCGAGGCGGAGACCATCCGCCGCCAGGCGGAACTCCAGACCAAGGAAGAGGCCCTCCGCCGGCGTGAGGCCCTCGACGCCGAGGCCGACGCCAGCCGCCGTGACCTCCGCGACCAGGAGAAACGGCTGGAGAAGCGGGCCGACCTGCTCGACCAGAAGCTCGAGCTGATCAACCGAAAGGAACACGACTTCGAGGCCCTGCAGCGCCAGCTCGCCGAGCAGCAGGAGGAGCTCAGACAGCGCCACGCCGAAGTCAAACAGGTCCTCGCCGACCAGGTCGAGACCTTGCAACGGATCTGCCGGCTCGCCCCCGAGGAGGCGCGGGACTTGCTGCTCAAACGCGTCGAGGAGGAGCTCCGCGGCGAGGTCGGCAGCCTGATCCTGAAGTACCAGGCGGTCCTCCGCGAGAGCTGCCAAAACCGGGCCCGCGAGGTCCTGACCACCGCCATCCAGCGCTACGCCGCCCCGCACACCGCCGAGGTGACTGTCAGCACCGTCGACATCCCCAACGACGAGATGAAGGGCCGGATCATCGGCCGCGAAGGCCGGAATATCCGAGCCTTCGAGAAGGCGACCGGCGTCGACGTCATCGTCGATGATACCCCCGGCGTGGTCATCGTCACCGGCTTCGACAGCGTCCGGCGCGAGGTCGCCAAGGTGGCGCTGGAGCGGCTGATCCAGGACGGGCGCATCCACCCCACCCGGATCGAGGAGATCGTCAAGGAGACCCAGGAGGAGCTGGAGGAGCACGTCCACCGGCTCGGCCAGCAGGCGGCGCTGGAGGCCAACGTCGTCGGCCTGCACGACAAACTGCTGGATTACCTGGGCCGGCTCCATTTCCGCACCAGCTACTCGCAGAACGTCCTGCGGCACTCCCTGGAGGTCGCGTTCCTGACCGGGCTGCTGGCCGAGGAGATCGGGCTGGACGGGGCCCTGGGACGGCGGTGTGGGTTGCTGCACGACATCGGCAAGGCGGCCGATCACGAGATGGAAGGAGGTCATCCGGCCGTCGGTGCCGAGCTGGCAAGGCGCTACGGCGAGCCCAAGGAGGTCATCCACGCGGCACTCGGCCATCATGACGACCTCCGCGCCGAGACGCCCTACACCATCCTCGTCGCGGCGGCCGATGCCATCAGCGCCAGCCGGCCCGGCGCGTGGCGCGAGACCCTGGAGAAGTACGTGCGCCGGCTCGAGGAGCTGGAATCGCTGGCCCTGGGCTTCCCCGGCGTCGAGCAGGTCTATGCCATTCAGGCCGGTCGCGAGATCCGCGTGATCGTCGACAGTCAGCAGCTCGACGACGCGGAGTCGGCCAAGGTCTGTCGCGACATCGCCCGCTCGATCCAGCGGGAGCTGACCTACCCCGGCGAGGTCAAGGTGACCGTGCTCCGCGAGACCCGGACCATCGAATTCGCGCGATGAGCTCTTTGGTCCTTTGTCCTTTGTCCGTGGTCCGTGGTCCGTGGTTCGCTGACGCGGGCTGACTCGCCTGGTCCGGAAGGACGGGGCACTCGAAGAAAGGCGACGATGGCGCAGTGGAGCGGCAGCTCCCACCACGGACCACGGACCACGGACAAAAGGACAAAGGACTAAGGAAGCATGCCCCTAAAAATCCTGTTCATCGGCGACGTGGTGGGGTCTCCCGGTCGCAAGATCGTCGGCCAGGTCCTGCCCCGCCTCATCCCGCGCTGGGGCCTGGGCCTGGTGGTCTGCAATGCCGAGAACGCCGCCGGCGGGTCCGGGCTGACGCTGCGTTGCTACGAGGAGCTGGTCGATGCCGGCGTGGACGTCCTGACGATGGGCGATCACGTCTACCGCAAGGACGAGATCTTCCAGATCTTCGAGCGGACCGGCGACGTGCTCCGGCCGGCCAATTACCCGCGCGATTCTCCCGGCCCGGAGCTCTCCCTGGTGACGGCGCGCGAGGGGACTCCGGTCGCCGTGTTCACCGTCCTGGGCCGGACCTACATGCGGCCGGTCGACTGCCCCTTCCGCGCCGCCGAGCGCCTCCTCGACCGGATCGGCGGCGAGACCCGCGTCATCGTCGTCGACGTCCACGCCGAGGCGACCAGCGACAAGCAGCTCCTGGGCCGCTACCTCGATGGCCGGGTCTCGGCCGCGCTGGGCACCCATACCCACGTCGCCACGGCCGACGAGCAGATCCTCAAGAACGGGACCGCCTACCAGACCGATGTCGGCATGACCGGTCCCCACGACTCGATCATCGGCCGCCGCTACGATCGCGTCCTGTCGGCGACCCTCACCTTCGTGCACGCCTACTTCGACGTCGCCACCGGCGACCCTCGGCTCAACGGGGCGCTGGTGACGATCGATCCCCAGACCGGTCGCGCCCTGGCGATCAGCCGGGTCAGCATCAACCAGGAGGAGGCCCATCGCCTCCTGACCGATTCCAGCGAGGATCGCCGCGAGCCCTGAGCGCCGCCGCTCCCGCTCGCGGGCACGCCCTGGACGGTTGCCTTCTCGATCCAATCCATCTGGCCATCTCCGGCCGGCGTTCCTTTCAAAGAAAACACGCGGGGGCGTTCGGTCTTTTCCTGCCGGTCGTGATGGAAGAGTAGCGGCCGCTCGGACCTCGAGACGGCTCGGCGTCGAGTCCCGCGGTCCGACCAGCCGGATGGTTTCCCTGATCGCGCCTCGGCTTCACTGGCGCGAGGGAAGGAGGTCCTGATGAGTTTGCATGCCCACACGGTCGCCATTCGCGGGAGCCATCGTCCCCCCGCAGCCCAAGCCAAGCTCCTGGGCAAGGCGGATGATCAGAAACGGATCAAGATCAGCATCTACCTGCGGCCGAATCCGCACCCACCGGCGCAGGCCCAAAGCGTCGTCGACGCGCTGAATGCCCAGTTGCCCTCGCGGAGAAAGTACCTGGGCGATGGTGAATTTGACGCCATCTACGGCGCCGACCCGGCCGAACTGGAGAAGGTCGCCGCCTGGGCCCAGCAGCACCGGCTGACCGTGGTGGACAGCAGCATCTCCAAGTGCCGGGTCCAGGTGGAAGGAACCATTGGCGATGTGAGCGCCGCCCTGGGCACCCAGCTCAACGAGTACGAGCATCCCAAGCTCGGTCACTACCGCGGCCGCGCCGGCGAACTCTTCGTGCCTGAAGACCTGGCGGACATCATCACGGGCGTCTTCGGCCTGGACACCCGACCCCTGGGCCATTCGCGGCGCCGCCGCGGCCGGTTCGCGCCGGTCGCCTGGGAGACGCTCCAGGCTCGACCCACCGCGCGCGGCAAGGATCGAGCCGCGGCGCCCTCGGCCGCCCCGGCGACGCCCTGGCCGGGGACCTTCTTCCCGCCCCAGGTCGCCCAGTTGTACGACTATCCGGGCAACCTGGATGGGACCGGCGAGAACATTGCGATCTTCGCCTTCAACGGACCACCGAGTCCCGATCCGCGCGGCGGTTACAAGCTGCCGGCGCTCAAGACGTATTTCGAGCAAGTCCTGGGCGGGACCACGCCGACGATCACCGACGTCGTCGTCCAGGGGCCCGGCAACGACCCCGGGCCCGACACATCCGCCTCGGCCCAGCGCGGCGATTCGACCGGCGAAGTCATGCTGGACATGTGCGTCGTCGGCTCGGTGGCACCCGGTGCCAAGATCTTCATGTATTTCACCGAGTTCAACAGCCAGGGCTGGGTCGACGCCTTGCACGAGGCCATCAACGATCCCAACCAGATCTCGGTGATCTCGATCAGCTACGGCAACCCTGAGAACGACCCGAACAGCGCCTGGACCCCGATGGGCGTGAAGGTCGTGAACCAGGCATTCCAGGCAGCCATGGCCAAGGGGATTACGATCTGCTGCGCCTCGGGCGATGACGGCTCCAGTGACGGATCGCCGCGACGGGCCGAGGTCGATTTCCCGGCGTCCAGTCCCTTTGTGCTGGGAGTGGGTGGGACCAATCTGGTCGCATCGAGGAGCGCATCCCCGCAGATCACTGCGGAGACCGTCTGGAACGAGCTCACCCATGATGAGGGAGCCGGCGGGGGCGGGATCAGTGCCGTGTTCACCAGGCCGTCCTATCAGGACGGCGTGAGCGTGCCGCCATCAGTCAACCCGCCGCATCGGATCGGCCGCGGCGTGCCGGATGTCTGTGCCCTGGCCGATCCGGTCACCGGGGTGGTGATCATGAATGTCGACGGCCAGCACCTGGAGCCGATCGGCGGCACGAGTGCCGCGGCGCCGCTCTGGGCCGCCCTGATTGCGCGGCTCAACCAGGGCCTCCACGCCCGTTGCGGCTTCCTCAACCAGCTCCTGTACACGCGATTCGCCACAGGCGTCCTTCACGACATTACCGTCGGCAACAACGGGGCCTACGCGGCGGGACCCGGCTGGGACGCCTGCACCGGCCTGGGCAGCCCCGACGGGCAGAAACTGTGGACGGCACTCTCCGGGTGATTGGGTGGCTCATCCCCGGAGCGTTCGGCTCCTCGCGCGGTGGGTCCGGCCTCGCTCGAGGCTCGGCCCACCGCGGGGGAGTGGGGCTTCCGGGGCGCCGCGGATCGCTGGCTTCCGTTCGACGGCATCCCACAAGCGGTTGCCCGCCCCGGCCAGGATCGGTTCGTCGGCGAACCGGGCTGGGCATTCCGCCGTTCCTGAATCGTGACGATCCAGAGGCCGGCATGTTGTTTCAGTCCTTGAGCTGGATCTCGAGATAAGTCGGCTCCGATCCCAGCGCCACCTCGAGTCCCGAGGTCGCGGGACTGGTGTACCGGGCCGGGATGGGGAACTCAGGGCGCTGGTCTCGAAAGGGAATCAGGTAGATCCTGTAGTGTTCCCGCGAGTGGGCTTCCTTCTGCCAGACCGACTCGACATGGAAACAACCACTCGCGTCGATGGGAGCCGACGGGTATTCGGCGAATTCCCCGACCGGGGCGAACGCCACCGCGGCTCCCTTGACGGCATGACCATTGTGGGTCACATGGCCCCGGACGGCCGTCCGCGGGCGCTCGCTCTCCGGTAAGGTGAAGAACAAGATTGCACAGATGCTGGCGAAACCCGACGTGCAACCGAACCAGCGTCGACTCGATCCCATGATTCAACCCTCTCTGTGCCGTGATCACCTCGGGCGCCGGAAGAACGCGCCCGGAAGATGCGATGACCGAAGTGCAGCGGGCAGACTCCTCGTCGAGGAATCTCACTGGCCTATCCTAGCGTCTTGCCGAGATGCGGACAACAGAACGGTGCCGAGTTGCACCGTGCCCTCGGTCGACTTCGCAACGCGGGCCGGCGACCGGCCAGGAGCGCGCCACGAGCCGAGGTGTCGGCCGCGGGTTTCCTCTGACCCGGATGCGCACCATGGCCGTCGGGGCACCAGTCGGTGGCGGCCGACTCGCTCCTGGCCTGCTCGGGGAGCAACAAGCTGTCGGGCGAAGGATTCATCTCGGACCGGTCGAGTCGGCCCGTGGCAGAGGGTCGGCGGTTCGGTCGTGGCGAGTTCGCGGACTCCCTCGACGGTCAATCTTTCAAATCGATATCGATGCGAGCGGGCTGGCGGTCCAGGTTGACTTCCAGATCCGTGGTGAGATACATCTGGAATCGCCGGGGCACAGCGCAATCCTCCTGCCCCCTGTCACGGGCTCCCGCCGATCCCGGGGAGAACGAGACCGGCACGACGTGCGCCGACTGCCGCTCGCCCCATCGCGCCGGCCCACGCCGGGGCGGGAGGATGCAAATCTTGTACTGAGTCGTCGAGTTGTCCGGTCTGTGCCACACGGAATCGACCGAGTAGGAGCCATCCCGCTCGATCGGAGCGCTGGCCGGTTCAGACTTGTCGTCGGTGGGGACGAAGACGACGGCGCCCCCCGTCAGCGCGCGACCATGGACACGGACGCTGCCCCAGACGGGGCCGGACGGAGACTCCTCGCCACGAAGTCCCCTAATGATCGAGAACGCCCCGTAGAGGGCGAGCAGCACCAAGGCGCGGGCGACCCACAAGCGATGCGTTTTCATGGTCAAAGCCCTTCTCTCGCAGCCAGGGATGTTGCGATCGGCAGAGCAGAATCGACTACCGGAATCGGGCAGGATATGGGGCGACCCCGAGGAGGGATCGGCGCCGCCGATTCTAGCTTAGCAACCGACGTGCCGCAACCCCGTCAAGCCGTTCTTCTCGAGTTATCGGCATGATCTGATGGAAGTGTGCCTCCGACCGTGCCGGCATTGGCGATGTCGCGGAATCGCTCATGCTGATCCGGACGGCGACGGGCTCCCGAGCCCGGACGCGACACCCATCAGATGCTGTCGAGGGCCGAGGGCGATGACTACAATGGATCGGGCTGACGTCGTCGATCCGGGGACCCGGTACCGGTCTTGCACCAGGCTTGCCGGCGCGAACCGTGGCTGGACCATCGGGGATCGATCACGATTTCACTTCGGAGGCGGGATCGCGTTGGTCTGTGTGAACGGGACAACACGGGCGCGATCGCGGGTGCTCATCTGGGGTGGGTTCTTGCTCCTATCCGTGGTGGGCTTCGCGGTCGTGCTCTGGCAGGTGCATGACGCGGATCGGTCCGGCGAGGACGGGCAGGCCGGCATCGCCCGAGGGCCTGCTTCCCTGCGCAGCGGGTCGGATGCGGGACGAGAACACGCCCGCGCGGCGATGCGCGGCGGTCGGTTCGAGGAAGCGTTGGCGTTCTATCGGGAAGGGCCTCAAGGCGCGCTGGAGGCCGAGGACCTCTTCGCGATGGGAACGGCCTTGCTGGAGCGGAATCGCCGGGTGCTGGGTTGGGCGGCCCTGGAGGCAGCGCGGCGGGTCGACCGCCGGCATGGGCCGAGCAACCGGGCGCTCGACGGGCTCCAGGAGCGGTTGAGCGTGGCGCGCGGCCGGGAGCAGATCGACCTCCGCGAGGCGGCCGACGCGGTCGAGCTCCTGGGGGCAATCCGGGGTGGGCCGCCCTTGGGGATCCTGGTCCTGGGTCTGGTCGGGTCGTCGAGCGACCCGGGCCGGCAGCAGGAGCTCCTCGACCGGTTACTGCTCCGCGACCGCGCCGCGCTCCGGGCCGTCACGACGCCCGCGGACGCTCTCAAGCTGGTCGCGCGGCTGTTGATGGAGACCGGGCGGCCCGCCGAGGCGGGGAAGCTGCTGCGGCCGCTGCTGGCCGGCGCCGGCCGACTCCCGGACGATGGCGGCCCGCTTCCCAGTCCCGGCAGCCTCCCGGCTGCGGCAGCCGATCCGGAGACCGCATGGCTGCTCAGCCGCGCCGCCTTGCAGCTTGACGAGGACGAAACGGCCGACGCGCTCCGCGGGCTGGCCGCCGGTTTCGGCCGGGGCGAAAGCCCCTCCCCCGAGCCGGCGCCGTTCGTCGGCTCCCGACAGTGCCGCGAGTGCCATGCCGCGATCTACCGCGCCCAACAGCTTGGCAGCGCCCACGCCCAGACGCTCTACCGCGGATCGAGCTTGAAGGACGTCCCGCTCCCCTCCGGGCCTGTCCCCGACCCGGTGGCCCCGGACACCACCCACCGCCTGGTGCGTCGCGGTGACGGTCGCATCGAGCTTCGCGCCCAGGCCCACAACCAGGTTGTGACGGCCCTGATCGACTATGCCGTGGGCTCCGGCCGCCATGGCATGACCATGCTCGCCAAGGATGAACAACTCGGCGTCGATCGCGAGCTGCGGATCTCCTACTTCGGCACGGACCACACCTGGGGTGAGACCAAGGGAATCAACTTCCTGCCGGTCGATCCGGGTGATGCCCTCGGTCTGGCACTCGCGCCCAAGGCCTTCCGCCAGTGCCTGCACTGCCATGCGACGTGGTTCCGGGCGGCCGATCCGCTCCCCTGGGCCCCGGGCGGCCCGGAGGCGCAAGACCACGGGATCGGCTGCGAACGGTGTCACGGTCCGGGCCTGAACCATATCAAGGCCGTCCGGTCGGGATTCGCCGAGCCGGCCATCGCACGGACCCGGAGCACCAGTCCGCGCGAGCTGCTGCGCTCCTGTAATGAGTGCCACGCCTCGAGTGGTTCGGTCGAGCCCAACGACCCGGAATTCACCCGGGTCCAGGGGACGACACTGATGTTCAGTCGCTGTTTCACCGCCACCCAGGGCCAGATCCACTGCGCGACCTGTCACGATCCGCACCGCAACCTCCAGACGGAAGCGACCCACTACGAAGCGCGATGCTTGAGCTGCCACGCCGCGCCGGGAGCTCCGTCCGCCTCGATCTCATCATCCCCCCGCCCCGACCTGGCTCAGACCAGCCATCCGGACCCGCCGGCCTGCCCGGTGAACCCCCGGGGAGGATGTATCGCCTGCCACATGCCCAAGGTCCCGGATCCCTCCCGACGCGCTCGGTTCACCGACCATCATATTCGGGTCCATCGCCGCGCGCCGCCTGGCTAGTGGCGCGGGCGGGGTGGCGAGTATCATGGAACCAACCGACCCGACCCCACAGGCCATGCTCAGCGCCACGGGCCAGACACCATGCAGCGCACCGAAGACCACCCCAGGCGGCACGCGGCGCGGGGCACGCGGCTCACCGCGAGAGCAGCGGTCCTGACTCTCATCCTGGCGATCGTCGCGGCGGCCGGGTGTTATCTGGGCTACCAGCAGTACCGGGTCTCCCGATGGGCCGGTGTGGTCGGTCGCGCGTTCCGGGCGCATCGCTATGAAGCGGCCCGCGAACCCTTGCGGCGATGGCTCCGAGAACGGCCACAGTCGGCCGAGGCCGCGTATTACCGGGTGTGGCTGGCCCTGGTCGATCAGGATCCTGATGAGGCGGTCAAGGGCTTCGAGCAAGCCAGGAGGTCGGGTCTGGACCCGGCCCTGATCCGACCTCTGACCGCCGTCTATCAGGCGCGTGCGCACCGGATCCGAGAAACCGAGCCGAGCCTGCGCGAGGCCTTCGCGCAGAAGCGAGAGCCCCAGATCGAAGTGGCCAAGGAGCTGGCGCGGATCTACCTGACCTCGTACCGGCTCCCCGAGGCCGGCGTGGTGATCGAGCGCTGGCGCAGCCTCGCTCCGGAGGATCCCCTGCCGTATCTCTGGAGTAACGAGGTGGCCGCGCGTTCCAACGCCGAGCCCTCGGTCTTGATCCAGAACTACCGCGCTGCGCTGGAGCGCGACCCGAACCTGGATCAGGCCCATCTCGGCCTGGCCGAGCAGCTCAGCAAGGATCGCCGCTACGACGAGGCCGAGCAGGAGTTTCGCGCCTATCTCGACCGGCATCCCGAGGACGCCAAGGCGTTGGTCGGCCTGGGGCGGAATGCGTTCCAGAGCGGCGACCTTGCTGGGGCCACGACGGCCTTCGAAGCCGCGCTGAAGGCCGATCCACGCCAACCTGATGCCCTCAAGGAGCTGGCCCAGACCGACCTGCGGCTGGGCCGGTTCGCCCAGGCGGCTCAGCGGTTCGAGCTGCTCACCCAGATCGAGCCCTATGATCACGAGATCCGCTATTCCTACGCCCAGGCCCTGAAGCTCAAGGGGGACGAGGCCCGGGCGCGGGCCGAAAGCGACGCGGCGGCGCGACTCCGCGAACAGCACGACCGGATCCTGGGGCTCCGGCACAAGATCCTCCAGGATCCCCAGGACCTCCGCTCGCGCCACGAAGTTGCCCGGTGGATGCTCGAGCACGGCCATGCCGCGGAGGGTTTGAAGTGGACCCGCGAGATCCTCCAGGCCGACCCCCACCACATCCCGACCCACCGCCTCCTCGCCGATTACTACCAGAAGCAGGGTGACGCCGGCCTGGCGAACTACCACCGGCTGATGGCTTCGTCTTCGAGTCCGTAGCGGTCTGTCAATCTTCCATGGGCCGGTCAAGAGGATCGACGAGAGAATCGATCACGACAGATCTTGCAGGTGGAGTCCGATTGGGATGAAGCGTGAGGAATCAAGACCGGCGTCGATTCTTGAGGTCTCGCCCGGCCCCGGAGGCGCGGCGCCGGCGGCCGGATCGGGTCCACGACCGAGACGCCTGATGACCGTACATCTGGCGGCCGCCACGATCCTCGCGGTGTCCCTCGCCGTCCTGATCTATGCGATGAAGGTCCGGTACGGTGAGAGCCGATTCGCGGTTTTGGTCCGCGAGTCCTTCGCCGCCCGGCGCTACGAGCAGGCCGGCGAGCCCTTGCGACGGTGGCTCGCGGCCCAGCCCGACTCAGGGGAAGCGCAGTTCTATCGCACCTGGCTGGCCCTGGCCGAGAATCGGCCGCTCGAGGCGGCCGACGCCCTCGCGCGGGCGGCCAAGCTGCGCTTCGACCCGTACCGACTTCAATCCTTGACCGCGATCTTCCAGGCACGGTCGGGGCACTTCAACGAGGCCGAGCCGATCTTGCGGCAGGCCTTCGACGACGGATCCGAGCCCCGCGCCGAGGTGGCCAGGGAGTTGGCGCGCATCTACCTCAAGACTTACCGGCTGGCGCAGGCCGGCGAGCCCATCGAACGCTGGAAAGAGCTGTTGCCCGACGATCCTCAGCCCTACATGTGGAGCAACGAGATCGCCTCGCGTTCCGGCATGTCCGCTTCCACTCTCATCCGCAACTATCGCTTGGCCCTGGAGCGCGACCCGGACCTCGACCCGGCCCGCCTCGGCCTGGCCGAGCAGCTCAGCAAGGATCGCCGCTTCGACGAGGCCGAGCGGGAATTCCAAACTCACCTGAAACGCAACCCAAACGATGCCAACGCCCTGGTGGGCCTGGGCCGCAACGCGTTTCAGGCCGGCGACCTCGAGGCCGCCTCCCGCCACTTCGAAGCCGCCCTCCTGGTCGACCCGCGCCAGCCCGAGGCTCTCAAGGAACTGGCCCTCGCCGATCTGCGACGTGGGGAAGTGAAGAAAGCTTGCCAGCGATACGAGCGTTTGATCCAGGTCGTCCCTTACGAATTCGACATCCGCTACGCGTACGCCCAGGCGTTGGGGTGCGGGCCTGGAGTGCGGACTAGAGCGGCGAACACTCGGATGGCGCACAGTGGTTGGGTGGCTGGGGTCGGCACCCGAAGGGTGACGCCCCCAGGGCCGCCGCCTCGTGGGCCGATCCCCTGGGGGCTCTGTCGGCCGCGCCGGCTCCGACCCCAACCACCCGAAGGCCAGGCCGGTCCCAATGAGGTTTTGGACGACTTCTGGGCAGGAGTAGCCTAGCGATGAGCATTTCCCTGAGGATCATCGCTGGAGTGATTCTCTGCGCAGCGATTGCATCGGCAATCGTCGGGTTCGTGGCTGGTTCGAGACCGTCGCGCGTGACCGTCGACCCTCCTCGGAAGGCTCCAGCCTTCTCGGAGGTCTCGACGCTGGACTTGCCTGACTTGATCGCGACCTTTCCCGATCCCAACGCGCCGGGGACATCGAAGAAGGTTTTCCTCACCTCCCAGGCTCTCGACAGCGGCATCTCCACGACGGCCGCGGAGTTCACCGGCCCCGTGAGGGTCGAGGGCTCGCTGGAGGAGCTGTCGCAGTCCATCCTGGGCCGGTACGGGCGAGGGATGGCGACCTGGGGTGCGAGAGCCGATCGCCTCGTGGTCCCAGCGCACCCCACCGGCGACCAGGCGACCCAGGCCATCCGAACCTGGCGGGCCCTTGCCCTCCTCGAGATGTACCAGGGGAACTTCGCCAAGGCCACGCCCTGGCTCGAGAAGGCGCTGGAGCTGAGCCGGACGCCGGGCGTACCGGCGCCGGAGCAGGCCACCGTGCGCGCGCTGTTGGGTCTCGTCGCTCTGCGCCGCGGCGAGGTGGAAAACTGCCTGGAGTGTCTCGGGCCATCGAGCTGTATCTTCCCGATCGCGAGCCAGGCCGTCCACCTCCAGCAGGCCGGCTCGCGCGAGGCGATCCGGCAGTTCACGGCCTATCTCCAGGAGTGGCCGGGCGATCTGCGGGTCCGTTGGCTCCTGAACCTCGCTTACATGACGCTGGGCGAATACCCGCAGCAGGTGCCCCCGGCGTACCTGATCCCGCTCGACCGGTTCCGCTCGAGGATCGACGTCGGCCGCTTCGTGAATGTGGCCGCGCAGGCGGGCCTGACGGCACGGGGCCCGACCTTGGCCGGCGGCAGTCTCTTCGACGATTTCAGCGGGGACGGTCTCCCTGACCTCTTGACCACGTCCCTCGACGCGGATCGGGGGGCCGCGCTGTTCGTCAACCGCGGCGACGGCACGTTTGAGGACCGGTCCTCACAGGCGGGCCTTGACCGGCAGATCTACGCCTTGAACCTCACCCGGGCGGATTTTGACAACGACGGCAACCTCGACGTCCTGCTGCTGCGAGGGGGCTGGGAGAAGCCTGCCCGCATGTCACTCCTGCGCAACCGGGGGGGCGGGATCTTCGAGGACGTGACGATCGCCAGTGGTTTGGGCGAGCCGATTGCCTCGGAGTCGGCGGCCTGGGGCGATTATGACAACGACGGTTGGGTCGACCTCTTCGTCTGCGGCGAGTACGCGGTGGACCTGACCGCCGGTCCCCATTCGCAGCCGGACCCGCGCAACCGATGCCGGCTGTACCGCAATCTCGGTCAGGGCCGATTCGGCAATGTCGCCGCGGCGGCCGGCGTCCTCAACGAACGATACGCCAAGGGTGCGGTCTGGGGCGACTATGACAACGACGGCCGGCTCGATCTCTTCGTCTCCAGCCAGCGCGGCGGGCCCGGCCGTCTCTACCACAACGAGGGCGACGGGACCTTCCACGACGTCGCTGCGGAAATGGGGATCACCGACCTGTCCGACCCCAGCAATCCCATCACCAGCTTCCCCTGCTTATTCTGGGATTACGACAACGATGGCCGGCTCGACCTCTTCATCAACGACTGGAAGCCGAACCAGGCTGAGGTCATCGCCGGCTACCTGGGCCTCCCTGTGCGGATCTCCAGCCCGCCGCATCTCTTTCGCAACCTCGGGACCCAGGGCTTCCGCGACGTGAGCCGGGAGGTCGGCCTCGATCGGCCCATGCCGACGATGGCGGTGAACTGCGGCGATATCGACCACGATGGCTATCTCGATCTGTATCTCGGCTCGGGCTGGATGTCTTACTCGGGCCTGGCGCCCAACCGGCTGCTCAAGAACATCGACGGTCGACGCTTCGAGGACGTGACCGAGTCCAGCCGCACCGGCCACCTCCAGAAGGGGCATGGCGTCTCCTTCGCGGATTATGATGGCGATGGCGATCTGGACCTCTTCGCGGTCCTCGGCGGGGGTTATCCCGGCGACAAGGGCTATAGCGCCCTGTTCCAGAACCCGGGCCAGGGGAAGCACTGGCTCCAGGTCAAGCTCGTCGGCACCCGGACCAATCGCGCGGCCTTGGGAGCCAGGATCCAGGTCGACCTGGAGGGGGACGGTCGCCCCCCGCGGTCGATTCACCGCATGATCGGGACGAATGGCAGCTTCGGCGGCAACTCCCTGGTCGAGACGATCGGCCTTGGGGATGTGAGGGCGGTCGCTCGCGTGGAGGTGAGCTGGCCGACCAGTCGAACGACCCAGACCTTCCGCAACGTGGCCGCCGACCAGGCCATCACGATCACCGAAGGGTCCGACTCGTACCAGGCCATACGCCCATCGCGGGTGCCGGCCACGAACTCGACTCGCTGAGCGCGAGCCGGCGGCCGGATGGCCGGGTGGCTGGGGTCGGAGGCCGAAGGCCGGAGCCCCCAGCCGCGGGGGCCTCTGCCCCTGGGGGCTGCGGCGGCTGCGCCGCCTCCGACCCCAGCCACCCGGCGCCCACGACCGCCTCGCTGGAGTGCACCATAACCCCGGCCAAGTGCTTAGCGCTGCATCGGGCGGTGGCGTGGGATGGTGTGGACCGTGATGGCGGTATGGGCGATGTCGCCGGCCGGTGATCGCGGCATGTGGCAGGCCGTGCAATCGTCGTCGGGCTGCTGCGCCCGACGCTCTGGGCGGGGCAAGGAGCAGCCCCGCTCCGCGTGGCATTCCTGGCATCGGCCTTGATAATAGGCGACCCGCTCCTCGGGAGCGGGGAGTTGGTGCGGATCGTGGCAGGAAATACACCCGAGCTCGCCCCCACTCTCGCGGTAGCAGGTGCTCTGGCGCATCTGCTCGACATGTCCGACCGCGCGGATTGTCGCGATCGGATCGCCCCGCGCCCAGGACACGACCATGAACGCGTCGAAGGGCAGGCCGGGTCGAAAGTCGAAGGCGGAGCGGCCGGGCTGAGGCCTGCGGGATGAGCCCTGAAGGTGACATTGCTCGCAGACCGACTCGCGCAAGGAACGAGGCTCCAGGTCGGCCGGGTTCACGATCGTCCAATCACGGCCGTCGACCGGCTCCGGCCGCCGCGCGTGCAGCGCGCCGGGCCCGTGGCACTGCTCGCAGCCGATCGTCAAGCCATGAAACACCGGAGGCCGCCCGGGGGCCACGTCAATGCGGTTGGAGTGGCAGAAGAGGCAGCCGGGCGTGATCGACCGAGTGAAATGGAGGTTCTGCATCTCATACAGCGGCGCCAAGCCCCATCGGTGGGTCTCGGCGTACCAGGTGATGGGCGATTGGTAGAGCCCGCCGTCGTGCTCGACCAGGAACGCCAGCCCGCGACGTCCCGAGCCGAGCACATAGTGGACGGCCCGCTCCGTCGACTCGACCGTCCGGCCCTGAGCGTCGCGACGCTCCTCGCGATGGACCACCTTGCCGCCGCGCTGAAGGACCGAATAGACCAGGTCGCCGGCCGTGAAGACCACCCCATTCGCCGCAGGCTCGGGTCCGGGCGCCTCGGACATCGACCGCCCCATCGGGTGCCCGCGGTAGCCTCGCGCAATCTCGGCGTGACACCGCGCGCAGACCTCGTCGCCCACATAAGCGACGCCCGGCTGGGTATTCCGATACGGGCTGGACGGAATCGGGGCGACGGCCGGCGCTGGCATCCCGGTCGGACCGGGAACCGGCCGCCGCGCGGTCTGGTCCCAGAGGACGATCGCCGCGATCAGCAGCGCCAGCGCGCTGGGGATTCCATACCGCCCCACCTTCGACCGGCTGTCCAACGATCCCGATTGGTCCATGGGGGCCTCTTACGAATACTTCGCCAGGAGAGGCGCTCACGTAGGTCAGGCTTTGGCCTGACAGGAATCACGTAGGTCAGGCTTGAGCCTGACAGGAATCCAGATCGAGTCAGGCTCAAGCTACCCCTTTGAACATGCGGTCGTAATTACTGTAACCTCTTTGACTGGGGTGGTTTTGGTTTCCCGATCACGGAGGTCCATCCGATGTCTCCCGAATTTGTTGA